>JALXAQ010000218.1 GCA_026991885.1 Thiotrichaceae bacterium
GTAGTTAGTGTTGGGTTTATCCCTGCTAAAAAAAAATCCCTGCCCTGTAGTTAGTGTTGGGTTCATCCCTGCTAAAAAAAAATCCCTGCCCTGTAGTTAGTGTTGGGTTTATCCCTGCTAAAAAAAAATCCCTGCCCTGTAGTTAGTGTTGGGTTCATCCCTGCTAAAAAAAAATCCCTGCCCTGTAGTTAGTGTTGGGTTCATCCCTGCTAAAAAAAAATCCCTGCCCTGTAGTTAGTGTTGGGTTTATCCCTGCTCAAAAAAAATCCCTGCCCTGTAGTTAGTGTTGGGTTTATCCCTGCTCAAAAAAAATCCCTGTCGTTATCTTTTCGCTCGAATAACACGAAATACGCTGGATAAATCGTATGGGAAATAACGGGCAGGTTGACGGCGATTTTCTCCGGCGTAGCTGAGCATCAGAGCTTGTTTGTTATCGAGCCAACCTATAAAAATAGCACTGTGTTCATAATTTTTATATGAGTGGTTAATAAAATAGAGAAAATCGCCTGGCTGAAACAGATTGATATTGGCGTATGGTCCCGTATTGACACTTTTAAAAACATTTTCGCGTTTTGTGGGTAAGTTTGGATAGCCAGCGCGGTTATAGATTTCGTGAATATAATCCCAGCAACCGCCCGGTAGAATGACCTTGTTTTCTATCATTTGTCGTCCAGTGACTAATATTTTTTGTCCTTCAGGCGTCGCTTTCTGTTCAGCCATTAAGATTAGGTTTAGCTGTTCTGAGCTAACATTTAATCTATCTTTTAGGGGAATAGACGAACAGGCTGTTAGCATTAAGATTAAAAAAAAACTATTTATCAAATGTTTATTTAATTTCATTATGACAGTCTCACATTTTTTTCGACGCAGAGCGTCGCTACAGGCATTCCCACGCAGAGCGTGGGAACGAGAACATAGTAGGTTTGTAGGTGCAGGACGGCTAGTACATAGTAGGTTTGTTCTCGTTCCCACGCTCTGCGTGGGAATGCCTGCCTCGACGCTCCGCGTCGAATTTTACAACTTTTCACGCAATCCCGAAGATCGAGTAATTTTTTGTGAAACCGCCTCCATAAACACCTGCTCATTTCCCCACACACTCACAGATTTTCTAGCGCGAGTCATACCCGTGTAAATTAATTCTCGGCTCAAAATGGGTGAAAATTGATCCGGTAATAATATTAATACATTATCAAATTCTGATCCCTGGCTTTTATGAATAGTCATAGCATAAACCGTTTCATGCTCCGGCAAACGATTAGGCCAAAATGTACGCACTTCTCCCCCTTGCGCTGGAAAAAAAGCTTGTAATCCATAACCGCCTGTGGGTTTTTTGAGTATGATGCCAATATCTCCATTAAACAATTGAAGGCGATAATCATTGCGAGTAATCATAATTGGGCGACCATGATACCAGCGATAATGACTCCGTATCAATCCTTTTCGACGATATTCCTCTTCAATCTTACGATTGATCGCCTCTACCCCATAAGGTCCACGACGTAGCGCACATAAAATGATAGTATTTTCAAATAATTGTAATACTTTTGCCGCTTGTTTTTCCTTTAAACAACGAGAAAAAGCATTCACCATTTGCTCGATTAAAATAGTAGGCAATTCATCATTTAAATAATGCCAATTCACATCGGGATATTTATCAGTTTGCAAAATATGCAAAGCTTTTTCACTCTCTCCTTGCTTAACTGCCTGTGCCAATTTCCATATCCCACTCTCCTCACTAAACCGATAACTCTTATCTAATAACACGATATTCTCTTTTATGCCCGCCTCACAAATATCACCGAGCACTGTACCCGCCTCCACCGATGCCAATTGATCTTTATCTCCCAATAAAATCCAACGGGCTGATTTAGGTATCGCTTGTGCCAATTTTGTCATCAAGGCTAAATCGACCATTGAAGCTTCATCAATAACCACCACGTCATAAGGTAAAAGATTACTGGCATGGCTGATAAAATAAGGTGAATCGGGCTTACTACCGAGTAAACGGTGTATTGTATAAGCCTCTTGAGGAATAGCCGCTTTAACAGCAGGTGTACAATTCAAATCTTGTAAAGCCAAATGAGCCGCCTGCAAACGAGCCGCCGCTTTACCCGTGGGTGCCGCCAAAGCAATCCTCAATTTTGGATTTTGTTCAACTAATAATGTTAAAATTTTAACAATCGTAGAAGTTTTGCCCGTACCCGGACCACCAGAAATAATGCAAAAATGTTGTAAGATGGCTGTCAAGGCCGCGATTTTCTGCTGATCTTTTTGTTGTGAGGGAAATAATCGCAAAAGGCCCTCATTTAAAATATCATGATTAACATCAGTACATGGCATAGCGCAGCGGGCACGAATTTGTGCCGCCAATTGCTGTTCATAATCCCAATAGCGATACAAATATAAACGGTGTTTATCAAGCACTAATGGCGTATAATCCCCAGGTTGACCAACCACGCAACAATTCAATAATGCCTGTTGCCACTGGGATAAACTGGGGCAAAGCAAGGTCTCCATACCCGGTTCGGCTTGCACTGGAAATGCTTGTTCAGCTAAAATCTTTAAATCCACGCAAGAGGAGCCAACACTTGTAAAATGACTAGCGAGTGCTGCCCCTAATAATAAAGCATCATCTGCACTCTCAGAGAGAGTTGCCATAAATTTTGCAAAATGTACATCTATATCAGAAAAAATACCAAGATCACGTAAATTGTCGATGAAACTTAGGAATTGTAATGACATCTCTTAGTAGCGAATTAGAAAAACGTTTGAGACAGTTAGAAAAGGAGCAAAATAATCAGGATAAGTCCTTAACTGAGCTGAGTGATTTTGAAACAGAGGTGGAGCGCCTTGAAAGAACATTATCAGAGATTGACAACTATGACTTCAAATCAAGCCATCAGCAAACTGACTTTAATGACCTTCGCGATTTTAAGGAAACTGAAAGGCTCGAAAAAGAGTTAGTAGACATAGACGAAAATACAAGCACAAGTTCTGGCACATCGACCTATATTATTGCCTTAATGTTCAATCCTAAATCACCTATCGAATGGTCAGGGAGAGGATGGAAAAATAAAGGGGGTGGTATGCCTTATACGTCTGAAGAAGCTCAACAAATTTTCAATAAACTTAAGAAACAGTGGCCAAATTATCCTTTAAAAATCTTAAAAAGGTAAGTAGGAGTCCAAGATTTATCTTGGACGTCCTTTCTCCTACAAAAATTTACCAGGACTGAACTTTTTGCTCCATTCCAGCAATGAGCCTTTATTATCAGGCTTAAAAAATGTCGGTTGTCCACTCTCATCACGCTCCACCAACACAATATGCTCTAGCTGCAATAAATCCAAAAAATAAGGCGAATGAGTGGTCAAAATCACCTGGCTTTTGCCAGAATTCACAACATTGCGTATTTCTTCTAATATAAATTGAAGAGTACGCGGATCTAAACCATTTTCAATTTCTTCAATCACAATCAATGAGGGTGGTTTAGGATGTCGCAATAAAGCCAATAATGCGACGATTCGCAAAGTACCAGTGGATAATAACCAGTCAGCAATTTGGCATTCTCCCTCTGTCAATTGCAAATAGACACTGCGTTTCAATTCGCTACTCAATACCACTTGCAAATCTTTTGCATACGGCAACAAATGTCGCAATGCCTCCAAAACGCTGTTAAATGCTGCTGGATTCAGCTTGCGGAGATTCAAGAGATATTTGGCGATGTTGGAACCATCTTTATTGAGTTGTACTTCACGCCCCGTCCGTTTTGGCGGCATAGAGTTGCTACAAGAATTGAGCGTCATAAATTGACAATCGAAACTTTCCCAAAATCGTTTATTTTTATTAACATATTCTAACCATTCCATCAATCTCGTTGATGATGATGTGGATTGTATGCGTTTCAGATACCTTGATAAGGCTGCCCAAAGTGCAGAATTACTCTTTGAAAGTATTGAAAATTCACTGCTCGCGGGTGCAGAAAAATCATACGACTCCAGTTCAGGAAAATCAAAGGCATTATCAGCTTGACGCTCAACAATCAATTGATCGCGAAAAAAAAGTTGTTCATTTTGAATCAGCGCTTCATTGTCTTCGCCAAGTGTTACTGACATATTAGCACGAAATCTGGTACTGTCCATTGTCCGACACAATTCAAATGTCATGGGATTTGGCTCAAAGGGACTATCAATCGACATGCGATTTCGCACCTGTTCAAAACCTTGCCAACGATTCATGGCAATTTCTAAACCGTGCTTGAGAATGCTTTGATAAGTTTCTAAACCTTCAAGAAGACTACTTTTGCCAGCTCCATTATTGCCAATCAACACTGTTAATGGACCAAATTCAACAGTACCACTATCGACAATGGCTTTAAAATTTTTAACTCTGAAATTTTTTATTGCTAAATCAGTCATTTGAAAATAATCCTTCAGATTGCTATAAACAAGGCTTGTACTATTTCAATTAAAATAGCGTATATTATATCATTTTTCAGGCACCTGTTCGTGCCATTTTATATCAGAATGGGCAGATTGAGAATGTGATTGATAAGTTGACGGCGCAATCTTTCAACCGTGATGCTTTTTTTGATGATCTCAACCCTTATTAAATTTTATTTGAGATAAGTGAATTGTAAGTACCGAACCATGAATTTTCGAGTATTTTGCTGGAACTGACAGGGCAACCACAAGGGATTGCCCCTACACGAGTTCATGATTGTTATGTAGGTGCATTAACCCACTATCGCAACCACTACAAGATTGACAAAGAATTTCAAGCACTTCGTGATGAATGGGAGACTAAATAATGCTATTTTTTGATGCTTGTGCCATCATTTACTTATTAGAGGCTGTAGACAATCGAGGAAACAGGGTACGAAGTCTAGTTCGCAACTATGTACTCCACTAAACAAAAGTGATTGACAGGTTGCCTAGTGACTTTTTGTCGCGGTGATTTTGGTCCTAATGTGGTTGACGAGTGGAATAATGGTTATTTGGAAGAAATAGCGGTGTCTGATGTCTTAACGATTTTAATGTACAAATGGTTTTTTGAACTGCTAGAACACTATTTAAGAACCAATCCCATAGCCCAATCGGTTTTGTTGGAAATGGGATTTCGTTTTACGCTATCGGGAAAAAACAAGGTGCGTCGCCCCGACTTGGGGGTGGTACTCAATGATAATCCTATACCGCTTTTGCCCCATGATAAAAGTTACCACGGTATTTATGATATGTGCATAGAATAGAAGCCCTTTCGGACTCGACGATTGAAATCATGGAACGGGATACCATCACGAAAAAGACTGAATATGCCCAAGCTGGGGTGAAGGAATATTATATTTTGGATAGCCACAGAGAGCGTACTCAATTTTTCCGTTTGAATAAAGAAGCGCGGGGCGTTTATACACCCATCAAGCCACTCAAAGGGGGCATTATTAAATCGAAGGTGTTACCCGGTTTTCAATTTCGGTTTGAAGATTTGTTCAGCAAACCGTCTCCTGATGAGATGATTACTGACAAAGTTTATCAAAATTTTGTCTTGCCGGCTTATGCTAAAGCGAATAAACGTGCCGAACGACTCGCAGCGCGATTGCGATCATTAGGTGTCGATCCCGATCAAATTCACTAAGGAACGTGCATAAAATAACCTAGTCAACTTTAGGGCAACCATAAAGGATTGCCCCTACAAAACATAACGGTTCGTAGGGGCAATCCCTTGTGGTTGCCCTAGTTATGCACGTTCCTAACAAGCCTCTGTAGCGTTATTTTATTTCAACATACATGAAAAAATTTAGTTTTTTACAGAACCTTGATGCCGACTTAAAGCAGTCATTGATGGTCCAGCTACGCAATCTTTGGACGCATACCTCGACGGCTCTTGAGGGAAATACGCTTTCTTTGGGTGAAACCGCTTTTGTTATCGAGGAAGGATTAACGGTTTCAGGGAAACCACTTAAAGATCACGAAGAAGTAGTTGGTCATGCTCAGGCTATTGAACTCATTTATAGCTATCTTGACCGTGACGGCGGAATAACGAAAGCAGAATTGTTTGTTCTGCATAAAGCAATCCAAACTGAACGAATATGGGATATTTATAAGCCTGTAGGCAATTGGAAAGTTGAGCCCAATGGCACAACGGCTATCACTGACGATCAGCAGCAGATATTTTTAGAATACGCCGCACCCAATAATGTGCCCGCATTAATGCAGGCTTGGTTTGATCTCCTTGAGAGTTATTGTAAGGCTGATTTAGATAAGGATAAGGCACTTAATGCTTATGCGGCACTTCATATATCCTTTGTTCGGATTCACCCGTTTTTTGATGGTAATGGGCGTATTGCGAGGTTGGTTGCTAATCTGCCGGTACTAAAGACGGGTTTACCACCCATTATCATAGCGACAGAAAAGCGTCGAGAATACATACGATTATTATCCAGATACGAATTAGCGGTTGGTCAGCCTGTCGCTGGTGATGTATTATTACCACAGAATGAGCGACTTGAGGATTTTATTAAATTTTGCGGCGCCTCTTGGAAGCCGTCGTTGGAGATTGTTGAGGCAATTCATGATAAGCAGGCGATGCGAAATCGTCAGGGTGCGTAGGACGCACCCGACGCTCGCTATTTGTTGGCGAGTAAAATTTGAATAATACGATCAAGCGTGGTGTGAGCAAAATCTGGATAAATTTTCTTACCCTGTTGATTTCCATGCACTATATCGCTTCTATACCGATAGATGTCTTTGGCACTCCCGGCTAATTGTTTGTTACTTTTTAACACATTCAACTTGAGAAAATCCAAAATTTCATCGGGTTTCCAATACTCTACCTCTTTAAAAAAATGGTCATAAATACCTTCACCTAAATCGGTGGGAGTCATGTTTTTCAAGATAGCACATTTATTTTGTAGATAGATTCTTAAAAAACGCTCAAACGCGGCCCATAATTTAACCACAAATAGGGCTTGTACGTCAGTCTCAGCACTTTCGGCGACGGTATCCACATTATCCACATCAGGGGCTTCTTTTGAGATAAAAGTACGCTGTAGTAAGCGTCGTCTGTCTAAGTCATTTTTTTTTTTTACGGCCCTTTTGATAACTTTTAAACCATCGACGGTCATTTTGTAGTTTTCCCAAATGGGAGGAAGAGGATTAGACAAATTCATAGTCACTAACCAAAGTAATCAATTTTAACCATAATTCTTTATCTACCATCTGGGCTTCTCCAGTACGTGGATCTTCTATCCAGTACCAACCCTCTTTTTTAACGCCTTTTAAAATGGGGATTTGTTCTCCCGACGGCATAGTGATTGTTTGTCCCTGTTTTGGCATATAAAAAATATGCTCTTGGCCGAGCCAATTAACGATTTCAATCACACCTTCTCCCAGCAGACTTTTGGCACCAACGGGAATTAAGTGAGCTAACAGTGTCTTATCCTTTTTTTCAATCGTCATTTGGGTACCATGATAGGTACCCAATTCATCTTTAAAGAGATGCTCAGCGGTGGCAAAAATAAAATGCTTTTCTGCTAACCAATCTTTTAGTAAATGATAAAATTGATTCACGCGCTGTAGGTAAAGTTGCTTGTTTTCTTCAATATTGACTAGCTGTTTCATAATCATATCTAAATTTCTATTGAAAAAGGGCTTTTTATTATAAATAACTCAAAAACGCCGTTTAGAGGAGTCCAAGATTTATCTTGGACGTAGAGTTTCAATAAAGCCAACACGCAACCTGATGCCGTTCTTCTTGCTCTTTCAAGCGAGGGCTCTCCTCTGGACATCGTGCCATCACCTGTGAGCAGCGGGAACAAAAGCGACACCCTGCCGGATATTCCTGTGGCAAAGGCACTGTGCCCTTAATGGCATATAAGTGCTTATGTCCAGGTATTGGGAGGGCTTTCAATAAAGCTTGGGTGTAGGGATGTAAGGGATTTTTGAACAGGGGGCGTACTTGAGTATGTTCGGCAATTTGTCCCGCATACATGACCACCACGCGCTGTGCAAAATTCGCGACGACGCCTAAGTTATGTGTAATCAGTAAGATTGACATGCCCATTTTATTTTGGAGTTCTTTGAGTAGTTGCAAAATTTGGGCTTGTATGGTCACATCTAAGGCGGTTGTCGGCTCATCCGCTATTAAAAGATCAGGCTCACAAGCTAAAGCCATCGCAATCATCACACGTTGTTTCATCCCGCCGGAGAGTTCATGGGGATATTGATTAATTCGTTGGTGTGGCTCGGATATTCCAACCTGTTCCAACAATTCAAGGACTTTTTTTCGTACTTCTTGTTCTGTCATTTTGAAATGATGGGTGAGTACTTCTCCGATTTGCTTGCCAATGGTAAATACGGGGTTAAGGGAAGTCATGGGCTCCTGAAAAATCATGCCAATTCGACATCCTCGAATTTTTTGGTATTCAGCTTGAGGTAATCCCACCAGTTCTTGTCCTTTGAGCTTAATACTCCCTTGCGTGATACGACCGGAATGTTCGAGAAGACCCATAATAGCCAGTGCCGTCACCGATTTACCACAGCCCGATTCGCCCACTAAGGCGACCGTTTCGCCCGCGTTGATGTCAAACGCGACATTTTGCACGACACCTAATTCGCCTTGATCGGTAAAAAAGGAGACGTGGAGATTGGCAATTTCTAATACTTTCATTTAACGCCTCCGCAGTTTTGGATTAAAAGCCTCGCGCATACCTTCTCCGACGAGATTGAAAGCTAAGACGACAATCAGAATGGCTATGCCCGGTATAAAAAAGAGCCATGGCGCATCAAAAATAAAGTTTTTGCCATCGGCAAGAATATTGCCCCAAGTGGCATAAGGCGGCTGTACGCCGAATCCGAGAAAGCTCAATGCAGATTCGGTTAATATCGCCCCAGCTACGCCAATGATGGCGGATATTAATACGGGTGCTATCGCGTTGGGGACCATGTGTAGGAAAATAATACGCCAGGATGGTAAACCTAGCGCGTGCGCTGCGACGACAAAATCTTGTTCGCGTAGTGCCAAAAATTCGGCGCGTACAAAACGGGCGGTGCCCATCCAACTGGTTATGCCTATTATAATCATAATGTTGTAAATGCTAGGCGGTAGTAGGGCGACGACGGTGAGTATTAAAAAAAACGTTGGAAAGCACAACATGACATCGGTAAAGCGCATAATCAGGGTGTCCACTGAAATGAATCCAAGGCGGACATTGCCATAGTAACCCGCGAGCCCTCCGAGCAAGATGCCAATTAAAACGGAAATGCTAACGGCTATAAAGCCAATAGAGAGCGATACAAAAGAACCTTGGAGCATTCTGGCAAAAACATCTCGCCCTAATTCATCGGTGCCCAGTAGATAAATCCCAAATCGAGGCCAATCTTCTGGCGCTAAATGCTCAGAGGCGAAAGATAAGGGGGGCAGAAATTTGTCTATTAGTCTGACGGTGGCTGGATCAAAAACAATTGTCCATTCTGTCAACGCTTTTCCGGCAAGTGCGGCGAGAATCAGTAAGAGTAAAATCACTAAACCGGAGAGTGCTAATTTGTCTTTTTGGAACAGTCGCCAAAATTCTTGAAGTGGGGTTTCTGATTGTATGTCCATTTTTTTTAAATCATTTGTTTAAAGGAGAATTTTAATGAATAGAATATTAGCTTTCATTTATGGCTATTTATATTTTTATAGCAAGCGTAGCAAGCGTAGTGTGCGTCCCACGCACCTTCAACCTCGCCTTATGACATAACACGGCACAAATTCACCGTCCCTATAAACAGGCTGCATTTTAGAACGTGACACACCCAAAATCGCCACTATCGGCGTAAAAGCCGTGCCCCCCCTTGCTGATGGTAAAACCAGCCCCTTGCATCTAATTTGTGCCCGTGTTAAGTATAATTCAAAACATGGAGTACAACTAATGGTAAACAACGAATAAAACCTTCAACACCGCCAAGTTAATTAGTGCTATCAAGTCCGTCGTGATTTTTGGCATTGTCGTTTTTTTGTTTTGACTTATCCATTTTTAAATGCAATCCGTGTCGTTATTTTTTATTTATGTTTATAATACCGCAACCCTAAAAAAATTATTCATTATGTCATCACTCATCACCCTTTTAAAAACAGTCAAACTAGCCGATCCCACCTCAATAAGCGAAGTCGCTGAGGCTGCCGAAAAATATATTGATGGCTCAAGCTTTGAAATTGAAAAGGCTTATCAAAACAGTTATAGATTAGCCATCAAAGCCATCCTTGCCGGTTTAGGAGAAGTCTCAATTTTAGAGGCGAACACTTTTAAAAGAATTAGCCCCTCAAAAGGGGATTTAAAACCATCCAATCTGTTGCTGAGAGAGGATGATTTTTTGCCCGTGCCAGCGTTATATGATTTGTTGATGAGTTGTGTCAATTTTGTGCCGGATGAGCTTGGCTTTCTGTAGATTTATGGTTTCGCAGTCAAAAGCTTGAATCGCGGATTTTACGGATGACACGGATTGCGCGGATTTAAAGTCAAAAGAAAAGTCAAAAGAAAAGTCAAAAGAAAAGTCAAAAGAAAAGTCAAAAGAAAAGACAAAAGAAAAGTCAAAAGAAAAGACAAAAGAAAAGACAAAAGAAAAGTCAAAGGATAATGAGTGTTTTTAGGTTTTTAATCCGTGCCATCCGTGTCATCCGCAAAATCCGTGATTCAAGGTTTTGTTTTTTTGTCTCGTTCCCACGCTCTGCGTGGGAACGCCTGCCCCTCCTACAACAACAACCGCCGCACATCAGACAAAATAAAACTCAAATACTGAGTAAACCGCGCCCCCATCGCCCCATCAATCACGCGATGATCATAAGACAACGACAAAGGCAACATCAAACGCGGCACAAATTCACCTTCCCTATAAACCGGCTGCATTTTAGAACGCGACACACCCAAAATCGCCACCTCTGGCGCATTCACTATCGGCGTAAAAGCCGTGCCACCAATGCCCCCTAAGCTGCTGATAGTAAAACCAGCCCCTTGCATCTCAGTCGGCGACAACTTACCCTCTCGCGCTTTCTGGCTGATTTCGCCCAAATTAGCCGCCAATTCAAAAAGACCTTTTTTATCAACCTCTTTAATCACTGGCACGACTAAACCTTTAGGCGTGTCCACTGCTACCCCTATATTATAATACTGCTTCAAAATTAGATTTTCTTTACTCGCATCTAGGGAAGCGTTAAATTCGGGAAATTCTCTCAATGCCCCCGCACACGCTTTGAGCAAAAAGGCTAACATCGTCACCTTCACTTCACGCTTTTTACCTTCCACCACTAAATCTTTACGGAATTGCTCAAGCTCCGTGATGTCCGCTTCATCAAATTGCGTCACATGGGGCACATTGAGCCAACTACGGTGCAAACTGGCACCCGAAATTTTCTGGATGCGACTCAAAGGGCGGATCTCAATTTCGCCAAATTTGCTAAAATCAATCTCAGGCATTTCGGGAATACCCATGCCTATACCGCCGCCGTCCAGAGGACTACCTTCCTCCATCACCTGTTTAACAAAGGCTTGTACATCTTCCTTTAAAATACGGCCTTTGCGTCCACTGCCCTTCACTTTAGCAAGAACAACGCCCAATTCTCGCGCCAAATGCCGAACCGCAGGACCAGCGTATAAAACTTCTTTTTTCTCAATATTTTGCAAAGGTGGCGGCAAATTCTGAGGTCGTCTCAATGCTGCCATCACTGAGTCGCTGCCTGAGGGAGGTGGCGTGGTTGAGGGAATCACGGGGGGAGCCGCCGCTTGAACCGGTGGTGTTGGTTCAGGGGCAGCAAGTGTCTCACCCACATCCATCGTTAAAATCACGCTACCCTCAGACACTTTGTCGCCGACATTGACTTTGATCTCTTTGACAACGCCAGCATGGGGCGAAGGAATTTCCATCGTCGCCTTGTCGCTTTCCAAGGTGATCAAAGTTTGCTCGACTTCAACACTGTCACCGCTATTCACTAAAATTTCAAGGATAGGTACATCCTTAAAGTCACCAATATCAGGAAGTTTAATTTCCATGTTCTGCCCCCCTTACTTAAACGGTTATTGGATTGGGTTTATCAGCATCCAGATCATATTTATGGATAGCTTCCGTGACTTTGCTGGCGGGTAATTCGCCCATATCGACCAAACCTTTGATGGCAGCAACGGTAATATAATAACGATCAACCTCAAAGAATTTACGCAACTGTTTGCGCGAATCACTGCGCCCAAAGCCGTCAGTGCCCAGCACATAATAATAACAATGCGGAACACAGGAACGGATTTGATTAGGATAAGCCTTGACATAATCAGTGGCAGCCACGACAGGACCTTTGCGATCTTTGAGACAGTCGTTGACATAACAACTGCGTGGCTCTTCTTCAGCGTGCAACATATTCCAACGCTGAATTTCTACACCTTGGCGATATAATTCAGTAAAACTGGTGACACTCCAAATGTTGGCAGACACGCCAAAATCTTCGGCTAATAAGGCACTGGCAGCAATGACTTCGCGTAAAATCGCGCCCCCTCCCAATAGTTGCACTTTGAGATCGGTACCTGTTCCTTCTTTGAATAAATACATACCCTTGAGAATGCCATCTTCTACGCCATCAGGCATCGCAGGATGTGTATAATTTTCATTCATCGCGGTGACATAGTAGAAAACATTTTCTTGCGCTTGATACATCCGGTGCAGCCCGTCATGGATAATCACCGCCATTTCATAAGCAAAAGTGGGATCATAAACGACACAATTAGAAATATTAGAGGCTAACATGACACTGTGTCCGTCTTGATGTTGCAAGCCTTCTCCTGCTAAAGTGGTACGCCCAGCAGTGCCACCTATCAAAAAGCCGCGTGCTCTCAGATCGCCCGCCGCATAAGCTAAATCACCAATGCGTTGGAATCCAAACATCGAGTAGAAAATATAAAACGGCACCATGTTGACATCATGATTGCTATAAGCCGTCGCTGCGGCTATCCATGAAGACATGGCACCCGCTTCACAAATACCTTCTTCGATAATTTGGCCTTTTTTATCTTCGCGGTAGTACATGATTTGATCGGCATCTTGCGGCTTATACAATTGTCCTTGGGAAGAATAAATCCCCAATTGCCGAAATAAACCTTCCATACCAAATGTACGCGCCTCATCGGGGACAATGGGTACCACATATTTGCCCATTTTTTTATCGCGCGTGAGTGCAGACAGCATTCGCACAAAAGCCATTGTGGTGGACATTTCACGATCACCACTACTTTTAAACATGCTCTCAAAAATACTGATGTCTGGTATTTCGATAGGCGTAGCCTTCTTAGTCCGTAAAGGCAAATAGCCGCCTAAGGCTTGCCGCCGCTCATGCAAATATTTCATTTCGGGGCTATCAGCGGGTGGCTTATAAAAGGGTGCCTCAGCAATTTGATCCGCCTCAATGGGAATATTAAAACGATCACGGAAAGCACGCAACGCATCCTCACCCATTTTCTTTTGTTGGTGAGTGATATTTTGCCCTTCACCGGCAATACCCATCCCATAACCTTTCACTGTTTTCGCAAGAATAACAGTGGGTTGCCCCTCATGCTTCATGGCTGCTGCATAAGCGGCATAAACTTTGTGCGGATCATGCCCACCGCGATTGAGCCGCCAAATGTCTTCATCAGTCATCCTGGCAACCATTGCCTTGAGTTCGGGATATTTGCCAAAAAAATGTTCACGGGTGTAGGCACCGCCCTTGGCTTTATAATTTTGATATTCGCCATCGACACATTCTTCCATGCGTTTGAGCATCAAACCTTTGGTGTCCATAGCAAACAGGGGATCCCAATAGGAGCCCCATATCACTTTAATGACATTCCAACCGGCACCGCGAAAATTACCTTCTAATTCTTGAATAATCTTACCGTTACCACGGACTGGACCATCTAAGCGTTGCAAATTGCAATTGATCACAAAAATGAGATTATCGAGTTTTTCACGCGCTGCCAGCGCAATCGCGCCCTGTGATTCTGGCTCATCCATTTCACCATCACCGGCGAATACCCAGACTTTGCGCCCCTGGGTGTTGACGATACCCCGATCATGTAAATATTTCATAAATCGGGCTTGATAAATCCCCATGATGGGACCTAATCCCATAGATACTGTAGGGAATTGCCAAAAGTCGGGCATCAACCAAGGATGAGGATAGGAGGAGAGCCCGTTACCATCGACTTCTTGGCGAAAATTGTGCATTTGTTCTTCTGTTATCCGCCCCTCCAAAAAGGCACGCGCATAAATGCCAGGCGCGGAATGTCCTTGGAAATAAACTAAATCGCCACCATGATGGCCGGATTTAGCGTTAAAAAAGTGATTAAATCCAACATCATACAATGTTGCCGCTGAGGCAAAACTAGCGATGTGTCCACCCAATTCGCTGTTTTGGCGATTAGCTTGTACCACCATTGCCAGCGCGTTCCAACGCACTAAGGAGCGGATTTTCCATTCCAGTTCCTGATCGCCTGGACTTTGTTCTTCTTGATCGTAAGGGATTGTGTTGACATAGGCGGTATTGGCACTGTGGGGAATGTGGGCGCCTGAGCGACGCGCTTTGTCAATCAATTTATCTAAAAGATAATGGGCTCGATCTTGCCCATCTTTGGCTAAGACGCTTTCTAAGGCGTCGAGCCATTCTTGTGTTTCTTGAGGATCAATATCACTATACTCTGTCATTTGTGCTCCTTTTACGTTACGCGACGCATTTTTATCGACTAATCTTGGATTATTGGGGTTTATAGACGACTTTTAAAGCCAGCCGTATCAACTAGACTTTTGCATTAACTATTTTCGCAGTGTATAATTTAATATTTTACGTGAGGAAAAAAAACATGAGAATCCAATTCCCTTTGAAAATTTGGCATTTCACATTATTTGCCAGTATTGTTTTTTTGATGATACCCTTTCGTGCTGCGCCTGCGTTTCTAACATACACGACTCAGGATTCTCATTTCTATTGTTTGGATACCATTGAGCCAAATAAGGAAATGATTATTTTAGTACATGGTTGGAGTGCCACAAAAACCTTTGATACGCCTTTAAAGGAGACAAAAGCCTTTTATGAGGAGGAATGGCAAAATTTCATTACTCACTTTCAAGATGAAAATGTTTGTCTCCAAACTTGGGATGTTAAAGAGGGTATTCCATTCCTCGATGTTAATCCATTAACGCAGATTTTGCTCAAATTGAATACAGAGTATAATATTCCTTACGCCAGCATTAATATTATTAGTCATAGTCAAGGCGGTAATTATGCCAAAGATGCCTTAGTCAAACTGGACAATCAAGAAGAACACTCAGATCGAGTACGTGAAATTGATCTGGTGACAATGGGAACGCCTCATACAGGTTCAGAAAGGCTTCATGCGCGAAATATAGTCAGAACGGCTGAAATATTGGGTTATACCAGTGCCGCTATGCTTTATGGTGCATGGTTGCATTCTCTCTATAAAGACTATCAAAACGCCGAAACGGAGGCTGACAAAAATAAATATCAAACATGGTTGGCGGTTTCTGGCGCAGTCGGCGTTATAGGGGCTGTCTTTATGGGCAAGCGTATTAGTCAATTTGATGATATTTATAATAATCCTGGACTATTGCAATTATTGCCTGTGGATGATAATCCTGTGCTGAGGCAATTGAATAGAAATATTCAGGCGCAAAAGTTAGAACAATGTATTTCGGCGCTTTATAGTGATTATGGTATCGGAAAAGGTGATGAACTTGTACCGGTTTACAGTGCTTCTTGGGAAGGTGTGAATTTAAAAAATCGTCAACTTGTTCCCGGCAGAACTCATTTGGATTTTATAAAAGGAGATGCCGAGATTTTTGCTATTGTTGATGAAATGATTCGTCCAAGATAAATCTTGGACTCCTAAAAAAATAGAGAGAATTTTTATGAAAAACTATAGATTGCCTATCATTTTGTGGGTACTTTTTAGTGTCAATAGTCATGCTTTTCCTAACACGCCTCTGGTATCGAATGAAGCCGCTTTTAATGATGTTTTGGCTCTGACTATTCAGACTTTAAAAAATGTTTTGCCTGATTTAGGCAATCTCAAGGAGCGTCATTATGCCGACGTGATAGGCGAGATCAAGGGCGTTTTGGTAACGCTCAAGGATGCAAGCGAGTATCAGGATAGTGGTCTAAAAAAAACCGTTTTTAGGGAAGGGTTGACAGATTTGAATCAGTCGTTGGAAAGAGCTTTTTTGCTGACTTTGCGGATGGCAGAAGAGGCGATTAAGGCTCAGTCCAAGACAGATAAAAACAAGGCTCTTCAACAGGCACGCGCTTTGAAAACACTTTATAAGCAACTTGCCGCGCTTAAGAGGGAACTCCATTTGGTGTTTGATGAAAGAGAGACGGCAAGCGGCTTTGAAAGAGAGGCGACAATGAATTTAGAGCAATTGAATCAAGAAATTAGGGTGGCTGAAAATGCGCGACTACCTTTTCTCAATAATGAGACGAAAAACGGCATATTAAAGGTGCTTGGAGCTGTGGTGGTTGGTGTCGTGAGCTTTATAGCGGGCACTATTTTTTCGGGTTCTGAATGAACTCAATGAGGTCGCACAAAGAATGAATGATCAATAAGTGAACTTCTTGAATACGTGCCGTCGATTGACTGGGCACACGTATTTCTATATCAGCCCCTTGCGCTGCTTTGCCACCGTCGCGCCCACTGAGTAAAATGATTTGCATGTTTTGCAAATGTGCGGCTTCAATGGCTTTGAGCACATTAGGCGAATTTCCACTGGTGCTGAGGGCGAGTAAAATATCGCCTTTTTGTCCTAATGCTTGAATTTGCCTAGAAAATATTTTATCAAAAGTGTAATCATTAGCAATTGAGGTGAGAGTTGAAGAGTCGGTGGTTAAAGCGATGGCGGCTAAAGCTTGTCGCTCTTTTTCAAAACGGTTAATCATTTCAGAGGAAAAATGTTGGGCTTGTTCTGCCGAACCGCCGTTGCCACAAGTCATAATTTTATGTTTTTGTTGTAAACAGCTTGCCATCATTTGTCCGGCTTGGGCAATAGGGGCGGCTAAACTGGACTTGGCTTGGGTTTGAAGTTCGATACTGGCTGAAAAATGTTGATTAATACGGTTGACTAAGTCCATGTGGATTCCTTTTTAAGGTATTTTGGAGTCCAAAGCTTTAGCTTTGGACGATCATTCTTAATGAAAAAGAAATGGTTTAACAGATGAAATCATACGATCTAACTCGTTTCTGTTGTGTTTGAGAAGTTCATGCTCCCATATTTTATCCGTTTCGTTGACGCATTCTTGTGCAATATTTTTTCCGAGTTCTTCAAAAGTATTGATGTTTGCGATGTTTTTCTTTAGATTTTCCGGCTCAGATTGTACGCCAAGAACGAATACTCTTTTCTTCAGGGCATCGGGAATCTGATTTTTTATATTATCCAAGCGTTTTTCATCCTGATCGAAATCAACAAGCAAAAGCATCATTCTGTCCTTATATTTGTACATTCCAGAAACGTGATTGTCCTTGAAGGATTTCAGAACTTTTGTCCAACCTCCAGCAGGTGGTAGAATTTGAATAGCAGTATCATTAAGAGTAGGAGCAAGAATAAATCCGTTTGCAATCTGGCGATTAGCGTCGTCTTCAGGTAGCACTAAAATGTGTTTTTTGTATTTATTGACGCTCATAGTTCTAGATCACCACAAATCAATGTATCTAGCAAATTTCCTTTGAAAGGTATATCACTGAGCAGTTTTACTAAAGTTGGTTCTAAGTGATTTTTTCGATAAAATACTAAGGTATTTTCATTTGAAAACTTCTGAATGGCTTCAGAATTGTGAGAAGTGGCTAAAAATTGTCCACCCGTTTCAAATTGGCGTCGGAGTGAGCTTACAAAATGCCCAATTTCTGAGAGAGACAGAAAGCTATCAGGTTCGTCCCAGAAGCAAAAAAGTGGTCCATAATATTTATTGGCTGCCAAAACGACTGCACAAAGAAAAAAGCATTTTTCACCGTCAGATAAGTCTTCAAAAGAAACACGCATCTCTGCCTGATTTTCTTGAAATTGAACACTCATATTTTTTAAATATTTTCCGATGAGTTCGTTTTGAAAATCCCTAAGATCAGGCATAACTTTTCGGAGATAGTTATCAACCTCCATGTAGGCAGCGGGGTAGCGAACGAGTAACCCGGAAAACCATTCCCCAAAGTTTGTACCATCTTGCTTTGGTTCTAAAGTTTCGCCGTTGGATTCTCCTGTCATCAGGCTTGGGTTCGGAGCCAAAATGATCATGCGTGCCAGCCATGTCTCAAAAATCTGAAGCGGATCTTCCTCTGATCGCTTTTGAATGATTGGAAGGGCAATAAGATGCCAATCTACCATAAATTGAGCTTCATTGTTGTGTCGCGTGACTGAAGCTTTTTGTCTGGAATAAATTGGTTCACCCGAAACGATCAGTTGCTCTTCAAGAATTCTAAGTTTTTCAAATGTTTTTGGCAATTCTAAGGCAAGGGTATATTGGTATAATTTTTGCTTAATTAACACTTCGATTTCAAACCGAATGGGAACATCATCTCTTCCGCGAGCAAAATCCTTAGTCTGGACAAGGTCGCTAACTCGGTTTTTTCCACGACCAATGCTTTGAAATACTTTTAATGCAATGCCTACAGTTGATTTACCTGCACCATTTTTTCCAATCAACAGTGCAGATGGCATATCTTTAAGATGTAATTCAAAGTTTTCCAAGCATCTGAAATTGTGTATATATAGTTTTTGGATCATAATAATTTCTTTTTTGTCACCGACTTAAAAATCATATCCCTCAAGAGTCCTCCTCCGTCGGGACAGGCTTCGGGACAAGCTTTTTGAAACGAAGTAACGAAGTAAAATGTTGATTAATACGGTTGAGTAAGTTCATGCGGATTCCTATGTTAATTCGACGCTCCGCGTCGAGGCAGGCATTCCCACGCTCTGCGTGGGAACGAGAAAAAATTCCCAGCAGTCAGGGCATTCCAAGGAATGCCTGCCAGGACGCGGAGCGTCCTGCTAAGGAACGTGCATGAAATAACGTCTGAAAGTCAAAACCAAAGTCAAAACAAGACCTGCCAGGTTAAAACCAAACCTGGCAGGTCAAAGGCACAACCATACCTGAATTTGACTTTGACCTGGCAGGTTTTGTTTTTAACCTGCCAGGTCTTGTTTTGAAGTTGACTAAATTATTTTATGCACGTTCCTAAGAAATTTCCCATTGCCAAGCATGTGCAATAATAGTGGCTAAGTCAGCATATTGGGGTTGCCAACCTAACACCGTTCGCGCTTTTTTTGAGTCTGCCACCAAGCGAGCAGGATCACCGCCCCGTCGTTCTCCCATCAACACAGGTATGGTTTTACCCGTCACTTCTTTAGCAACATCAATAACTTGTTTGACAGAAAAGCCAGCACCATTGCCCAAATTATACGCCGCACTTTCCGCGCCACTTAACAACTGTTCTAAAGCTAATAAATGTGCCTGACATAAATCATTGATATGGATATAATCACGGATACAAGTACCATCGGGCGTATCATAATCCTGCCCATACACTGTGATAGCCTCACGCCGTCCAGAAGCGGCTTGTAAGACTAAAGGGATTAAATGTGATTCTGGCACATGGCGTTCACCCAGTTCTCCATCGGGATCAGCACCCGCAGCGTTGAAGTAGCGTAGGCAGACAGATTTTAAGCCATAAGCGAGATCATAATCGCCTAATATCTGTTCAATCATCCATTTAGTTAAGCCATAAGGATTAATCGGTTGTTTTGGATGTTGCTCATCAAGGGGCGTATAGTGGGGCTCACCGAAAATGGCAGCCGATGAAGAAAAAATAAAGCGCTTGACGCCATGAGCCACCATCGCATCTAATAAATTTAAAGTAGCAGCGACATTATTTTGGTAATATTTGCCCGGATTTTGTACCGATTCACCCACTTGAATAAACGAGGCAAAGTGCATCACGCCGTCAAAGCGATAACCAGCAAAGAGGCGCTCTAAACTTTGACGATCTGCAATATCGCCAAATACAAAATCGCCACCTAAGACGGCATCACGATATCCGCCCGATAAATTGTCTAATGTGACTACACGATAGCCGCTAGCAAGTAACATTTTAACCATGTGGGCACCAATATAGCCAGCACCGCCGACGACAAGAATGGTTTTCAAAGCCTACTCCCCTTTTTGCCAACTGTTAATCATTGCAAATTGTTCGGCAGCTTGGGGTGAAGAGGTTTTTCCAAATAGGGTTTTATCTCTCCAGTAGGCGAGTTTGAGATAAATTTGTTGGTTTTTAAAACCATGTCTTTTTAACCAACACCCAATCACCGTACCTGCTCTGCCATGCCCACCGAAACAATGAACATAGATTTTTTCCTTAGCAGCTATGAGTTCATCTATCTTATCTAAAATTTCCACCATTAAGGCTTTGGTAGGCACCGACATATCAACAATTGGATAATTTATCCATTTGAAGGCAGGATTGTTTTTTTTCATCTCCTCTTGATAGGGAGAAAAAAGCTGTAATTCATGTTCTTCCATTAAACAAATACTGGTCGTTATCCCCAAACTAGCCAACTCTTTAGTCTTGTAGCAGGGCTCGATTTTATCCCATGCGCCGGGATATTGTCCGCCATACAATTCTAGTTGTTTAAACTCAGGGTGATAGACTTTGTAAACAGATAAATCTTGAAATTTAGGTTGTGTTTCGTTAGGATCGTGTATTTTTCCGTTCATAAAATAAATTTTATCTAAGTAAGCGGACATGTTGAATTTCACCACACTTCCCCCCTTAAGTCTCTACATCCACATCCCTTGGTGTGTTCGCAAATGTCCTTATTGTGATTTTAATTCGCATCAAATAGCGGGTGATGTGCCCGAAAATGATTATATCACTACCCTACTTGCCGACTTAGAGCAAGAATTACCAAGAGTCTGGGGGCGTAGCATTCGCAGTATTTTTATCGGAGGCGGCACGCCCAGTATATTGTCTCCAGAGACGATTTACAACTTATTATCAGGTGTGCGAGCACGAATCCCCGTGGTGGCGGGTGCTGAGATTAGCCTAGAAGCCAATCCGGGCACGGTAGATATTAATCGTTTTCAAGGATTTCGAGAGGCCGGCATTAATCGTTTATCATTGGGCATACAAAGTTTTAATGAGACAGCCCTACAAAAATTAGGGCGTATTCATGGACGCGATGAGGCAAACAATGCCATCAAAGCGGCACGACAAGCCGGTTTTAATAATATTAATTTAGACTTAATGTTTGGCTTGCCAGCGCAAACGATTGAGGCTGCCTTAGAAGATTTAGATATTGCTCTTAGCTATAAGCCTTCCCATCTGTCTTGGTATCAATTGACCATTGAACCTAATACTTTTTTTTATCATCAGCCGCCACCACGCTTACCCGATGATGATTTATTGTGGTACCTGCAAATAGCAGGGCAGAGATATTTAGCAGAACAAGGCTATGTTCAGTATGAAGTGTCTGCCTACGCTAAAGTGGGGCAGCGGTGTCAGCATAATTTGAATTATTGGAAATTTGGGGACTATTTAGGTATCGGCGCGGGGGCACATGGCAAAATCAGTGAAATGGGTAAAATTACCCGCTTATCCAAGCAACGCCATCCGCAGCGCTATTTAGAAAGTGCCGTGATAGCAAATTGTAAAACATTGACAGTTGAAGATGTGGTCCTGGAATTTATGATGAATGCTTTGCGCTTATTGGAAGGCTTTACAATTCAAGAATTTACAGAAAATACGGGCCTCAATATAGCGTGTATAGAAAAAACGGTGCAAGAGGCGAGTGGGCGAGGATGGCTGGAAATATCAAAGGAAGAACAGCGTATTCGCGCTACTGAGACTGGGATGCGTTTTTTAAATGATTTGTTGGGTTTGTTTTTTTAGGAGTATTGATAATGTCAAATAACTTGACCATTGCACAAGTGACCGATTTACATATTGGACCAGATGATGTTTTGTATAGAGGAATCAAAGGGCGGCAACAATTTCTCGATGTGTTACAGGTACTTGCTGAAAAAGAATTAGATTTATTAGTTTTATCCGGCGATTTATCAGCTATTGAAGGCGAACCGGAAGCTTATGCGTGGTTAAAAGAAGTATTAACAACATTTCCTCATCCATACATCGTCATGGCGGGTAATCATGACCATGTACTACGCATGAAAAGAGCATTTGAGCTGGCAGACAGTGATGTGTCGCAGGGTATGTTGTATTTTAGTCGCACGATTAAGGGGAAACGTTTGCTATTTTTGGATAGCTCTTCTTATCGTATTCCTAAACAACAACTTGAGTGGTTAAAGACACAATTGGCTGATTATAAAAAACGAGTGTTGTTATTTGTACACCATCCGCCGCTATTATGTGACTGCCTGTTTATGGACGAATCCCATCCTTTGCAAAATATCGACGAAGTTTGGCAGGTATTGGATCAATGTCCACAAATTAAACATATTTTTTGTGGACATTATCATACTGAGAAAACGGTAGAAAAAAATGGAAAATCTGTCCATTTGACACCCTCAACCATTTTTCAAATTGAGACCGAGGACCCTGAATTTGCCATTGAACATAGCAAACCTGGCTGGCGCATGATTGAGTGGGAGGGAGAAAAAGTACAAACTTATGCGGAATATTTATAGTAAGGAACGTGCATAAAACAACTAGGGCAACCATAAAGGATTGCCCCTACATTAACCGTTATTTCTCGTTCCCACGCTCTGCGTGGGAATGCCTGCCTCGACGCTCTGCGTCGAATTATTTAGAAACAACGGGTAATTTTTCCACATAAAGCTGTTGACTTGGGAAAGCGAAAGCAGCCCCTTCATCCTCGATAATCTTCATAAATTCAAGCATATTTTCCTCACGAATACGCAACCATTCCTCCCACTTTGTTGTTTTAGTAAAATAATACAACAAAATATCAATAGAACTCTCATTAAATTCAACAAGATAAACAAACGTGACCACATTGGAGGTTTCAATCTCAGGATGATTTTGCAAATAATCTCTGATTCGTTGCGTGATACGTGTCACTTGCTCACGGCGAGTACGATATTCTAAACCAAGACGCATTTTAATACGACGGTTAGTCATCCGACTCCAATTAGTCACAGCAGAATTAACTAACGTCGCGTTTGGAACAGTGACAATCGCTTTAGAAAAAGTACGGATTTTTGTCGCTCGTGAGCCAATTTCTTCGACGACACCTTCAACATCAGGCGTCATAATCCAATCGCCCGGCTTAAACATTTTATCGAAGATAATCGTTAAAACACTAAAAATATTAGCCAAAGTCTCTTTCGCCGCCAAAGCCACCGCAGCACCGGCAAGACTCAAACTCGCAAGGAGCCCTATGACATTAATCCCCCACTCATTCAAAATAGCGGTTAAACCAATCAGAGCGATAAAGATTTTTAAGCCTTTCACGAAAAAATTCTTGAGTGCCGCTGTTAATTCAGTACCAAATTTGAGCGTGAGCTTATCAATGAAAACACTAAAAGGTTCAACACAACTAAAGAATGCCCAAAAGAGCGTAAACGCGACAAGACTACGGATTAAAGGCGTTAAGATTTCATCAAACTTGGCGGGCAAATTCAACACCAGCGTCGCGAAATAAAAACCCACCACAATAAAAATAAATTTAAAGGGAGGTTCAAGTGCAGCGATAATATCGTTATCAAGCGTGGTTTCAGTGGTTGCCGCGAATTTTTTTAACTGTTTTAAGACGACACGGGCAAACAGTTTGCGGAGTAATAGTGCAAATATAAATATAAAGGTCGCTAAAAGTAACTTTTTCCAATCCCATAGATCAAACATTATTTTTCCTCATGCTGAAAAAAACGTGCAAGGTACGCCTTGTACTAAAGGGTTTTGCCCCAATAACTAACTATGCGCGGAATATTTCTGTTCTGGCAATAAAAAGGTTTATTTTTAGGTATCCTCTTCCCAAGGATTTTCTACCTCTATATCCAGTTGATTAAAGTCATTTACATTTCTTGTTAGTACGGGATAACCTGACTTTTTAGACATGGCAGCAATGAGCAAATCTGGCATTTTCTTTTTAATCCCTTGCTTTCTCCATGAAATAATTTGTTCCCAGTGTTCCATCTTCCCGCATAGCATTTTGGAATTCCAGACCATCAGTTGATGAAGGAATCAGACCAAATAGAGAATTAATACTAGGTGATTTGGTCAGCGGATAATTATTGAGGCTGTGAGAAATGAACTGTATCACTAATTCATTAATGTCGGTATTAAACCGTTTCGCCTTGACTTGTAGTTGAGTTATTATTTCTTCATCAATTCCATCAATAGATAAAGTTGCCATGTTTAGCTCCTAATTTCCTAGATATAATCCCAAACATCACCAAAGAAGACTTGGTGTGAACTTTTTCTTTAACATTTTTTATATTACCTCATTAGATAGAATTTTGGAGTCCAAGACCGTCCAAGATAAATCTTGGACTCCAAATTCACCAACCCTTCTTTTTCCTTTTAGACTCTGGTGGGGGTTTAGTAATCCGTACCAATTGATTGTCTAATTGTGGTACATTTCTTATTTGTTCATCAATTCGTTGAGCTAATTGTTTATAATTCTTATTGTGAGTACATGAAATAATGCCACTATGCTCATTTTCTGTATGCAGCTTAAAAAAATCCTTGTGGTTATGCGTTAGTATGGCACAGCCTTCAGAAGAAGTCGCATAAGCTAATTGGGCTTTATCATCTAACCATTGTCGTGCTTTTCCCGCTTCTTGAGCGGTTTTTATGTCATACCCCATTTTTCTTAGCACTTTAACGGCAAGGTAATTAAAATCTTCATCCGCGTAGAGTTTAATCATAGACTATTTTCTTCTTCAATTTCTTGCTCTATTTCGTCTTGATGAAGAGCATAATAATCATAAGCGGCTTCTAAATCCCTTTGATGGAGAGTTGGGTAAATTTCTAATAGTTCAGTGTCAGAGGTACCGCACTGACGATATTGTACTAAACTTCGCACTGGAATGCGGGTATTGCGAATCCGTGGACTACCACCACAAACTCCCTGCGTTTTCACAATCAAGCTATCGCTGTTATGGGCAACCAAGTTTTTAAAATCATATTTATCTTGTTTTTGAGTAGGGAGTTTGATAATGATTTGTCCTTTTTGCACCGTCACAAATACTTCATCACCAATGGACAGTTGAGCTTGATTAAGAATTTCAGGAGTCAGCGGTATTCCTTGAATATTATTCAATTTTTGAATGACAGCTAACATAAGATTCCCCTTTTTTAGTTATCAGTTATTCATTTATATATTTAGATTTTGGAGTCCAAGATAAATCTTGGACTCCAAATTTAGCGCAATCCCAACACATCCTGCATATCAAACAAACCCTTCTCCTTTTGCATAATCCACTGCGCTGCCCGCATCGCACCATTAGCAAAAGTCATTCGACTAGACGCTTTATGACTGATTTCAACACGTTCACCCATATCAGCAAACATCACCGTATGCTCGCCAACAATATCGCCAGCGCGGATAGTTTCAAATCCAATCGTCTCACGAGCACGCTCCCCCGTTTTTCCTTGTCGCCCATACACCGCACACTCTGACAAATCACGCCCCAAAGTTTCGGCAACAATCTCACCCATACGCAAGGCTGTGCCAGAAGGCGCGTCTGCTTTATGGCGATGGTGAGCCTCAATCACCTCAATATCCACATCATTGCCAAGCACTTTGGCGGCTATTTCCAATAACTTAAAAGTGAGATTAACGCCGACGCTCATATTAGGAGCAAATACAATCGCAATCTCTTGCCCCGCTTGTTCGATTATTTCGCGTTGTTCGCCTGAAAAGCCAGTCGTGCCAATCACCATACGTTTATGGGCAGCACGACAAATGGCTAAATGGGAAAGGGTGGCTTCTGGAGTGGTAAACTCAATGAGTACATCAAAATCATTGCTAACCAGATCATTAACAACTGAAATATCGAGCGAGCCAACACCCGCTAATTCGCCAGCATCACTACCAATTAAGCTACTTTTTGGCTGTTCAAGTGCGACACTTAAAATCGTATTGCTTGTTTGTACGCAAGCCTCAATCAAACTGCGCCCCATCCTGCCCGCAGCACCTGCAATTGCAATATTTGTATTCATTAGTTTATAACTTCATATCTTCAAAAAATTTTTTAACTCCATCCAACCAAGAGCTTTGTTTCGGACTATGCCGCTTAGTTTTGTGCATGGTTTTTTCAAATTCTCTGAGCAACTCTTTTTGGTGAGGCGTAAGATTGATCGGTGTTTCTACCACAACGCGGCAATGCAAATCACCCGTTAAGCCACCACGTACCGGTTTAACGCCCTTGCCACGAATGCGAAAGACTTTACCAGTCTGTGTTTCTGGGGGAATTTTGAGAACGACGCGACCATCAAGCGTTGGCGCTTCTAATTCACCCCCTAAGGCAGCCGTGATAATACTGATCGGCACTTCGCAAAATAAATGATTGTCTTCACGAGAAAAGATAGGATGGGGACGGACTTGAATTTGTACATATAAATCACCCGGGGGACCACCATTGACACCCGCTTCGCCTTCACCAGATAAGCGAATTCTATCACCACTGTCCACCCCGGCTGGCACTTTAACTGACAAAGTTTTATGTTGTTGGATACGCCCGTTACCACGACAAGTCGGGCAATGTTCTGAAATGATTTGACCCGCGCCCCGACAATTAGGGCAGGTTTGTTGCACCGAAAAAAAGCCTTGCGTCACGCGGACTTGACCCTGCCCATTACAACTGGGACAGGTTTTGGGGCTTGTACCCGGTCTCGCACCACTGCCATGACATCTTTCACAAACGACTTGCGTAGGCACACGGATTTTCACCTCGGTACCAGCAACGACTTCTTCAAGCGACAAGGTCAGATCGTAGCGCAAATCGGCTCCCCGAAATGCCCGATGACCACCACCAGCACTGTGGAAACCACCACCACCACCAAACACCGTTTCAAAAATATCGCCTATATCGCCAAAACCGCCGAAACCGCCGCCGCCGCCACCGCCCATAGCACCCTCAATACCGGCATGTCCAAACTGGTCATAAGCTGCCCGTTTTTGCGGATCACTCAGAACTTCGTAGGCTTCTTTGACTTCTTTAAATTGTTCTTCCGCGTTTTTATCGTCCTGATTTCTATCAGGATGATATTTCATTGCCAAACGGCGGTAGCTTTTTTTAAGTTCATCTTCAGAAGCGTTTTTTTGTACACCAAGGACTTGATAATAATCACGTTTTGACATAGTTACTCAACACGGTTCATTTTGGTAGGCGTCCAAGATTTATCTTGGACGTCCTATTTAGCCAGCCTTATTTTTTATTGTCTTTAACTTCTTCAAACTCAGCATCAACCACATCAGACTGCTTATCTTTATCCTTAGCCTTTTCCGCTGCCGCTTGAGCGGCTTGGGTAAAGCCATCTGCTGCATTGGCACCGTCGCCTGCTTGTTGAGCGTAAGCTTGTTGCGCGATTTTACCGGCGAGTTCGGCCAAAGTCTGAGTTTTGGCTTCAATCGCCGCTTTATCATCACCTTTGAGCGCATCCTTCAGATCATCAATAGCCGCTTCAATGGCTGTTTTGTCATCGGCACTGACTTTATCACCTAAATCTTTTAAAGATTTGGTCGTCGTATGGATCAAATTATCACCAGCGTTACGCGCCTCAACCATTTCATGGAATTTCTTATCTTCACTCGCATGTGCTTCGGCATCTTGAATCATGCTTTCGACTTCTTCATCAGACAAGCCACTAGAGGCTTTGATGGAAATGGATTGCTCTTTGCCAGTCGCTTTGTCTTTAGCAGACACATGTAAAATGCCGTTGGCATCAATATCGAAAGTGACTTCGATTTGGGGAATGCCACGCGGGGCTGGTGGAATATCAGCCAAATCAAATCTTTCTAATGACTTGTTAGCAGAGGCTACCTCACGTTCACCCTGCAACACATGTACCGTCACAGCCGTTTGATTATCATCTGCGGTTGAAAAGACTTGTGAATGTTTTGTTGGGATCGTCGTATTTTTCGGGATGAGCTTAGTCATCACACCGCCCATGGTTTCAATACCCAGGGACAACGGAGTGACATCCAACAACAACACGTCTTTCACATCACCACTTAACACACCACCTTGAATCGCGGCACCGATGGCAACGGCTTCATCAGGATTGACATCTTTACGCGCCTCTTTGCCAAACAAGTTTTTAACAGCCTCTTGCACTTTGGGCATACGGGTTTGCCCACCGACTAGAATGACTTCGTTGATGTCTCCAGCAGACAAACCGGCATCTTTCAGGGCGATCTGACAAGGAGCAATGCTACGTTCAATCAGTTCTTCTACCAAAGACTCCAATTTTGCACGGGTCAATTTGATGTTCATGTGTTTGGGACCACTGGCATCCGCTGTCACATAAGGCAAATTGACATCAGTTTGCTGGCTAGAAGAGAGTTCAATCTTGGCTTTTTCGGCACCTTCTTTCAAGCGCTGCAAAGCTAAGGGATCATTTTTTAGATTAATGCCCGTGTCTTTTTTAAATTCATCAACCAAATAGTTAATGATGCGTAAATCAAAATCTTCACCGCCTAAGAAAGTGTCACCATTAGTGGATAACACTTCAAATTGATGCTCGCCATCCACATCAGCGATTTCAATGATAGAAATATCAAAGGTGCCCCCGCCTAAATCGTACACGGCAATTTTGACATCTCCCCGTTTTTTATCCATGCCGTATGCTAAGGCAGCCGCCGTGGGTTCGTTGATGATACGTTTGACATCTAAACCGGCAATACGACCAGCGTCTTTAGTCGCTTGGCGTTGCGAGTCATTAAAATAAGCGGGGACGGTAATAACGGCCTCTTTGACTGGCTCGCCTAAATAGTCCTCTGCCGTTTTTTTCATTTTCATCAATATACGAGCGGAGATTTCTGGTGGCGCCATTTTTTTACCCTTAACGGCTACCCAAGCATCGCCATTATCCGCTTCGACGATTTTGTAGGGTACCATGTCCACATCGCGCTGTACCACTTGGTCTTTATATTTGCGCCCAATGAGACGCTTAACGGCGAATAAAGTCTTATCTGGATTGGTGACCGCTTGACGTTTAGCGGATTGTCCCACTAACACTTCATCATCGTTGCTATAAGCGACGATAGAGGGCGTGGTACGACCACCTTCACTGTTTTCAATGACATGGCAATTTTTCTCTTCCATGATAGCGACACAAGAATTGGTCGTCCCTAAGTCGATTCCAATGATTTTGCTCATAAATCTATTTTCCTTATTAAAGTAGCGTTTTTGATTGAATGCGTTGATATAGGGTGTTAAGCTTCATTTTCAATCGGCTCTTCTGCTTTGACAGCCTGTGCGACGACCACCCGTGCGGGACGCAATAGGCGATCATTGAGTTGATAGCCTTTTTGATGGAGGTGTAAAATGGTACCCTCTTCTGCATCCGGTGAGGGTTGCATCACCATCGCTTCGTGCCATTGCGGATCAAACTTCTCATTGAGGGGATTAATTTCCACTATGTCAAATTTTGACAAGGTGTCAGTCAACATTTTTAAGGTCAATTCCATCCCTTCACGCACAACTTCAAGCTTGGTGTCTGATTGAGCAGCCGCCTCTATGCCTAATTCCATGCTGTCTTTAACCGCAAGCAAATCAGTGGCAAATTTTTCTAAGGCATATTTACGCGCCTTTTCTAAATCGCGTGCCATGCGTTTTTGTAAATTGTCGTACTCCGCTTGTTTACGGAGCAGACTATCCCAATGTTTCTCCGCTTTTTCTGTGGCTTCCGCTAACTGACGGGTTAAATCCTCGATGGAGGGGGACTCAGTCGTCGTTGGCGTGTCAGGCGAATCGTCACCCACTTGATCAGTTGGCGGCGTGGTTTTTGTTTGCTCTGCCTTAACTGATTCATCATTACTCATAGAAACTCCCACTAAAAGTCAATTTAACAAATTTTGGAGTCCAAAGCTTTAGCTTTGGACAAGGGCAGTAATAGGGATAAATTAGTGATGGTTCAAGGCTGAGCCAAGTAATTTAGCCGTTAAATCGACAATTGGAATGACCCGTTCATAAGGCATCCGCGTTGGTCCAATCACGCCGAGTACGCCTATCACAGAGCCTTTGACGGTATAAGGAGAAGTAATCACACTACAATCATATAACACCTCATAGCCAGACTCTTCGCCAATAAAAATCTGTAGATTTTGAGTCTTGATCGCTTGATCAAGTAAGTGCAAAATATCGCGCTTTTCGTTAAAAGCCACAAATAAATCACGTAATTTTTCCACCTGACACAATTCGGCGACTTCCATGAGATTAGTTTGCCCAGTCATCACAAAATCGTGTGGCGAGTGCTCCTGATTCTCAAAAGCTTTCTCTGCCATTTCGATGACGGCTAGCATCATTTTATCCATATTTTCGCGGGTTTCCCGCAACTCACGTAGCAAATCCTCACGCACACTTTTAATATCTTTACCGACAAAAGCCTCATTCAAATAATTGGCGGCACTTTGCAATTGGGCTGGAGAGTATGTGCGGCTGGTGTGTATAATGCGATTTTCGACATCCTGTTCGTTAAAAACCAATATAACCAAAACACGTTTTTTGGAGAGAGATAAAAATTCAACTTGACGCAAAGCTTTATAATCGTGCCGAGCTAACATAACCACACTGGCTAAATGGGTGGTTTCTGATAATAAATTAGAAGTTTGCTCCAGTAAACGCTGATTGTTGTATTTTGGTATAAACTGGCGACGCAAATGCTGTTCTTCTTCACTATTCAAGGGTTTAACTTGCAATAGGGTATCAACAAATAACCGATAACCACGCACAGTAGGAATACGGCCAGCCGATGTATGCGGAGAACTGACCAATCCCATTTCTTCCAAATCAGCCATCACATTACGGATGGTAGCGGGGCTGAGATCGAGGGCAGCATCGCGTGACAGTGTGCGTGATCCAATCGGTTGTCCTTCACGGATATAACGATTGACTAATACTTTCAACAAATGTTGGGCACGTTCACTTATTTTGTTATAACTGAGCATCTGATCTCACCATATTATTGTTAAAATAGTATCTTTGCATTTTTCCACCTAAAAAATTATGTTTAAAAAAATAGGGCTTATTGCCAAACGGGGTGATCCAAAAGTTAAAGATTGCCTAGAAACATTAGTCGATTTTTTGCACAAGCGTCATCTGGATATAGTGATCGACTCCCTTAGTGCAAGCCTATTGCCCCAAATGAATTTGAGCGTTGCCGTTAATGCAGAGGCATTAGCTGCCCGCAGCGATTTGATCATCGTGGTTGGCGGAGATGGTACCCTATTACAGGCGGCTCGTTTATTAGCCAAGCATGATGTAAACATATTGGGTATTAATTTAGGACGCTTGGGCTTTTTGACCGATATTTGTCCAACAAAAATGGATAAATATTTGGCTGAGATTTTAGACGGTGCCTTTATTGAAGAAGACCGCTTTTTAATTTCTGCACAAGTCCATCGCAATAACCATTATCTATCAGTTTGTAAGGCTTTGAATGATATAGTGATTTATCGCAGTACGATATCACACATGATCACCTTTGAAACCACGATTAATGGACATTTTGTCAATCGTCAACGTGCTGATGGTTTAGTGGTGGCAACGCCCACAGGCTCGACAGCCTATGCACTTTCAGCGGGTGGACCTCTCATCTATCCTTCTTTGAATGCTTTACTATTGGTAACGATTTGCCCTCATACACTTAGCAACCGCCCACTTGTGGTTGATGGTGATAGTTGCATACAAATTACCATAGACCTTGAGCAAATGGGAGAGGCACAATTAGACGGGGATGGTCTGTTATGTCAGAGACTTCTGCCAGGTGATCGCATTGTTATTGAAAAACAGCACACTATTCGCTTGATCCATCCACAAAAACATGATTATTATGCCACGCTACGTGCTAAATTGGATTGGAGTTAGTCAAATTCATTGTTATAACTGATAACTGATAACTGAAAAAAACGTGTTGCACTTTTTACAGATTGAAAATTTTGCCATTGTTGAACAGTTGAAATTGCACCTAGACACTGGGCTCACCATCATCAGCGGTGAAACGGGTGCTGGTAAGTCCATTTTAATTGATGCCCTCAGCCTCGTACTCGGTGAAAGAGCTGATAGCAGTATTGTGCGACAAGGCTGTGAAACCGCACAAGTTAATGCCGTCTTCACTTTGCCATCCACTGCACTGACATGGTTGCAACAAGAAAATTTGAACCATGGCGATGAATGTATTGTGCGTCGCGTGATCAATCACAATGGACGATCACGGGGCTATATCAATGATCAGCCCGTTTCAATGCAAACTTTACGCAAATTAGGTGAATATTTAATAGATATTCATGGGCAACATGCTCATCAATCTTTGCTCAAAAATGAAGTACAACGTCAATTAGTCGATGAAATGGCAGACGATAACAGTGTTTTAGAACAAGTCATGCAGATTTATCAACGTTGGAATTCATTCAAAATAGCCTTAGATGCTTTGGGCGGAGAAGATCGTGAAGCCAAAATCGCCTTTTTGCGTTATCAAGTAGAAGAACTTGAACCCTTTGAATTAACAACAGAAGCTATAGAACGTCTGGATAAAGAACTTCACCGCTTAGCCAATGCCCAGAAATTATTAGATAATAGTCAACGTGCGCTATCGCTACTTGATAATGATGAAGGCGGATCAACCTTATCTGCTCTCAGCCAAGCCAATCACTTTTTAGAAGAAGTGCAACAACATGATTCTCAGCTCAGTAATATCACGACATTATTAGAAAATGCCATCATTCAAACACAAGAAGCAGTGGGAGAATTGCGCCATTATTTGCATCATTTAGATATTGATTCTGCCCGTTTAGAAGAAGTTCAACAACAAATTGCCACGCTTCAGGATATAGCACGCAAACATAAAATCCGTTTTGTCGATTTGCCCGCGCATTTTGAACAAATGATTCAGCAATTGAATGAATTAGAAAATTATGAAGAAAATGCGACCCGTTTGGAGAGTCAACTCGCACAAGCCTTGCAAGACTATCGCATCGCTGCCGAAGCTTTGCATGAACAGCGCCTCCAAACAGCGCAACGATTATCTCAACAAATTTGTGCCGAAATGTATCAACTGGGCATGGCAGGGGGACGCTTAGAGATTACGGTCAATCCCGATGAAGACACGCTCCCCACGCCAACAGGCACGGATAGGATTGAATTTCTAGTCTCCACCAATCCCGGGCATCCGCCTAAACCATTGAATAAAGTCGCCTCGGGCGGAGAATTGTCGCGGATTAGCTTAGCAATACAAGTCATTACGGCACAACGCAGCGGCGTACCCATTTTAGTATTTGATGAAGTTGATGTCGGCATCGGCGGTGGCGTTGCTGAAATTGTCGGACAATTATTAAATCATTTAGGGCAACAACGGCAAGTCTTGTGCATCACCCATTTGCCACAAGTGGCTTGCCAAGGGCATCATCATTTACAAGTCAGCAAAACTTTTAAGCAACAAAGTACCCAAACTCACATTACTGTTTTAGATAATCAACAGCGTGTTGAAGAAATTGCACGTATGTTAGGCGGCGTGGAAATGACTTCGCAAACTTTGGCACATGCACAAGAAATGTTGCAGCGGAGTGGCGCAAATTAAATGCTTAAATCTGAACTCATCCTGCCCCGCCTCAAAAAACGTGGAAATCAAGTCAGACCGCTCGCCTTGCCTCAAGATTATCACTATTTAAAGATGGCCAATGATTTAATACTCTTCGTCAAAGCACACATCGGACGTAGCCGAGGAGAATTGGAAGATGGGCTCCGGGCTTATGAGGGTGAAAGTTTGGAATATCGCATCATTCGCGGATTAGCAAATGTCTTAGTGAGCCGCTGCGTTTTTGGGCATGATCCGCCCGTCAACCCAGTTGAATTGCGGAAGGCACTGTTTGATCAAGGACCAGTCACCGTCAAAAGCGATTTATTGACCGTGACGACACGAGAAGAAGCTGTGGTGGAAACCGCCACAAAACTTGGCATCAGCCCTAAACAGGTTGAACAAGCCTTGTTTGCTGATTTACTTGAAGAAAGGATATTACTCAGCACAGGACAAATCATAACGCCTGTGGACTTGATTGCCCGTTATAATTTAGAAGTAGCGCGGGGCTTATTCTATTGGACGCGAGATGTCGATATTATTGTACGTGACGGTTACAAAGACTTATTTAAATATATAAAGCTCTTTAAATTGATGCACACGGTTTATCGAATCCCTGAACATGGATATAATGTTATCTTACATGGACCAATATCACCCTTTGTGAAATCAACGATTCGATATGGTCTGCAATTTGCGAAATTTATACCCGCCCTGTTATTGTGCAAAACTTGGCGCATGGATGCCGAAGTACACCTCCCCGAAAGCAAACCGTTACACTACACTTTAGATGATCGTACCCCATTACGCAGCCATTTTAAGGCATCGAATCTATTTGATAGCCGGCTCGAAGCGGATTTTGCGTCAGAATTTGAAGAAAAATATGGAGGTGCAAAGCGAAAATGGGAATTAGCGCGAGAGGATGAACTGATTGTGGTGAGTGACACGGTAATGATACCCGATTTTTCTATGACACATTGCAAAGATGGACGACGTGCGCTGATTGAAATCATTGGTTTTTGGCATCCCCAGTATTTGCAACGAAAATTGCGAAAAATTCGTGAAGCTGGGCGGCGTGATCTTATATTATTGGTTTATGAAAGTGCCAATGTTGCCCAAGGGGTATTTGAAGACATTTCGGCGGGAGAAGTCCTCACTTTTAGGAAAAAACCGGTGCTGAAGGAAGTGTTGGCGGCGGTGGAAAGGTGTGCGGTTTAGTTTAAACGATCAGATCATCGAGTAAAAGGAAGCGAGCGTAGGGTGCGTCCCACGCACCTTTTAATATAACCTAAAAATGGCAATTAAAAATTGAGAGACTTTTTCTTAAATAAATGGGTCAAATTTACATATATATTTAATGGTTATTTTCGTAAAAAATTAAAAAATGGCGTTTATTTTTCTAATTTTTATTTTTTTTGAGCTGATTAGAACTATTAATCTAAAAAAAGGACATAATTGTCCCTTATTCCTCTTGGGAATAAAAAAATTTAAGCCAGTTGAATTAGCTCAAGCGAAATTTAAAGCGGAAATTGAGTCTTCAATTTCCAGCCAACGTTCTTTAAAAACATAATCTTCTGAAAGCGTTAGGATTAATTGACGCGCTCGACTAATCAATTTTGCTGGTACACTTATAAGCCAAGCTCTAATAGTGTTTGGTTCCTCATGAAAACGGGTTTCAGTATTGAGCCACATCATCCAAACCATCAAATTATAAGCCAGAATGGAGGTCTGAAAAAGAGCAGAGTTTGCCCAAAAATATTGAGTTCTTATTGTTCCAGAAGCCAGATGATTCTTGCACCACTCTATCCAATTTTCACTGGTAGAACGTTTTCCATAACACTTATGGATTTTCCAAGGACTAATCTTCAAATTTGTGACATAACAAAAGAATTCGTACTGTGGAATAGGAAATAAAGTTTTGGTTTCACAAGTTGAATCAATCTCGGACCGAATCGCAACCAATCGACGTTCTTTTTTCCAACCATGACATTTATAAGAGAATTCTGTGCTTTCAATCCCCTTGATACCTTTAACTTTCTGCCATTTTTGTTGCATTAACCGGCTGGCTAGGTTCTTCATTTTGACCTTTATGAGATACTCACTCTTTTTTTCTTCCAAAACATCGAGCAAAGCACCATTAAAAAAACCACTATCAGCACGAACAAACACCTTCCATACCCGTTTGGGAAGACGAGAAAAACATTCTTTTAAGAACTCCGGTGCTCCATTGCCCGTATAGGTGGAACCCGTACGGAACCAACTATGAATACATTCTTTATTTTCCGCGATAAAACACAGCAAAGGGTGATAACTGTTTTGGCCTTTCTTTTTGGGATTAAACCCCTTAGCGGCTCCTTCTTGTGAACCGTGTACTCCGATAACGGTTGAATCAAAATCTAATGTCACACGCCCAAACCATTTTTTTGACCAGACTTTTTCCCGAGACATTTGTTCAGCTTGATGTAATTCATTGCAATGTTTATGGTTAAATAATTCAAAAAGTCGTCCAAATGTTCTATTATCTGGAAATTTTTCCCAGTTAAACAATTTGCGAATGACTGAATCGTGGCGTATAATGGATAAATGACTGATGTGTTTGACTCCTGCAAGCACACCCATCATTAACATCATGACAACATTAGATACATCATAGTTAGCTGTATGTCCTCGTTCTATTGATATAAATTTTTTCAAGGTTTTAGGAAGTTGCAATTTTTCGGCAAATTTTCCTAGATGAACAAGTCCAGCGTTTCCTGTTAGATTTTTGGCCGTAAATTTTACATGAAAGTTTTTCATCTTTTAGGTGTTAATTGTCTGCTTTAAAGGGAAACATATTATACTGCTATTTCAATCAAATAACAATTTTTATTATTTTTTAATTGCCTTTTTTAAGTAATAAATAAGTGCAGATTCAAAACCATCCTTGGTTAGGTAAAAGAAAACCCTATTTTTATAGTTATAGGAGACTTACTTGAAAGCATTCTCCTCTTTCAAAATTTCTAAATGTTCATCGTATAATTTATCAGCTATTGGTATGTAAGTTTCATACCAATCATCATCACCCGCTTTATTTTCTCCTATTAACAGGATTGCAACTTGTCTTGGATCAAACGCATATAAAATTCTGTAGGGATCACCTTTATGTTGAATTCTCAATTCACGCATGTGGCTATACTTTGAACCATTAATACCAGAGCTATGGGGGTATGATAGTTGTGGACCACGCTGTTCTAATAATCTAACACTAACATCAATATCTTCTTGGGAACGATCATTCAAGCCTTCCCACCATTTTCCAAAGTCATCAGTATATTCAACTTCCCAAACCATATTAATTACCTCTATTTAGCCTTTCTCTACAATCCCAATTTCCTTTGCCGTGACATCATACAATGTATAAACCAATTGATCAATCTCCCCATATATAACATGAGAGGACTTGAGAATACTGATGTTCTTGATACGAAGAACCTGCGTTTGCGACGTTCATATTGAATGTTTTTATTCGTTGTCCTACATTCGCAGTCCTCAGAGTTTGGGAACGATATAACCTTAACCATTGGGTGGATAAGGGTCATTTCCATGACTATCTTTCTGAGAAATTTTCCCATTCTTGTTGTGAATAACCAACTCAGTTTGTTGATTTTGGCTTATTTGCCTAGCACGATCAATGGCATTTATTTTTATCTCAAAGTGCCCAGATGATCTCTGTCCCCCACTTTGTTTAATGTCCCAGCCACCATTAGGATTTGGCACAACATATATATATTGGGTATTTCATCAAAATTATCAGTACGGGTTGTGTAAATCAACCATAGTTGTGGATTATCAATAAAATATCGCTCAACCTGTTTTCCGCCCGTTAGCACTTTCTTGTACAACTAATGGAGGACAACGAATAAAACATTTAATTACCTCATTAATTGTTTCTATTATTTTTGTCGGTTCCTCAGCAAAGGGCATCAGAACCCGAATAACCAGAAAAAGCCTGATTCAGTAAAGACTGAACCATGAAACTTGATAAACTTGTTTTAAATACAGCACGCCCTTGCTGCACACAATGAGTTGCCCCATCAGAGGCAATTGCAACCATTTTAATTTGTAAATAAACCATCAAACAAATGGCAAGCAAAAATACGCAATGCACCCCTTAGAGCTTTTATTACAACACGAGAGAGCCTATATTCTTCTGCTCAACATCCAAACACTAACCATGAGGAAATACAATGTCACCACCCATTATGGCGCTCATAGTAATGTGCCTATATTTTGTATTTTACCACTTTTATGCCAAACAGTGGCTTGCCAAGCGAGTTTTTGAACTCAAATCCTCAACGCAGACACCAGCACACACATTGCGCGATGAGATAGATTATCTACCGACGAATAAATACATACTTTTCGGTCACCACTACGCCTCTGTTGCAGGACTTGCGCCCATGCTTGGACCCGCAATTGCCGTCATTTGGGGATGGGTACCAGCACTCCTATGGGTCGTTTTGGGCACACTGCTGATTGGGGCAGTGCATGATTTTTCAGCCTTAGTGCTTTCTGTGCGCCACAAGGGAAAAAGTGTGGGCACTATTGCAAAGGATGTCATTCACCCACGCGCAAGACTTTTATTTCTGCTTGTCATCTTTTTTCTTATTTCCTTGGCTATGGGCGTGTTTGTCTTAGTGATTGCTGGGCTCTTTGCAGCGCCTGATCCGGCAAATATCCCTGCCACGGCGCATCCAGAAGCCATATTTCCCACGATTTCCCTAATGGTGATTGCCATCATGATCGGGTTTTTTATTTATCGACTCAAGTTGCCGATTTTGCCGATGACGCTTGTCGGCTTTGTCCTCATGCTCATTACCACTTGGATTGGATTAGATAGGCCCATTACAGGCGTATCTGCCCATTCATGGACATTTTCACTACTTATTTATGCTTTTCTAGCCAGTGTATTACCTGTCTGGATTTTATTACAACCGCGTGATTTTTTAAATTCTCTTCTACTCTATCTAGCATTGATCGCCATGTTTATCGGCTTTTTTATCCTTTCACCCGAATGGGCGGCACCTGCCATCAATCTGCATCCAGAAGGCGCACCCCCCATGATTCCCTTCTTATTCATTGTTATTGCCTGCGGCGCCGTCTCAGGATTTCACGGGATAGTTGCGTCTGGTACCACAGCCAAACAACTTGACAAAGAAACGGATGCACCCTTGATTGGCTATGGCGCCATGATCGGAGAATCTTTACTAGCCTTAATGGCCGTTCTGGCAACCACAGCCGGCGCATTCAGTTCTCATGCAGAATGGGCAAACTTCTATGGCTCTTGGGAACAAGCGGCAGGATTACATCAAAAACTTGGCGTATTTATCCAAGGTACAGGGCAATTTGTCCATCAACTTGGGATACCAACTAATCTGGCGGAAGCCTTTATTAGTGTCGTCGTCGTTGCTTTTGCGATGACAAGTGTCGATACCGGTACACGCCTTTTGCGCTTCAATGTTCAAGAGATTGCTGACACCTTGGGCGTGAAATTCCTAGAAAACCGTTATATTGCTACCCTCATTGCAGTGGCAGCCATTGGATTTTTTGCCTTTTTTGAGGTCAATGGCAAACCAGCCGGCTTGTTTCTTTGGACATTGTTTGGTACAACTAATCAGGTTTTAGCGGGACTAACATTATTGGCTGTCACATTGTATTTATATCGTAAGCGTAAGCCCGTGCTTTATACGATGCTACCAATGCTACTTGTGCTTGGTGCCACGATATCAGCCATGTTTATGAGTATTTACAAAGCAATATCTACTGAACAATGGATGGTAGGCATAGTCGGGGGCATTATCTTGTTTTTATCTCTTTGGGCGGTGGTTGAAGCTATTATTGTGGTTCGTCGGATTCGGGTAGAACACGAGTGATGTTCTCGTTCCCACGCAGAGCGTGGGAACGAGAAAAAATAAAAAAAAATTTGGGTGTTCGACGCGGAGCGTCGATGCAGGCATT
>JALXAQ010000219.1 GCA_026991885.1 Thiotrichaceae bacterium
CTGTCATTTTACCTTCAATTTTCAAATAGCCCTCAAAATGCTTAAACTCCGTTTTTATTGACATCTCAAATATTTGGTTTTGATTTATCCGAGCGATAATGAATTTTGTTTATTCGTTGTATCACATGAGCTGTACTTCGTCGTACTCTCCAACAAAGCCGTGTTTTGACTTATCCCTGCTAATATTAAATCCCTGTAGTTTATCTCTTAATGTCCCTGAGCCGGTGCAACGGATTATGAGCCCTTTATTTATCTGATGAGCCGAGCTTGAGACACATTGCAAATTTTCTCGCAAAGTGATACTCTTTTACGCCGAAAAATCAACTCACTGGTTACAGATTGGTAATTTTGAGAGCGGAGAAAATATATGAATGATTTTATGTTAATGGAGCCGACAAATCACCACAATCAGCCAGCCAATACTTAAAATCATTAACTGAATATGCGCCCGTTTATGCGTCACTGTTAAATCCTTATGATGAATGGTGGAAAAGGCAAAATAATGCACATCAGAAAATTAGCTATTATCTGCAAGGCTTAAAGCTGTTTACGATTAACCAGCCCTTTCCTGTATTGATGGTTGCTTGCCAAAAATTTTCTCCTGAAGAATTTCTCAAAACTCTCAAATATCTTTATATTCTTTCTGTGCGATACAATATCATCTGCCGTTTTTCACCTAATGAGCAAGAAAGGGCTTATAATAAAATTGCCATGAAAGTTTTTAACGGAGAGTATACAAGAGCCAGCCATATTAAAAATAGTGAGGAATTTAGGCGATTATATCCTGATGACAACGCTTTTCAAAATGCTTTTGAATTTTACAAAATGCCCAGCAGACGATCATCTAAAAAAATCAGATTTTTACTTGCTGAGATTGAAAATAGTTTTGGACGAGAATTGCTTGAAAAAGATGAGTTGAGACGAGCCGACTTTAAGACAAAAAAGGGAGTCTATTTAAGCACATCATTCAGACTTGCCAAAAAAGTAGCGGAATATGATAGCTGGGATTTGGCAACTTTGAGTCATTACCAAATATGGCTTGCGAAACAGGCGGTCAAAACCTGGAAGGTTGAATGAGGTACAAAATGTCAGAAAACAACCTCATTTTTAAAATAGCTTAACTTTAACTCTTATATATATATATCGTTCCAGCTTGAACCGTTTTTTTTATTCGTTGTTTTGCATTAGTTGTACTCACTCCCTTAAAAACACGCGAGCCATAATTTTATTAACAATCATCATTTGGTTTATCCCTGCACTAATCCCTGTCGTTAAGCTACAATATATATTATGTAGGGGCAATCCCTAGTGGTTGCCCTGCACTCCTAACAAAATAAAAAAGACCTAAAATGACCGATCAGATATTAGTCACTGGAGCCGCTGGATTTATTGCGAGCCATTTAACAGAAACTTTAGTTATCGCCGGACACAAAGTCCGCGCCATGATCCATTATAATTTCCAAAATAACTGGGGTTGGCTTGAAACTTTACCCCAAGAAGTCATGGCAAATGTAGAAGTATTTCCAGCGGATATTACTGATCCGTTTGCGGTGCAAAAAGCAGTCTCCGGCTGTGACACCGTTTATCATTTGGCAGCCTTGATAGCCATTCCCTATTCATACCGTGCGCCCGCCGCCTATGTAGAAACCAACATTAAAGGTACACTCAACATACTTCAAGCATGCCTAGATGAGGGTGTACGCCGTTTGGTGCAAACTTCAACATCGGAAACCTACGGCACGGCTCAATATGTCCCGATTGACGAAAAACACCCTTTAGTCGGGCAATCTCCCTATTCAGCCTCTAAAATTGCAGCCGATAAATTAGCGGAGTCTTATTATCTCTCCTTTGATTTGCCAGTCGCCATTATCCGCCCTTTTAATACATTTGGACCACGCCAATCGGCAAGGGCAGTTATTCCTACAATTATTTCTCAGGCTTTGTCGGGTGCAGAAATCATTCGATTGGGAGCACTGTCGCCGGTACGGGATTTAAATTATGTTAAAGATACAGTGCATGGCTTTATGGCAGTGGCAAACTCTGATGAGGCGCTTGGTCAGGTCATTAATGTGGGGCGCGGAGAGGGTGTCACTATCGGGGCACTCGCACAGTTAATTTTGGATATTTGTGGCTCAAAGGCTACGATTGAAGTGGAAAAAAACCGGCTCCGTCCTGAAAAGAGTGAAGTGATGGAACTGATTTGTGATAATAGCCGGGCGCGAGCCTTGTTGGGATGGCAACCCGAATATTCTTTACGGCAGGGTTTAGAGGAGACTGTGGCTTGGATGAAAGAATATTTGCACAAGTATAAATCAGATATTTATAATCTATAATGTTAAGGGGGGCAACCATAAAGGATTGCCCCTACAGAAACTGTGCCGGACGGGGTTTGCAACCCCGTCCGTGACGTTAAATCTTGCGATCCTGCGCGATCTGAAACGTTGCAGACGGGGTTGCAAACCCCGTCCGGCACAACAAACGTTGCAGACGGGGTTGCAAACCCCGTCCGGCACAATCCGTTTATTCCGCTAATCCGTTGTACTAATTATCCGCGTCGAAATTAACTTGAGTAAAACAAAAATGAAAGCAGTAATACAAGCAGGCGGCAAAGGCACACGATTAAGACCTTATACCTTAGTCTTACCAAAACCATTAATGCCAGTAGGTGGGCTACCCGTCATTGAGTTATTGTTGAAATGGCTACGGCGCAATGGTATTCGACAAATTTATATTACCACCGGCTATTTAGGCCACTTAATTCGTTCCCTCTGTGGAGATGGGCAACAGTGGGATTGTGAAATTATTTACAGTGAAGAAACTGAACCGCTTGGAACCGTTGGCGCCTTAGATTTAATCCGCTCACAGCTTGATGAAACTTTTCTCGTATTGAATGGCGACTTGATAACCGATCTGAATTTACGCGCTTTTTCTCAGTTTCATCGCAAGCACGGAGATTTGTTGACAGTGGGTGTGACCAATAAAAATGTCAAAGTAGATTTGGGAGTGATTGAAACGGAAGGGCAGCGTGTGACGGCTTTTTATGAAAAGCCCTCATTCAATTATCAGGTGAGTATGGGCATTTATTGTATGGAACCTGGTATTCTTGAAATGATACCCAAAGGAGTCCCTTTTGGATTTGATGATTTGATGTATAGTATGCTGGAGAATAAACGAAACGTGCATATCTATCGGCATGAAGGTGCCTGGATGGATATTGGTCGCCCCGAAGATTTTCAACGGGCACAAGAAATGTCCCAAGAGAGTAATATTTCAATGTTGGGTGTATAACGATATGATTTCATTAGCGGAACCCGTGCTGGGAGAAAAAGAAAAACAAGCCTTGTCAGCAGTGATTGAGAGCGGCTGGCTGACCATGGGTGAACAGGTTAAAGCCTTTGAAAAAGCCTTTGCAGAGATGCACGGAGAGACGGAGGCTGTGGCAGTCAGCTCCTGTACAGCGGGTTTGCACTTGAGCTTAGCCGCTTTAGGCGTGGGGCAGGGTGATGAAGTTTTGGTACCATCCTTGACATTTGTCGCCACAGTGAATGCCGTCTTATATGTGGGTGCCACGCCCGTGTTTGTTGACATTGATTCTTTAGAGTGTCCCCATATTTCGCTTGAAGACGCTCAGCGCAATCTCACCGATAAGACTAAAGCGGTGATTGTCATGCATTATGGGGGTTATCTCGTTGATCTTGCCCGTTGGCGTGAGTTTGCTGATCGTCATCAACTGTTTTTGGTTGAAGACGCAGCGCATGCCCCGGGAATTGGAACCGTCGTGGGAGATGCCGCCGCTTTCAGTTTTTTTAGCAATAAAAATATGACGACGGCAGAAGGGGGGATGGTTTTGGCGCCTCGTTCGGCTGTTTTGGAAAAAATTCGCGCCAAGCGTAGTCATGGTATGACCACGGGTACGCTTGATCGACATGTTGGTCATGCGTATTCTTACGATGTCACGACTTTGGGATATAATTATAGAATGGATGAATTGCGTGCCGCGCTCGGACTTTGTCAATTGTCCCACTTGAAGGCCTGGAATGCGAAACGAAGGGCACTGACAAAGCTTTATCGTCAATTACTGGCTAAGCATTGTCCGACGGTGAGAGTTCCTTTTAAAAGTAGTGACGTGACGGCAGCACACTTGTTACCCGTTTTATTGTCGGATGGGGTTGAGCGTGAACAAGTCATGGGAGAGTTACGCGCTGCTGGCATTCAAAGCAGTATTCATTATCCGCCTGTACATCATTTTTCTTATTATCGAGCGCGTTTCCCAAATATTGAGTTAGTCAAAACCGAACGCTTTTGTCAGCGTGTGATAACTTTGCCTCTCTCTCCTAGTTTGGAAGAGTTGGACTTAGAGAAAATCGTGAAAACGCTTCAAAGTGCGATTTAAAAGACGTCCAAAGCTAAAGCTTTGGACTCCAAATGCCAATGCCATCGCCGTTAAGGGCAACCACAAGGGATTGCCCCTACAAAGGACAGGATATGATGTAGGGGCAATCCTTTATGGTTGCCCTTAACGGCGATGGCATTGACTCCAAATGCTGGTCAATAGACTCAAGATATGTGTAAACGAATTATAGATTTAGTTTTTTCTTTGTTAGGACTGCTTTTGGCAGCACCGTTCATGTTACTGATCGCTTTATTCATACGCTTGGATTCGCCAGGCTCTGTTTTTTTTTCTCAAAAACGTTTAGGGCTCAAAGGCCGACACTTCATGGTACATAAGTTCCGTAAATTTCCAAGTGATTGGGGAACTGCTGGTCCAGGGGTGACGGTGGCCGGCGATGCCCGAATGACGAAAGTGGGCAAATTTTTGGAAAGAACTAAATTGGATGAATTGCCTCAATTGTGGAATATTCTCTTAGGAGAAATGTCTTTTGTGGGACCCCGACCAGAAAGTTTAAGATATGCGGACTTGTTCACAGGGGAATTTGAAAAAGTTTTGGAATATATCCCCGGCATTTTTGGCCCTAACCAAATCGCTTTTCGGAATGAAGCGGAATTATATCCCCACGATCAAGCACCCGAAGAATTTTATCGTCGCGTACTTTTTCCCCAGAAAGCTAAGCAAGATATAGAATATTTTAGTAAAGCCAATTGTGTTGGTGATGTTGTCTGGATATTTCGTGGAATCTGGGTGAGTTTGATCGGCGTTGTGAATTGGCAGCGTTTGCTGGGTTTGCATCTTGCCATTTTGACCGTGGACATTTTTGCTATTGAAATCGCTTGGTTATTGGCTAATGGCTTGCGCTTTGGAGTGGATATTGATGAAAAGTACTTGTCAGCCTTGATGACGGGTATGTGGTTATTTCCCTTGATATTGATTCCTATTATGATATTCGCTGGAAATTATCGTCACCCCGTGCGTTATTTTTCAATGGTTGATGTCATACGCTTGTTCAAAGTTGTTTCTTTTGCTTGGATACTGGCTTATTTGGTACTCTTAGGTTTTTTCGAGCGAAATAGTGCTATTTCTCTTGCGCCATTGAGTTTATTGTTCGTGTTATTTCTGATGGGGACACCACGCATCTGGTACCGTGAACGTTGGCGGCGACAGTTTCATTTTATTGATAATAAAATTCGCCTCGTGCTTTATGGTGCGGGTCGTCGTGGGATGGCATTAGCTTCTTTATTAGAACAAGGCTTTCCCAAAGCGGAGATAATAGGATTTCTTGATGATGATGATGCGATGAGAGGTCGTTTTATTTCTAGCCATAAGGTTATTGGTTGTGAACGTGACTTAGATACGCTTTATACGATACATCAGTTTGAACAAATTTGGGTCACATTTATGCCCCAAAATGAAAAATATCATCGTTTAGAAGTTTGGTGTGCTGAACATGATGTGACTTTGATTGTGTTGTCTGCTATGAAACCCTTTGCACAATTGAGTGTTTGAAAAAATATTAACTACAGGGATTCGTTTTTAGCAGGGATAACTCAAAACCTTAACTATGGCAGGGATAAATTACAACGCTGCCCACGACAGCCAATTTTTATATTAATAAGATTTTGACTTATCCCTGTTAAAAAAAAATCCCTGTCGTTAAGGTTTTAGATTGTTTTGACTTATCCCTAAAAAAATCCCTGTCGTTAAGGATTTTGATTGTAAGGATTTGGATTGTTTTGACTTATCCCTGTTAAAAACTAATCCCTGTAGTTAAAGTTTTCGATTGTTTTGACATATTTTTGTCGTTAAGGATTTGGATTATTTTGGACCTTGCTTTCCACAGAAAGTACGACTCTTTTACGCACTTTAGACTGACCTCTAGTCTCAGGCTTTAAAAAATACGCCAACCACGCCATCGCCAGAATCACTATAAAAGTCGCCGCATTCGCGGGAATTTGTAGATTAAAATCGACACTACTATGAATGAGTAAAGCAGTAATAGCCATGAATGCACTAAAACCTATACCACGAGACAAAGAATCACGTCGTCGATATTGCGCCAATAACGCAAGTCCCAAAGAAAGAATAACAATACTCCCCACCAATAGCAGACCAATAATACCCGTCTCCGCTCCAAACTCCAAATAATCATTATGGGCATGATCAAAAAAAGCTCTCACATCATCCCCTCGATAACGTGGAAACGTCAAATAATAACTACCAAGCCCAGAGCCTGTCCATAAATAATCCTGCCAATACAAAATGCTATAGATATCCACCTCATCGCGCTGTTCAGAAACTAAACTGGTTTGCTGCAAGCGCTGAGCGACTTTCTCTACCCCAAACCAAGCCCCAACAATCAAAATATCAATCACGATCAAACTAACCAACAATATGACAGTGGCGCGGGGCGCATGTCGGCGGAAAAGTATCAAACCGACAACACCTGCAATCATCATACTGGCAAAAAACCCCGTATTACCCATACGAGAGCGAGTCAACACCAATGCAATAACCATCATCACAAGATACAATCTCAACCGCATTTTATCACTCAACACCCAAGCCACCAGAGAGCGCAAACGTTGTCGCCATGTCGTATTCTCGGAGTCTTTCAATTGAGCAATCAGCAAACCAATCCCCACCGCTAAACACATTTCCAAATAGCCTGCGAGATGATTACGATTAATAAACGAACCCGTCGCCAGTCCAGTATAAGGGATTTTTTCAAGAATTAAGCTGCCTATGCCACTTAAGGTTAATAAGCTGCCATAAACCGCTTGGAAGAGCCCACTCAATACCAAAGTGTAGGCTAACCAGCGCAAACGTTTAGCTCGCCTGACAAGTAACAGCGTTAGCACAAATAGCAAAACATAACTGATACTTTTGAGCAGAGAAATCGCTGTCGTATGAGGTGCGACTGACAGAGTCGCCATCGTTGGATGATCAATCCACAAAGCATGCATAGAAGCGGCTTCTGGAGATAACCATTCAATCAAAAAATAGGGCAAGGGAATGCACTGAAAGGCAATATAGAACAACCACAAACCAAACAAAATAAATATAGGTTTGGCTTTATAAAAAACCGGAGTCAGCTTGAACCTTCCTTGCCAAAATCCCCATAACCAAACTAGGAAGAGGCTAAATATCCAAACTTCCATGATAGCCCATGCCCAAGAACGATTGCTACCCAAAGGCAGGGGTAACCAGAACATTAAAATGAGAAAGCCGATAAAGAGACCCTTATCGGCTGAAGAATGGTGTCGTGGCATTATTTTTATTGTCGCAAAAAAAAAACTGTCATTTCGACCAACGAGAGAAATCTTTTTTTCGTTGTTTCGGGAATGAGGTACGATTTCCCGAAACCGTTGTCGCTATTACTTCGTTTCGGGAAATCGTAGCTCATTCCCGAAACAACAAATTAAATGATTTTAAACCTCGACCATGTCCTCTGGCCTATCGACCAATTCTACAATAGCCATAGGTGCTTTATCTCCGACTCTAAATCCACACTTAAGAATGCGTAAATACCCACCCGGACGTTCCTTATAGCGAGGACCTAACTCATTAAATAGTTTAGTAACTATCTCTCGATCACGTAAGCGTGCAAATGCCAAGCGGCGTTTTGCAACACTATCTTCTTTACCCAAAGTAATCAAAGGCTCAACGAATCGACGTAACTCTTTTGCCTTAGGCAAAGTTGTTTTAATGATTTCATGGCGCATGATCGAGACGGCCATATTTTTAAACATAGCTTTTCTATGACTTGAGGTACGATTTAAGTGCCTACCTTTATTCCTGTGACGCATAACTTTCCTTTTCAATTATAAAATGAAGGCAGAACAACACTACCCCAAAAAAAACCGTCATTCTGCTGAAAGATTTTACTATTTGTTTTTCTGCTTATCATCATAAAGTCCAGAGGGCGGCCAATTTTCCAAATGCATCCCAAGAGACAGTCCCCGCGTCGCTAAAACCTCCTTAATTTCAGTCATAGACTTCTTCCCAAGATTAGGCGTTTTCAACAACTCTCCCTCAGATTTCTGAATCAGATCACCAATATAAAGAATATTTTCTGCTTTCAGACAATTAGCTGAACGGACTGTCAATTCCAACTCATCCACTGGCCGCAATAAAAGGGGATCAATAGGAATATTTATTCCAGTCGATATGCCATCAAGTTGATCGGGACACCCCTCCAAACTGACAATGACGGAAAGCTGATTTTGCAAGATAGAAGCGCCCTTTTTGACGGCTGTTTCTGGATCGATTGTACCATTCGTTTCCACATCAATGATGAGTTTATCCAAATTAGTACGTTGTTGGACACGCGCACTCTCAACATGGTATGCCACACGCAAAACAGGACTGAAGGACGCATCTAGTTTTAAAGTACCAATCGGACTTTCACTGCCATCATCCCCTTGAATAGCCCGCTGATAACCCCGTCCCATTAGAACTTTTAAGGTCATATTAAGTTCAGTCGGCTTGGTCAAATTCGCAATGACATGATCGGGATTAACAATTTCAACATTAGATTCCAATTCAATATCAGAGGCACAAACGGGACCAGGACCCTTTTTATTCAGTCGCAAAGTGGCTTCCGTGCGCTCAAACATACGAATCGCTAAACCTTTTAAATTCAATAAGATGTCAATGACATCTTCCTGTACTCCCTCAATGGAGGAGTATTCATGTAACACCCCATCAATCTTCGCTTCAACCACTGCCGCTCCAGGTAAGGAAGACAATAGCACACGTCTTAAGGGATTACCCAAAGTATGTCCGAAGCCACGATCTAATGGCTCTAAAGTTATCTTAGCACTAGTCTTTTTAGCGGTGGGGTATTTTACATCAACTATACGCGGCTTTAATAATTCCATTTCACTGCCTAAAAAATAAATTAGCCTTGAAATAAATTTCAAGGCTATAGTATTATTGGTCTCGTCCAAGATAAATCTTGGACTCCTAGCAAATCAAGTCACTTATTTTGAATACAATTCAACGACAAGTTGTTCATTAATATCACTAGGTAATTCCATACGTTCCGGGGTTGACTTAAACACACCCTGCATCTGATTAGCATCAACATCAACCCACTCTGGAAAACCATATTCTTGGGCACTGCTTAATGCTGCCTTTATACGCAATTGTTCCCTGCTTTTTTCACGAATGCTAATAACATCATTCGCTTTGACTTGATAGGAAGGAATATTGACCACCTTATCATTAACCAAAATCGACTTATGGCTGACCAATTGTCTCGCTTCCGCTCGCGTCACCGCAAATCCCATGCGATACACCACGTTATCTAAACGATTTTCAAGTAATTTCAGCAAATTCTCACCAGTTGAACCTTTTAATCCACTGGCTTTGACATAATAATTATGAAATTGCCGCTCTAAAATACCATATAATCTGCGTAACTTTTGTTTTTCACGCAATTGCAAGGCATAATCAGACAAACGAGCACGTTTATCGCCATGCTGTCCTGGTATCTTGTCTAACTTACATTTAGACTCCAACCCCCGCGCCCGATTCTTTAAAAACAGATCGGTGCCTTCACGACGGCTTAATTTACACTTAGGACCAAGATATCTCGCCATACTTTTTTTCCAATATTAAACTCTGCGCCTCTTAGGAGGGCGACAACCATTATGCGGAATTGGTGTAACATCAGTGATACTGGTAATTTTAAAACCATTGGCATTGAGCGAGCGCACGGCTGATTCACGTCCTGGCCCTGGTCCTTTAACCCGTACTTCCAAATTTTTGACACCAAATTCTTTGACTACATTACCAACTTTTTCAGAGGCGATTTGGGCCGCAAATGGGGTACTTTTACGTGAACCGCGAAAACCACTTCCCCCAGCGGTAGCCCAACCCAAAGCATTGCCTTGGCGATCAGTAATAGTAATAATCGTATTATTAAAAGAAGCATGCACATGGACAATGCCGTCTGTGACATGCTTTTTAACCTTCTTACGTGGGCGTGATTTTGTTTTCGCCATAGCTTATATTCTTCACTTCTTCCTGATGGGTTTGCGAGGACCTTTACGGGTACGGGCATTGGTACGGGTGCGTTGACCATGTAATGGCAAACCACGCCGATGTCGCATACCACGATAACATCCCAAATCCATCAAACGTTTGATATTCATTGCGACTTCACGACGCAAATCACCTTCAACATTGTATTTGGCAATTTCAGTACGCAAACTGTCCAAATCTGTTTCTTTTAGATCCCTAACCTTGGTACTTGGAACGATACCGGTCGCATCACAAATTTGCAGAGCCAAGGTGGGGCCAATACCATAAATAGACCTTAATGCAATAACTGTGTGCTTTTGTACCGGAATATTAATGCCAGCAATACGGGCCATAATTCTTCTCGTTATCTATCAGTTTTTCAAAAAATGCAGTACAGGACAACTATATATCATCCTTGGCGTTGTTTATGTCGTTTTTCCGTGCAAATCACTCTAACGGAACCATTACGACGAATAATTTTGCAATTTCTACAGATTTTTTTAACGGATGCTCTTACTTTCATGTTAGACCAACTCAATAAATAATAATATATAATATACCAGTCAGGGCAACCATAAAGGATTGCCCCTACAATATTTTTCTCGTTCCCACGCTCTGCGTGGGAATGCCTGCCTCGACGCTCCGCGTCGAAATGAGTTAGTGCATTAAAGGACTACTTCCTCTCAAATTAGCCTTTTTCATCAACCCATCATACTGATGCGACATCAAATGGGCCTGTACTTGTGCCATAAAATCCATGATAACGACCACAATAATCAACAAAGAAGTCCCACCAAAATAAAAAGGCACATTCCATTTAAGAATCAAAAATTCTGGCAACAAACAAACTGCCGTCATATAAATAGCGGCCGCCAAAGTTAAACGCGACATGACCTTATCAATATAATCCGCCGTCTGTCTACCCGGTCTGACGCCTGGAATAAAAGCACCCGACTTCTTCAAATTATCCGCCGTCTCTCTCGGATTAAAAATCAAAGCGGTATAAAAAAAACAGAAGAAAATAATCGCAACGGCATAGAGCAAAACATACAAAGGCTGACCAGGAGACAAAGCTTGGGACAAATCCTTTAACCATATCATCCCTTCACTACTACCAAACCAACCGCCCAAGGTTGCCGGAAATAAAATAATACTTGACGCAAAAATGGGCGGAATCACACCTGCCATATTCAACTTCAAAGGCAAATGACTACTCTGCCCAGCATACAACTTATTCCCGACCTGACGTTTCGCATAATTAACCGTTAAACGCCGCTGCCCCCGCTCAACAAATACCACAAAAGCGGTTACCAACAACACAACGGCAAATAAGACCAATACCGTCAATACATGTAGCTGACCAGTACGTGCCAACTCCAAAGAGCCACCAACGGCAGAAGGTAAACCCGCCACAATACCCGCAAAAATGATAATTGAAATACCATTACCAATTCCACGCTCCGTGACTTGTTCACCCAACCACATTAAAAACATGGCACCCGTTACCAAAGTCATTATTGCCGTAATCCGAAAAGCCATACCGGGTTCAATAACCACGTTTTGACTTTCCAAAGCAATAGCCACACCCGTCGCTTGGAAAGTTGACAAAGCCAAAGTCCCATAACGAGTATATTGAGTAATCTTTCGCCGCCCGGATTCTCCCTCCTTTTTCAACTGCTCAAGCGTCGGAGAAACCGCTGTTAATAATTGTATAATAATAGCGGCTGAAATATACGGCATAATACCTATTGCAAACACCGAGAAACGTTTTAAAGCACCACCCGAAAACATGTTAAACATATCTAAGATAGTGCCCTGTTGCTCTTTAAACATTTCACCCAATAGCACCGGATCAATCCCAGGCACTGGGATAAAAGTGCCCACGCGAAAAACAATAATCGCGCCCAGCACAAACAACAAACGTTGCTTCAACTCGGTTAATCTGCCTAACTTACCTAATTCTAAACCTGGTGTATTAATAGCCACTTTCTAACAATGATTTAATGTTACTCAATTGTGCCACCCGCCGCCTCTATCGCGGCGCGAGCCCCTTTTGTAACGGCCAAACGCTGAATTTTAAGCCCCTTCGTCAACTGCCCCGACGCAATAATTTTAACACGCTTAGTCTTCTGCGGAACAATATTGGCGGCTTTCAAACTCAACAAATCCACGATATCTTGCTCAACACGCTCAAGCTCATGAAGACAAACTTGCGCGATCTTTCCCGCCTTTGGCGAAACAAAGCCCACTTTTGGTAAACGCCTTTGCAAAGGCATCTGTCCACCCTCAAAACCGACTTTGTGAAAACCACCAGAACGAGAATGTTGGCCCTTATGCCCACGTCCACAAGTTTTACCGAAACCTGAACCGATACCACGTCCGACACGCTTAGCCGTTTTTTTTACTCCTGCTGCCGGTTTTAAAGTATTTAAATACATAACTAAACTTCTTCCACTTTCAAAAGATAGGCAACCTTATTAATCATGCCACGTATAGCCGGCGTCTCCTCGACTTCAACCCTATGATGCCGGCGCCGCAAACCCAATCCTGCAACACAAGCCTTATGTGCCGGCTTACGCCCGTGGATGCTACCCACTTGCGTCACTTTAAGTTTTTTGTTCAACTTGTTGTAGTCCCCAAAATTTCTTCAACTGTTTTGCCACGTTTTGCAGCGACAGATTCTGCATCTGCCATCGTTGTTAAACCCTTAAACATGGCACGCACAACATTCTTATGATTAGAACTGCCAATGGTTTTAGCTAACACATCACGCACCCCTAACACATCAAACACCGCACGCATCGCGCCACCGGCAATAACCCCAGTTCCCTCGGAGGCAGGCTGCATATACACCTTAGCGGCACCATGCTCGGCGACAATAGAATGCTGTAAAGTTGTACCTTTCAAGGAAATCGAGCACAAATTCTTACGAGCATTTTCCATCGCTTTCGCAATAGCCAAAGGCACTTCACGGGCTTTACCATAACCAAACCCCGCTTCACCCTTACCATCGCCTACAACTGTCAAAGCCGTAAAACTGAAAATACGTCCGCCCTTAACAACCTTAGCAACACGATTAACAGAAATCAGTTTTTCCAAATAATCATCATTCTTAGTACGTTGTTGTGCCTCAATTGCCATAAAAACTTATAATCCTTTTGCTGAGGAGTGCAAGGCGTACCTTGCACCTCTTTTTTTTTAGAAACTCAAACCATTCTCACGCGCCGCGTCAGCCAAAGCCTTAACACGACCATGATATCTAAAACCAGAACGATCAAAAGCCACCTTTATAATACCGGCAGCCTTAGCACGTTCCGCAATGGTTTTACCCACCTCTGTTGCAGCACTCACATTGCCACCAGGACCGATAGCTTGTTTAAATTCTTTCTCTAAACTAGAAGCACTAGCGACAACACAAGCACCATCAGGTGCAATCACTTGTGCATAAATATGTCGAGGCGTTTTATGTATACACAAGCGCGTCACACCTAATCTTTTAATAGTTGCTCTGGATCGGCGGGCACGACGCAATCGGGCTGACTTTTTATCCATTATTATCCCCTATTTCTTTTTCTTCGCTTCTTTTCTTACAATCACCTCATCGGCATACTTCACACCTTTACCCTTATAAGGCTCTGGCGGACGAAAAGCGCGGATATTGGCAGCCACTTGCCCGACTTTCTGTTTATCTATACCTTTGACGAGGATACTCGGCTCAGCCTTACTCGATGGAGTCTCAATGCTAATACCATCAGGAATCTTAAAATTCACCGGATGAGAAAAGCCTAAAGTCAGATTTAGCACATTACCCTGTACCTGCGCCTTATAACCGACACCTACCAAAATCAGTTTTTTCTCAAAGCCCTGCGTAACACCCAGCACCATATTATTAACTAAAGCCCGCGTTGTGCCCGCTAAAGCACTTGCCGTTCTAGAACTTATTTTTGGTGCAAATGTCAAAGTATTATCAGATAACTTTACTTCCACATCATTATGAATGACGTGATCCAAGCTACCTTTATTGCCTTTAACTTTGAGCGCCAAATTTTGCAAATTCACCTCAACACCCTGAGGTAATGCAATGGGACTATTAGCGATTCTTGACATGCCTACCTACCTTAAGAAACAAAACACAATACCTCGCCACCATGACCCTCTAAACGCGCCTGGCGATCAGTCATCAATCCTTTACTTGTAGAAATAATAGCGACACCCAACCCCCCCAACACTTGAGGTAGCTTATCCTTAGCCTTATAAATACGCAAACCGGGGCGGCTCACCCGCTTGAGTTGAGAAATTACCGGCTTACCCTCATAATATTTCAAAATGATTGTCAAAACCGGCTTAACGCCTTCAGAAAGACTATAATCAGTGATATAGCCTTCCTCCTTTAAAAGGTTGGCAATCCCTGCCCTAACTGTTGAAGCGGGCATTTCCACCTGCTTTTTCCTGACTGCCTCTGCATTACGAATGCGTGTTAACAGGTCGGCAATCGGATCTGACATGCTCATAAATTTATCCTTACCAACTTGATTTAACTAAACCCGGCACAAACCCTTGCATAGCCGCTTCACGTAACTTATTTCGGCTCAAACCAAATCGTCTATAATAACCATGTGGCCGACCGGTGATTTGACACCGATTACGCAAACGACTGGGACTGGCATTACGTGGCAATGACTGCAATTTATATCTAGCTGTATCCTGCTCCTCTTCAGAGGCGTTCATATCAGCCAAGATAGCTTTCAACGCTGCCCGTTTGGCCGCATATTTTTTGACGGTCCGTTCGCGTTTTACCTCACGAAAGATCATACATTTTTTTGCCATCGCTCACAGTCTCATTTTTTTAATGGAAAATTAAATGCAGTCAACAAGGATCGCCCCTCCTCATTCGTCCGCGCCGTTGTCGTAATACAAATGTCCATACCCCGAATAGCATCAATTTTATCATAATCAATTTCGGGAAAAATAATTTGCTCACGAATACCCAAACTATAATTACCCCGTCCATCAAAAGCTTTAGCACTAAAGCCACGAAAATCTCGAATACGAGGTATAGCAATACTAATGAGCCTATCAAAAAACTCATACATGCGATCGCTACGCAAATTAACCTTACAACCAATCGGCCAATCTTGACGAATTTTAAAATTAGAAATGGACTGACGAGCCTTAGTGACAATGGGCTTTTGTCCCGCGATTGCCGTCATATCAGCAACAGCGCGTTCAATCACTTTTTTATCACTCACCGCCTCACCAAGCCCCATATTCAAAGTGATTTGCACAAGTTTTGGCACCTGCATAATACTTTGGTAACCAAATTGCTGCATTAATTGTGATACGATTGTATCACGATAATAAGTTTGTAATCTTGTCATTTATTATATAATCCTAAACAGTCGCGGCGCACAGGGTACTCAATTTTAACAAATTAGTCAAATTGAATTTTTGCCATCACGATTGGACGTCCAAGATAAATCTTGGACTCCTACTGAAATGCTATAGCCGTTCAAAAAGGGTCTAGTAAAAAAAATCAATAAGTGATAATATTTCGTCAAAAATATAATCTATACGCATGAGCAGCTATAAATAGCTTATACAAATTTATATTTATTTATTTATAAAATAAATTTATTAGATAAATCGTAGGTAAATTAATGCAATTATTACCCAACCAAAGGCAACAAATAAAACAATATGTAGGTTTTCCACTTGGTTTTGATCAAGGCTCATCTTACACCGCCCTTGCGTATGCAGAATTAGAAGAGAATACTGGTGTTTTAACCGTAAAAGTTATTAATAAGCCCTCTTACATTGGTTATGGAGTGAGCTCTGTTGAAACCCTTTTGGGGGAAGAGGCTACTGAGGATTCTGAAATCACGGTTTTTCCTGATGATGAACGAGAAATGAGCTTCACAGTTGGTCGTGAATCGTTTTCCAATGAAAATACTACAGGTATTGAGCGCATCACTCGCATTCGGGCGGCTATGTTCCAACATTTTGCCGCTCATTTAGCTGACTTTAGCGGACAAGAAGTTTCTATCACACAAAGTTTGCCAACCAATTTGTATTATCAACGGAGTACCAAGGACGGCATTAGGAGCAGGAACAAATCATTAATAAATGCCGCACAACATGCTATTATGGCAAATACAAGGATTGTGGTGACGGCAGAAGATAGTGAAATTCGTGAAATCACACCTGCCAAAATAAAAAACTCAGAAGGCTTTGGGGCGAATGACGCTGGCAAAACCCAAATATTTGGAGTGACAACTATTTCAGAAGCGACGGCTCACGTTTGGAATCGCATTTTGTGGGATTCAGGATTTGACGGTGATATTGTCGGCAAAAATGTTTTAATGCCAAAAACGGATTATTTAGTTTTAGACATTGGTGGAAACACAACTGATTATAGTATATTTAGACTATCTAAGGGTGATATTCAATATGACTTAGATCACACAGATGCTGAAGATCAACATGGACTTTTTTTGATACGAAAGCACTTACGGGCTATGCTTGCGGCAGCTTGCAATGAAAACGAACAGTTGAAAAATATTCAACTGTCAGATTCTCAAATTGAATTTGTTCTTGAGAATGGATTCACCATCATTCAAGGATACAAAATAGATTGCACCCAGTTTATCAAACGCGCCTATGATCTAACGGCGCGAGACATTTATACCTTTGTACGTAGCAGATGTCCAAATTCTGTCGGAGGTATTTTATGCGCTGGCGGCGGCAGTCTAGCGTTGAAAGATTATATTGAAGGAGAACATCCTAATGTAACTCCCCCTTGGTTCAACAGCATTGACTTTTTGGAGAAACCGGAAGTCTCAACAGCGATAGGATGTTGGAAACATTCTGCATTCAGGGCGTTAAGCATGGTACGAAAATATGTCAATTTGCCCTCACTGAGCTTAATTGATTTGTATCGAGTCTTGCAGGACAACGAGAATTAATATTTTACTAGGAGTCCAAGATTTATCTTGGACACCTATTTTAGGTGCGTAAAAATGTCTCCCCAAAAAAAACGGAAAGAACAGAAAGATTCTGCGAGCCCTGAAGAAAAAAAGCGACGTTCAAGACGTTCATATTTGCAATTGAAGGTCAATCTCAGTGAAACGACGCCTACTGGTGCAGTGATATTAGAGGCTTTACTGTCTGATGATCCGAATTTCTTCAAACGATATGGCCTTGGTCCTAAAGTGACTAGAGCGAATAAGCTATTATGGTTGGCCTACCTGGGCATAACGCAAGGCCACGCACCGGGTAGCGAATCTGTGACGGTGGTATCATCTCCCAATGAGGTTGCCCCTCCAATAGAGACGGCATCGATCCAAGAAACTGTGACGGACTATTCACCCAAAGAGACAGTTCCTCCAAAGGCGCCGCCATCAGAAGTGCCTAATTTTGAATTAGAAAAAGTGGAACTTAAAATGACTAAGGCTAATGAAAATGAACTGGAAGAAGATGCTTTGGATGAGGGGGCTTTAATGGCGGGGTTAATTGATTAAAGCTTTAAGATATAGTTCATAACAAATATATATTAGACTTGTCCCTTATTTAGGAGTCCCCCTTTTATTTAGGGACAAGTCTATACTAAATAGATAGTAATTACAATGAATAGCTACGATGTAAAAGCTTTTATTAATGAAGGCGAGAACTCCCATGTTGAGTTCAAATCAGAAGCGGTTTCCAATGAAGAATTAGCAATAGTAATGATTGCGTTCCTTAATGGACAAGGAGGAGTTATCTTGCTGGGAGTGGAAGATGATGGGACAATAACCGGCATAGAGGGTTCATTAGATAAAAAAATGAACGCAATTAATCAAATAGCTCATAATCGCGTGAAACCGGCGATTATTCCTGTTTTGGATAGTTTTATTATTGAAAATAAGGCAATTATCAGCATAACAGTAGAAACAGGTATTCAGAAACCCTATTATTTAACTAAAAATGAAAAAACACTATTTTATATCCGTGTTGGCACAACTTGCCGTTTAGCCTCTCCAGAACAGATAGCTGTTTTATATGCCAATCACCCGTCTGTCCATTATGACATCTCCCCCGTTCCAACCCTACTTCTCAAGTATTTGGATGAACGAAGAATTCGCCATTATTTTATAGACCTCAAAAAACTGACAGAAAAATACTATAAAGACAAACAAAACACCCTTTGTTTAAATACGAGACTGGCTATCAAATTAACTGATAGTCTGGTGGCAACATTGGCGGGGGGATTATTATTCGGGCGGGAACCCTCGCATTTTATTCCTTCGGCTGGCATACGGTGTGCTGCTTTTGAGGGAGAAAATAAAGATTATCTCGTGTTGGACAAAAAATTTATTGATGTGCCGATTCTCCCGTATGAACATAATGGCGTTATTATTGAAGACGGAATGATTGAGCAAGCCATTCAATTTGTTGAGACGAATACTAAAAAAACCTCTATTATGCAAGGGATAAAGCGTATTGATCAATCGGAGTATCCGCTGGAAACCTTACGCGAAGTGATTACTAACGCTCTGATACATCGGGATTATTCACTTTATGGCGGACAAATTAAATTATTGATATTTTCTGATAGATTGGAAATGAGATCACCCGGGAAATTGCCTAATACCTTGACAATTGACATGATAAAAGAAGGAGCGAGTTATACCCGTAATCCGGTCTTAATGAAGTTTGCCGAAAACTATGGTTATGTAGAACATTTAGGTATGGGAATACCCGAAAAAATCATTAAACCGATACTCAAGTTGGGATATCCAGAACCTGAGTTTATTGATAATGGCTATGAATTTATCGTGATTTTGAGAAAAAAATTATAGCGACGTCATTAATTAATAAATCTCCAAAAGAACAAATGGAAAACACGGCAGAAATTTTCCTTGCGAAAAAACGAGTTATTAAAATGGATAATTGAGCGGATTTATCAGTTTTCAACAAACCATTGTCAAGTTACGTGATAAAGGAATATTAATGATAGAAAGAATTAGAAAAATTGTTTTAGCAACTGTCCATCAAATGGGAGAGAGTGATGATAAAGAATCACTGCAAAACCCTACACTCGACACAAAATTATTTTGCAAAAATGGTGGTTTGGATAGTATGGGAGTGATATTTTTAGTCACTGAATTGGAGGAACGTATTGGTGAAGAATTTAGTATAAATTTAACTTTGGCCGATGAACGGGCAATGAGTCAGCGTACATCTCCTTTCCGCACAGTCGCAAGTTTGGTTAAATACATTGATATGTTACTCAAGGAGAACCAAGAAACATAATGTCTCGAATCTTCATTATCACTGGCACAAGCAAAGGTATTGGAAAACAACTAGCCATGCACTATCTATCATTAGGCGATGTTGTTGTCGGCTGTAGTCGTGGTAAATCAAATATTGAACATGACTGTTATACGCATTATCACTTAGATGTCAGCGATGAAACAGCAGTGATTGATATGGTGCGATCAACTAAAAAACAGTACAATCGCATTGATGTGCTGCTCAATAATGCTGGTATTGCTGCTATGAACCATACCGTCACCACTCCTGTCAAAACAGTTCAGACAGTATTTAACACTAACTTCTTTGGAAGTTTCTTATTTTCCAGAGAAGTAGCCAAAGTTATGCTAAAACAAAAGCATGGTCGTATTATAAACTCTTCGACAGTAGCAGTGCCTCTGTGTCTTGAAGGAGAAGCAGTGTACGCAGCGAGTAAATCAGCAATTGAAAGCTTTACGAAAGTATTGGCCTATGAATTAGGCTCGTTTGGGATAACTGTCAATGCTGTCGGTCCCACACCAATACCTACCGATTTGGTGAAAAACATACCTCAATACAAAATTGAAGCTTTGATTGAACAGCAAGCTATTCGGCGTTTTGGTAAATTTGAAGATATCTTAAATGTGATAGATTTTTTTATTGATGATAAAAGTAGTTTTATTACAGGTCAAATTATTTACTTGGGAGGCATAACAGGATAATGCATTGGTTTTTGAATAAGCTCAATATCTACGGCGAGAACATAGCACTAGCTGATCAAAATAGCTTCTACACTTATAAAGATTTAGTGCAGCAAGCAGAGGGGTACTATTTAGATATAGCTAAGTTTATTAAGCCAACTCAAGTGGTTGCAATATTATCAGACTACTCCTATTACAGTATCGCGCTATTTTTGGCTTTAATGCGTCATCAATGCGTTTTAGTACCTATTGTTAGCCGTGTGGAAGAGGAAATTCGTGAACGTTTGAATGAATCTTATGCTGACTGGGTACTTAGACTTGATAAAGGAGGTCGTTTAACGTCCGAGAACCTGTCATTAAACTCACAGCCTGACAACATTATTACTCAACTGCAACATAAGCAGCATGCAGGATTAATATTGTTCAGTAGTGGTAGTACTGGCAAACCAAAGGCTATGGTTCATGATTTGGATAATTTAATAGAAATTTATCGTGGACGTAAACCTAAAAAACTATCAATTATAATATTTTTGATGCTTGATCACATCGGTGGTTTAAATACTTTACTGAATTCGTTGGCTATGGGAGCAAAAATTGTTATTCCCAAATCAAGAGAACCTGATAAAGTTAGCCAACTTATTGAGCAGCATCAGGTTAATATCCTGCCCGTTTCTCCTACCTTTCTCAATTTGATGTTAATGAGCCAAACTCATGAACGTTACAATCTAAAGTCACTTAAGATGATTACCTATGGTACTGAAGCAATGCCAGCCAGCCTGTTACAAAGGTTGAAGACCATTTTTCCTAAAGTACGTTTTCTGCAAACCTTTGGTACAAGTGAGACAGGCATTGTCCGGACTAAAAGCCGTTCCTCTGCTAGTTTGGATATAAAATTAGATGATCCCAATCAAGAATATAAAATTGTGAAGGGTGAACTCTGGCTACGCAGCAAAACCCAAGTTTTAGGTTATTTGAACGCACCAATGGATAGTTTCACTGATGGTTGGTTTAAAACGGGTGATTTGGTGGAAGAAATGGGGGATGGCTATTTAAAAATCATTGGACGAAATAAAGAAGTTATAAATGTTGGTGGTGAAAAAGTTATGCCTGCGGAAGTAGAATCAATTTTACTTGAGATGGATGAAATTGAAGATTGCATAGTTTATGGTGAAAAAAATATTATCGCAGGACAAACCGTGGTTGCTGATGTAGTACTCAAAAATGGCGTTGATTTCAAGACTATTAAGTGGACTATTCGTAAATACTGTCAGAAAAAAATTGAGAATTATAAAATTCCTACCAAAATAATTGTTACACAAAAAACCAATTTTAGTGAAAGGTTTAAAAAGTTGAGGCTAAAATGAAGAAAATTGATTTAATATCAAAACATACAAAACTTCGTTTAGTTGGGGTAGAGGATGCTGAATTTATCAGAAATTTACGAACTCACCCCTCGTTGAAAAGATACATTTCTGAAACGCCGTCATCTTTAGATGTTCAAATTAACTGGATAAAAAATTATAAAAAACGTGAAAGTTATGGAGTTGAATTTTACTTTATAATTGAAAATTTCACGGGGGAAAAATTTGGCACTCTTAGGCTCTACAATATCCTAAATAATCAATTTACGTGGGGAAGTTGGCTTATAAAGCCTAATTCTCCAATTTATACTTCTATTGAGTCAATGTTGTTAATCTATATTTTTGCTTTTGAGCACATGGTTCTTGAAAAAGCCAATATTGATGTTAAAAAGGAAAATAAGGAGGTTGTGTTAGCACATAAGAAATTTGGTGCTTTAATGGTTGGTGAAAATGAAGAAGATGTTTTTTTTGAGCTAACAAAAGAGCGTTTTTTTTTAATTAAAAAAAAATACCATCAATACTGTTAATAGAGTTATAACTTATGCGGAAAACTGAACAAACAAGGCTTGATAATATATCCAAAGACAGTTGGTATGCAAAAGGTGCCAATTTAGCAACTATCTTATATTCAGCAGAGATATTCAAACGACATTGGCAAAGTCCTAGTTGCTTAGAAATGGGCGCTGCTGAAGGCATAATGACTGAAAATTTATCTCGGGCTTTTGAAGACTTAACTATTGTTGAAGGCGCAAAGCAATTTTGTATTGACTTGGAAAAACGTTTTCCAAAGGCTCAAATCGTTAACAAGTTATTTGAAGATTTTGCCCCTGAGAAAAAGTTTAATACGATTGTTTTGGGACATGTATTAGAACACGTTGAAAAACCTGTTGAAATACTCAATCAAGCTAAAACATGGTTAGCACCCGAAGGCGTGATATGTGCGGCAGTACCCAATGCCAGAAGTTTGCACCGTCAAGCTGCCGTCATTATGGGACTTCTTGAGAGTGAATATTCATTGAATGAAGCCGATCTTCATCATGGACACCGCCGAGTATATAGCCCTGAAACATTTCGTGCCGATTTTATTTCAGCCGGATTAAAAATACAACACTTTGGTGGTTACTGGTTGAAGCCGCTTTCCAATCCCCAGATAGAACAGTATTGGAACGAAAATATGTTGAATAGTTTTATGCAATTGGGTGAGCGTTATCCTGATATAGCAGGTGAAATCTATATAATCGCATCCCTGTGAGTAACATAATATGAGCATAGCCGATTGCAAATTGATTGATTTACCAAAAATAAATGATCCCCGTGGTAACTTGACATTTCTTGAAAGTGAACGGCATCTTCCATTTGAGTTTAAAAGAATTTTTTATCTCTATGACGTGCCGGGGGGAGCCGTTCGTGCTGGACATGCCTTAAAAACCTGTTGTCAATTTATTATTGCCGTGTCTGGCAGTTTTGATGTGGTTTTGGATGATGGAATTCAGAAACAACGTTATCATCTGAATCGTTCCTATAATGGTTTATATATTCCTCCGTTAATATGGCGTGAAATTGATAATTTTTCTTCGGGTTCTGTCTGCATGGTATTAGCGTCAGAGTACTATAATGAATTAGGTTATTATCGTGAATATGAAGCATTTCTACAGGCTGTGATAAAATAAAAACGATGAAGGTAGTTTTCCTTGATATCAAAGCCTCGTATAGTGAGCTTAAGAACGAACTGGACGCCGCCTATCAGCGCGTAGCAAACTCAGGCTGGTATATTCTAGGTGAGGAAGTTGAGGCGTTTGAAACAGAATTTGCAACCTATTGTGGAGCCAAGCATTGCATTGGCGTTGGCAATGGACTGGATGCGCTGCATTTAATTTTACGTGCTTATGGCATTGGCACCGGTGACGAAGTGATTGTGCCTGCCAATACCTATATTGCCACTTGGTTAGCCGTTTCTCATACGGGTGCAACACCAGTACCGGTTGAACCCAATGAACAAACATACAACATAGACGCAACAGTAATTGAAGCCGCTATTACCAAACAGACTAAAGCCATCATGCCAGTACACCTTTATGGTCAACCTGCTGATATGGAGCCAATCCTTGAAATTGCCCGGCACTATAACCTAAAAGTCATTGAAGATGCCGCTCAAGCACATGGCGCAACTTACAAAGGCAAACGTACCGGTAGTTTAGGTGATGCCGCCGGTTTTAGTTTTTACCCCGGCAAAAATCTCGGCGCTTTAGGTGATGGTGGTGCCGTTGTGACAAATGATGACGCGCTAGCGGAAAAAGTGCGTGTATTGCGTAACTATGGTTCTAAGGTAAAATATCATAATGAAACGCAGGGATTTAATTCACGGCTTGATCCTTTGCAAGCCGCTTTTTTACGGGTCAAGTTGAAATATCTGGATACTTGGAATAAGCGTAGGCAAAAAATTGCCCAACAGTATCAAGAGGGGTTGGCTGACACCCCCGGTATTATTTTACCTTTTGTACCTGAATGGGCAGAGCCAGTTTGGCACTTGTTTGTCATTCGTAGTCAACGACGTGACGAACTCCAGCAGAAACTAGGGGATGCAAACATTAGCACGATGATTCATTACCCGATACCACCGCACCTACAGCCAGCTTACGCTAATATGAAAAAAGGAAATTTTCCTATTTCTGAGGCAATACATCGTGAAATACTCAGTCTGCCGATGTTTCCTCAACTTGCGCCGCCAGAAATTGAGCAAGTTATTTCTAGTGTCCTAAACGTATTTTGATAATTATTTTGTGACTTTAATTAAGACCTCTATTCTCACCACAATATCAACTATAATAAAAATTCTTTCCGGGTTTGTTATTGTTAAAGTGATCGCGGTTTATGCTGGTCCTACCGGCTTAGCACTTCTGGGGCAATTGCAAAATTTTTTGTCTATTGTCACTACCGTTGGACAAGGCGCAACCTCGACTGGTGTGGTAAAATATCTAGCAGAATATAGAGAAGACGAAGAAACAAAGAAGCGATTGATTAGCACAGCATTTAAAATATCATTATGGATAACTTTGTTTATTTCAATAATTTTATTGCTGGGAGCCAATTTTTGGTCGTCTATTTTGTTTGAGACAGATGAGTACACTTATATCATTATAGTCTTAGCTTTTACTTTAGTATTTTTTGTACTGAATACATTGTTTTTAGCCATTTTGAATGGACAGAAAGAAATAAAAAAATTTGTATTGTCAAATATTTCAGGTTCTTTAGTTTCATTGGTAATTACTTCATTACTGGCCGTTTATTATGGTGTATTTGGTGCTTTACTTGCTTTAACTATTAACCAAAGTCTCGTTTTTTTTGTCACCTTATTTTTTGTAGTAAAAAGTCCTTGGTTTCAATCTAGGTTATTTTTAGCCCCTATAGACAAAGAATATTTAATTAAATTAGGAAAATTTGCACTAATGGCTTTGACTTCAGCTTTACTGGTGCCCGTTTCTCAAATGGTGGTTAGAAATTATATTGGTGAACATCTTTCTTGGACTGAGGCAGGTTATTGGCAAGGTGTCTGGAGAATTTCTGAAACTTATTTAATGTTAATCACAACCGCTTTATCAGTGTACTATTTACCACGTTTATCAGAATTGCAAGAAAAATATGAAATTAGGAAAGAATTATTATATGGATTAAAAATAATAATGCCTATTGTAGTACTAATGGCTATGACTATATTTCTACTGAAGGATTGGGTGGTGGCATTGCTTTTTACCGAAGATTTTGCACCCATGAAAGAACTATTTTTATGGCAGCTAATTGGAGATGTCATAAAAATTATAAGTTGGATAATTGCTTATCAAATGTTGGCAAAAGCGATGACGAAACTTTTTATATTTTCGCAAATATTTTTCGTATCAACATTTATTATTCTTAATATCTTATGTATTGATATGTATGGGCTTGTAGGTACGACTTATGCGTATACACTAAATTATTTATTGTATTTATTGTTTGTGATTTGGAAATTTAGAACCGTGCTATTTTATGACGCCAAAAACAGGTACAATTGATTATGGCACATGTAGAAAAAGTGGAAAAACCTCTTGTGAGTTTCGTGGTTTTTACCTATAACCAAGAAAGATACATCCGCGAAGCGGTTCTTAGTGCGTTAGCGCAAACCTATTCGCCATTGGAAATCATCATCTCAGATGATTGTTCACAAGACAATACAGCTAAAATTATTCAAGAAGAAGTTAAAAAATATAAAGGTCCACATAAGGTAATAATTAATATTAATGAAAAAAATCTTGGTATAGGTGGTCATATAAATCAAGTGATGATCTTGACAAAAGGAACATTAGTTGTCGGAGCCGCTGGTGACGATATTTCGCTTCCAGAACGAACTGAAAAATTGGTGCTTGCTTGGACAGCGTCTAAATTTAAAAATATCTCCATTTACTCTAATACGAGAGTAATAAATGCAGAAGGAAATGAAATTGGTGTCTTTTCAGATAAATCACCGACTGCTGAGCAATTATCAGTTATTTCTCAATCAAGTGGTAAATATTTTGTGACTGGATGTAGCCTGGCATGGAGCAAAAGTTTATTTGAGCTATTTGGCCCATTGGATAATGCTATTATTCGCGAAGATACTATAATACCATTTCGTGCCGCTTTAATTGGCACAGTTAAGTATATTAATGAGCCTTTAGTTTTATATAGGCGACATGGTGAAAATATTTGGAAGTCCAGAAAGGAAATTATTAAACCAAAAGTTCTTCACAACTATTTACAATTCCATTCTCGTGGTGAGGTTAGCATTTGTAAGAATATGCTGCATGATTTAGATGTGGCCAGACAAATTTCTCCCCATACGGAAATTGAAAAAGCGAGGAACAATGTGTCCACTCGTCTCCAAGTGGCAAAATATGAAAGGGATTTGTTGGAGGAGTGTAAGCCAATGGAACGGATTCGCCTGATTTATAAGGCTTACTGTGAACATCTTCCGCTTAAAAAGCTTATTAAGTGGGTTCTTATGTTCTTTTTCCCAAGAATATATATTTATATTTTCTTAACAATTCAACGATGATAAAGCAATTGATAATGCCAAATTCTAAACAGCTTAAGATAAACATTGGTTGTGGTCCAACTGGACAAATAAAGGGTTTTGATAATCTTGACAATTCTCCATCTGTTTTGTTGTCCAAAATGCCATTTATCAAACCAATCTTATATAAGATTGGGCTGATTGCCGAGCATCACTATAAAGCAGACTGGTCATGCGTGATTCAATGTGATGTGAGTAAGGGACTTCCATATAAAGACAAATCTGTTGATAAGATTTACTCTTCGCATTTTCTAGAACACATTCCCCAAGATAAAGCTATTCGAGTTCTTAAAGAGTGTTATCGTGTGCTAAAAACGGGCGGGATAATGCGTTTGGTTGTCCCTGATTTATTTTTTTATGCCAAACAATATATAGAACAGACTCAGACACTTTTAGAACACTCAATCTTACCTGATGACCGTAGCATTCATGATACTTTTTTGAAAAGTATGTATGGTGCATATCTGAATAAGAAACGATCTGGTGCTGAACATTGTTATATGTATGATTTACCCACATTGGTGTCTATACTAAATGAAATTGGATTTCAGAATATATGGAAATGCGAATTTAAAGAAGGTGTTGATAAGGAATTGGCATCCTATGATTCTCGACCAAACGATAGTCTACACTTGGAAGTTAGAAAATAATTAGGGCGGATGAAAAAATAATAGATAGGCTTAGCTGCCATTCAATGAAAAAAATAGAACACTTGCTTATTTTTGAGCCAAAATTTACGGGGCATTCACCCTTATATATCAAACTATTATACAATTATCTTCTGGAAAACAAGCCAGCATTCAAAGTAAGCTTTCTTGTCAACCCCAATATTACTGCTCGGCTAGCAAGAGAAGATGGCATTGAATTGCAGCCAGTTGGAGATAAGATTAGCATACTATTTATAAGTGAAAACGAAATCGTAGCCAGCCAGCACAAAAAACTGTGGATTCGTGCGCTGAAGATGTGGAACCTGATGAAAAAGTATCTGAAAATCACGGGCGCTGACCACGGTCATTTCTTATATCTTGATTACATTCAGTTCCCGTTGGCACTGCGGCTGCCATTTCTACCCAGGAAAGGGGTATCAGGTTTGCTCTTTCATCCCCCAATCTCGCCTGAGTTTTACGGAAATGAAAACTCATTGAAATTGAGGGAAGTCATCAGGGCTTATCGCAAGAATTGGTTTTATGCACAGATGTTAAACAACAGTGCCTTGTCTTTTGTGTATACTTTGAATCCGTATTTCCCATCCTTTGCCAGAAAACATTTTGTCAACGGAAACAAAGTATATCACCTGCCCGATCCCTCTATGTTTCCGACGGGTGATATTCATTTAAATGATGAGGATTGCGCGTTGGCTAGGGGCGTTGGAGAAGGCAAAAAAGTGTTCCTGTTGTTTGGGGCTTTGACCAAGCGAAAAGGCATTTTTGAACTCATGGAAGCACTCAAGCATCTTGAACAGGGATACAGTTCACAAATAGCCGTCGTGTTTGCTGGTCGCTTACAGGATGAGATACGTTCAGAATTTTTTGAAAAAGTGGCTTCCTACAAACGGAATAACCAAAATGCTGCCTTGATTCACGTTGAGGATAGGTTTTTGTCAACAAATGAAATAATCTGCTTGTTACAGCACTGTGATATGGTACTTGCACCCTATCAGCGAACTATCAGCCCTAGTGGGGTAGTGCTATGGGCAGCCGGTGCAAAAAAACCAATCCTCACCCAAAATTATGCGCTGTTAGGATACCAAGTACGGACGTATGAGCTTGGTATCTCCGTAGACACCACCAAACCGAAGGAAATTGCCGACGCTTTGAAGCATTATCTGAATAACAAGTCTTATTATAAGGGAAATACGACTGGTATGCAGCGATTACACGCTGAGAGTTTGCCGGAAAATTTTGCACGAACGTTTTTTGCTAAATTTATGTCACTATAGACTTTAGAACCAAAGAAATCCGATGGGTAAATTGAGTGGTTTTTTGCTTGTTATTTTATATTTACTTGGCATTTACACGGCTGTAAATATATATTCAGATGGACGTTTGCTTGTTCCTTTTTTTGTGGCAGGGATAGCGGGTTTTCTTTTACTCATTAAAAATCGTAAAAGAATCCGTGTACAGCATGTAAAAGCAATAGGGATAATAGTAGCGATTGCCTGCCTTAGTGTCTTATTTAAAGGAACAGACGGTTTTTTGATTGAACGGATAAAGGGGTGTGTTCAAATAACATATTCGTTGTTGTTAGCGTATGGATTTTATTTAGAACTTTCTCGCTGGAAAAATGAACAAATTGCTAAGCTATTTTATTATTGTTGCCTCCTTATTCTCATCGGCTGTGCATTAGAAAATTACACTTCATTTAAACTCTTGTCTGATAGTTTTCGACACGCCGTGTTTCACTTTGGACTCTACGAAGGCTTTGAACGTGATCTCTCAATATTTGGTAGAGAAAGACCAAAGTTGTTTACCACAGAACCCTCAAATGTGGCTAAATTTTTTCTGTTTTCAATGTTATTATGGTTTGTGTTTTCTCAAGAAAAAGGAAAATACATTAAAGTAGTTATCTTTACCATAGCAGGACTTTTACTGATAGGTAGCCCAATAATAATACTGATTGTTCCCATTATTTTGGTTATTGTCGTGTACCTTAAAGAAGACGGACTATTTAATTTTTTGAAAAGGATAAATATTAAAAAATTATTACCCTATTTTATTTTGCTATTATTATTGGTGACTCTCTTAAATTTTGCACTTACGACGGCGTTAGAAAACCGCTTTACCATGATGATTTCTTCAAAGGAAGCGAGTACCACAGTGAGATTGATTGCACCTCCATTAATAACGTTTGAGGTTGTGAAAGAGTATCCAATGTGGGGTAGTGGCATTACTGGAAAAGAATTGGTGAATGATAAGAGCTTTTTTATTATGACTGAGGTGTTTGGGCTTACTTTTATAAATCTGGAGAATGCTACAAGCAGTTTGGCTAACGTATTTTGGTTACATTGGATATACTTTGGATTATTTGGAGGGCTATTGATGCTGTGGGCGATTTATCGCCTAATGAAAGTCCTTGGAGTGAAGCATTCTTTGTATTGTTTCTTTTTAATGCTGATTTTTAGCCAAACAATGGGAGGCTATGTGAGTGCAAAAGTATGGGCGTTCTTTTTCGGTATTTTTTTGACTTCTGCTTGGATGCCCCGTTATCAAAGATAAACTTACCTCAATCAATTATATAACTTATATCTAAAGGAAATAAGAGTGAATATTATTATTTTGGGTGGTGACGGTTTTTGTGGCTGGCCTACCGCCTTACATTTGTCAGGTCTTGGTCATGATATAGTTATTGTAGATAATCTATCACGACGTAATATCGATAATGAATTGGAGTGCGGCTCTCTCACGCCTATCAAACCTATGGGAACTCGTTTGCAGACATGGAAAGAAGTGAGCGGTAAGGAAATTCAGTTTTACAACTTTAATGTAGCCAAAAACTATGTGCAATTAATGAATCTTATTCGAGAGTTTAAGCCAGACACGGTGGTACATTTTGCTGAGCAGCGTGCTGCACCTTATTCAATGAAGAGTTCTTGGCACAAGCGTTATACCGTCGATAATAACTTAAATGCTACCAATAACCTTTTGGCAGCAATTGTGGAGACGGGTTTGGACATCCATCTTGTACACTTGGGCACCATGGGCGTTTATGGTTATGGTACTGCTGGGATGAAGATCCCGGAAGGTTATCTCAAGGTAAAGGTGGAAACCGATGATGGCAGCTATGTAGAGAACGATATTCTATATCCAGCAAATCCTGGCAGTATCTATCACATGACAAAAACGCAAGATCAGTTGCTGTTTGCTTATTATAATAAGAATGATAGGATACGGGTTACTGATTTGCATCAGGGTGTTGTGTGGGGAACGCAAACACGGGAGACTAAACTTGATGAGCGCCTTATCAACCGTTTTGACTATGATGGTGATTATGGCACCGTTCTCAACCGCTTTCTTATGCAGGCTGCCATTAATTATCCGCTGACTGTGCATGGTACAGGTGGGCAAACCCGTGCCTTTATTCATCTCCAAGATACAGTGCGTTGCATTGAGATTGCAATTAAGAATCCGCCACGCCTGGGTGACAAGGTCAAAATATTTAATCAGATGACGGAGACTCATCGGGTGCGGGAACTCGCCAAAATGGTCTCGGAGATGACAAGTGTGCCGATAGACTATGTGGCTAATCCACGTAATGAAGCAGACGAAAATGAACTTTATGTTGTTAATGATCAGTTTCTTGAACATGGGCTTTCCCCTATCACGCTGCAGGCTGGTTTGATGGAAGAAGTCACAGATATTGCTAGAAAATATGCTGACAACTGTGAACTAAGCAAAATTCCTTGCAGATCACTATGGTGCAGCGTCTAGCACTCATTTTCTTGGTCACTCTTGGTCATTCTTGCCCAATTTGGGCAATAAATCGGTTTATCAAAAAGTGCAGCCAAAAACGCTTGACATTTTATGTAGTAAGGCGTAAATTGTGTCAAAAATTAGGTGCTATTAACAAAATCAAATGAAAAAAGCTAAAAAAGTCACTAGAATTGCGTACAGCGATGATCTTAACCAAGCGAAATACGACGGGCTAAACGAAATTGCTAAACGGTGCGGTTCGATTCGCACCGAAGTTTGGCGCAACTTTGGGAGTGTCAACGGGCTTGGTGCCCGTTTTCGTCCTGTACGTGACGGATGGATTGCCGATGGACACATCAAAAATTTACCACAAAGAATTTGGCGTGCTACTTTATCAGATACGCTAAATGATGTCAAAGCCAATCGAGAAGCTGCTAAAGAAAAAATGGTGCGTCATATTTTCATAAATGTGAATGATAAGGATAAACGTAATAAGTTATTTAAAAAGCTAAAAAATGATTCTGTTTGGGTAAATGATCCATATTTGCGCCGCCTCATGCGTAAATATTGGAAACATGGAAAAAACCATACTTTTAATCAACTGGTTTTAGAACCCGGAAGTTATAGACAATTTACACATAATGGCAAAAATTATATTGAAGTCATTAGTTTAAAAAGAGGCAAACGTATTGCTATTCCTATAGGAACAAATTATCCTCTTACTGGACAAATTAGGTTAATTTTGCGTGATGGTAGCGTTGAAATACACTACACCATAGATAATACTGATGAGAGAGCCTGCGGATTGAAGGAAATTGGTATTGACAAAGGCTATACAGAGGTTTTTGTTGATTCAGATGGTGATTTTCATGGAAAGGGTTTGGGCGAAATCTTATCAAAAGAATCTGATTATCTAAAGAAAAAATACCAAAGGCGTAATAAGATTAAAGCGGTTTTGAATAAAGTTGAGCAAAAGAATCCTAAAAAAGCTAGAAGGATAAAAAAGCACAACTTGGCTCGAAAAAAATTAAACCGGCGCAAACATAGACATACTGCTGCGGTTAAAACGATTGTTTTTACGGCAACTAATCGTGTTGTTGATAAGGCAAAAACGATAGTTTGTGAAGATTTAACTAAAACATTTAAATCTAAGTCAAAAAGTTATGGAAAAAATGCCAACCGTCGTCTAAGTGGTTGGGTTAAGGGTTTGATGGCTTCGGCCATTGATATTGTGGCATCCCGAAGAGGTTCTAGGGTTGTTCAAGTCAATGCGGCATATTCTTCTCAAATATGTTCAAAGTGTGGTTGCCTCGGCAAACGCACTGGGGACAGATTTACTCCGCTCCGCTCCGTTACTTCGTTTCACTGTGCCTCCGGGTGCGGGGCGGTTATGCAAGCGGATTTGAATGCAGCGATCAATGTGAAAGCTAGATTAGATGATAAGGAAATTCATCGTTGGCTTCCTTTTCATAAAGTGAAGCAAATCTTGCTAGAGCGTTGTCGCCGACCGGATGAGACAGCCCATCCAGTGGTCTAGTTGCAGCTTCGGCTATCAACAGACCGAGAATTATCATGGAAACTTTGATCGTGCTTCGGCATGTGATCAGGGATGAGTAAGAAAAGAGAAGCTGCCAAACCGTAAGTCAATTGGAGGATGTAAATGGCCCATAGTAGTTCTAACTGTCCAATTTGTAACAATGTAGGTGATCTAATTGGGCAAACTATAGCAACGCCTAATGTTGGATGCCATGAAATATTAAGGTGTTCAAAATGTGACCATCAGTGGATTCCAAAAGTCGCGCTGGAATTGCTAGAATTTGCAACAATAGATGTTGAATTTAGGAATACAATAGGACATGGAAAATGGGTACTTAGCCAGCTACCTAAGGCACTTATAGAGAAACCATTGCTTCGAGTTTTAGATGTTGGATGTTGGGATGGTGCTCTGTTAGATAGCCTGCCTAAAACGTGGAGACGGCATGGTGTTGAAATAAATAAGAAAGCGGCGTTTATCGCTGAACAAAGAGGAATAAAAGTAACAACTGAGCCAATAGAAAGCGCATCGCTAGAAGTCGAGTCATACGATCTCATTTTAATATTGGATGTTTTGGAACATTTAGAAAAACCTATAATTGTATTTGATAAAATATCGAAGCTTTTAAGGCAAAATGGCTACCTATTTGCGTTCACGGGAAATTCTATGTCAGTTGGTGCTCGTCTCTATGGAGGGGGATGGTACTATTATAATTATCCAGAACACCTATCATTTTTCTCCCCGTCTAGTATGCAGGTGGCTTTAAATAAGGTTGGTATGAGTGTCGTAAATATTTCAACTGAAGCACATTATAACTCACGGTTTTTGCTTGCTTTGAAAAATATTTTTAGTCGTCTATCAGGGCAAAAAATGGTCAATAATGTTGGTCTTCCTAATCCGACTTTATTGAGAGATAAGCTGCGACTTGCTTTAAGTAGGAGCCTAAAGTGGAGAGATCATTTAGTCGTTGTAGCAAAAAAGGAAAAATAATGCATATACGTTGGGTAACATGGTGGCCTGCGCCATATTGGGTTGACCGATTTAATTTTTTGACCACTATCAAGGGTATAGATTTTGAGGCGATTTTTTTAGCCTCTGATTCTGCCGTTCAAGATTGGAGATTAGATCTGAATGCTTGTAAGTTTCGTTATAAAATACTTAGCCAAAAGCGCGATCAATCTGGATATTTTCGCCCCAAATTAGGAATACCTAACCCGTTTCCTTTGCTTAAAGGAAAATTTGATGTATTGATAATGACCTATGCTGACATAAGCTGTATAGCTGCGGCTCTTATATGTATTGCTATGAAAAAGCCTTATTATTTGTTTGTAGCAAACAATAAATATGATTTGAGAACAAGGGCGAAGAAAAAGGAATGGTTGAAAAAATTTTTGTTTCGTAGAGCAAGTGGCATTTTAGCCACCGGACCACATCAGAAGGAGTATGCGCTGCAATATGTTGATGATGAAACTAAAGTCTTTATTATTGGTAATCCTTCGCAAAAGTTAGAGACTTTAGATGTTCATACTCCCCCGCCGCTACGTGAAAAATTAGGATTGGATAGCAAGAGAATTGTGCTACTCTATGTTGGAAGATTAAGCCAAGAAAAGGGACTCATGACGCTGATTAATGCGCTTGAAATAAACGGTAAGCGTGGTTTACGCCCCTATTTAATATTGGTAGGTTCTGGCACATTCCAAAAGCATTTGGAGTCTGAGGTTACAAAACGTGGTTTGGAAGTGAAATTTTTGGGCTTTTTAGCCCCCAATGATCTGATAGAATGTTATTCTACCGCAGACATTTTTATTCTACCAAGTCTCAGTGAGCCTTGGGGATTGGTAGTCAATGAAGCAATGGAATTTGGTTTACCGTTGATTCTTTCTAACCATGTTGGCTCATCACCGGTTCTTTTGAAAGATAAAGAGAATGGATTTCTTTTTTCGGCGGGCAATGTACAGGAATTGTCAAACTGCATTGAACTCTTATGTAGCAATGAGGTTCTAAGACGTGAAATGGGGCAGTGCTCAAAAGAAATGATAAAAAAGCATACAATACAGAACTGGGCTGACTCTGTATTAAATGCTCTGAAAAGGCAACAAAGCAAATGGCATTAAAGAATGTGATAATCAAAGCGATAGAACTCGCCCTGAATCCGCGAGAAATTTATGCATTATTAACTTGGCCAAAATTTTCTCTGACTTCATACCGTATGCTGTCTGCATTAAAGCTGCAATGTCTCAAACCTAAAACCGTCATTGATGTGGGTGCCAATATTGGGCAGTTTGCAATTGCAGCGGCAAAATTATTTCCCGACATACAAATACATTCCTTTGAACCACAGCCCGAAGCGGTGACGCTTTTCAAAAAGCATGTACGCAAGCTCAAACACATCACAGTATATCCGCTGGCATTGGGCGACAATGAGGGAGAAATCGCATTTCATGTTAATGCCGATAATCGCTCAAGTTCTATTCTCCCACTTGCTGAAGCTCATCGTATTGCCTTTTCTCATGCACAGGAACTCAAGACGGTTCCAGTGAAAATTTCTACACTGGATAAGATATTCAATTCTATAACACTTGAACCGCCTGTTTTGCTCAAACTTGATGTACAAGGTTATGAGCCAACGACGCTGTGTGGTGGGCGAGAAACATTGAAGCGGGTTGACTATGTGATTTTAGAAACGTCATTTAAACCGATGTATGAAGGGGAAATGCTATTTATGGACATTGTGCGTTTGATGGAACAATATGATTTTCATTTTCAGCGCCCGGTTGGCTGGCTTTCCGATCAAAACAACGGTGAATTCTTGCAAATGGACGCTTTGTTTGTACGACAACAGTCTAATTGTCGTTAGTTTTCTATGGGAGTTATCTTAAATGAGTTCAACCGAATTTTGGAATAATATTTTTTCACAAAAACAGGAAGGTGCATATAGCCGTATAGAGATGCCTGATCTGAAAAATCCTGTGCTACAAGCTGCGTTAAGCCATTTTGGTAATATTAAAGACAAGTCGATAATTGATTTAGGCTGTGGAAGGGGGGCTACATCACTTTTTTTTGCATATCATGGTGCTAATGTAATTAGCATTGATCTGAGTGAAGTCGCAATAAATAACTTGGTTAAATATTGTAATGAAAACAACATATATAATATTAGGCCAATTCAAATGTCAGCTTTAGAAATATCAAATCTTGGAGAAGTCGATTTCATCTTTGGCTCTATGATATTACATCATCTTGAGCCGTTTGAAAAGTTCACTTCCATTTTAAGAGACAGCTTGAAAAAAGAGGGCAAAGGATTCTTTTGGGAAACGAATGCACGAAGTAAATTACTGCTCTGGTTCAGGAAACATGTTGTCGGCAAGTTTTTTGTGCCAAAATATGGCGATGAAAAGGAATTTCCTTTAACACCAGATGAAGTTAATATGTTAAAAAGATATTTCAATGTGGAAATAGAATTTCCAGAACTCGTTTTTTTCAGGATGATATCTACCTATTTATTGCGTGGCCATTTTTTCAAGCAATTTCAAGAAATTGATAAGTATTTATTTAAATTTAAATCTCTTAGAAAGTATAGCTATAGGCAATATTTATATATAGAAAAATGAAGATATTAATCAGTAGTCTCTATTTCCATCCCGATCATAGTGGGATTGCGCTATACTCATCAGATTTTTCATTTTATCTGAAAAAATCCGGTTATGACGTTAATGTTGTGACCGGATTTTCATTTTATCCTAAATGGGAAAAAGCGGAATCTGACAAGAATAAATTCTTTCGTAAAGAGGTTGTTGATGGGGTAAATATTTTTAGAGGCTATATTTATGTGCCTACTAAAGTGTCAACCCTTAAGCGTATCATCCAAGAAATGTCGTTTATCTTGTTTGCCTTTTTTAATTTTTTTCGGGTTGGTAAAAGTGATGTAATCGTTTTATTTACCCCTCCAATAACACTGGGGTTAATTGGCGTTTTATTTAAAAAGCTGTGGAAGGCAAAGTTGATCATCAACGTTCAAGACTTACAATTAGAAGCAGCAGATGCGCTTGGAATGATGAAGGTTGGTGTCATCCTAAAGATAGTTAATCTGATAGAAAAATATACATATCATCAAGCAGACAAAATAGCCTCTATTTCGGATGGTATGTTATCGCTTATTCAAAGGAAAAATATTCAGGATGAGAAAATTTATTTTTGGCCAAATTGGATTGATGTACGTGAACATTCTGAGAAAGGACGGAAAGGCCATTTTTTAAAGCGTTATCCCGAATTAAAGGATAAAATTATTATCGGATATGCAGGGAATATTGGTATCAAACAAGGATTATCGGTTTTGATTGATCTGGCAGTCAAATTTCAAGAAAAGCAAGAGATTGCATTTTTGATAATAGGAGAAGGTGCTGATTTGCCTAATTTGAAAGAATATGCGCTAAAACAAAACGCCAACAATGTTTACTTTTTACCGTTTTTAGATCAGTCAGGCTACTATGATTTCCTATCAGATGCCGACGTTATTTTTCTTTCCCAGAAAAAAGGGGTAGGAGACATCTACTTTCCATCAAAACTTCTTGGCATTATGGCGAAATCAAAGTTATTGCTTATTAGTGCCGAGCAGGATTCAGAATTATTTAAGGTGGTTAAGCAAAATCAGATTGGAATGACTGTTCCTTACAGTGATTTGGATGGATTGATTGGAGAATTAGATAGGGTTATCAATGATAAAGAAAGCTTAACTTGTTATACTGAAAAATCCTTATCTTATGTTATGCAATACGATAGAAAGTTTGTATTGGATAATGTTATTAAGCAGATAATTAATGAATCAGGATAGGGGACAATTTAGGCAAGTGTTGATAGAAAGGGCACTGAAAAAAAAGCCGGGAATGAACGAGTTCATTCGCGGCTTTTTTTTTTGGAATCCTGCTACAATGAAAGATGATAATTGAAATTACAATGGAGAATATTTCATGTCTGAGCTAGGATTTGTTCGCTCACATCAATCCACCATTGCCATCCTACAACGCATCAGTGACCTGGGCTTATTAGTGGGGACTCTTTGGTTGTCCGTTTGGTTGACGGTTTATCCATGGTCTGACCAATACAGTGTTGCTGCCTTAGGAGGGGCGTTGCTGTATTTTTTATTAGCTGAAATCAATGGGATGTATGCCTCATGGCGTGCGGCAAGCTTTTTATATGAACTGAAGTGTGTTATATGGACTTGGTTTTGGGTGATACAAGCATTTTTGCTGGTCGCCTTTGTCACTAAGCTTTCAACAGAGTATTCACGTCAGGCAATGTTAACTTGGTTTGTCTTAGCTCCAGTGATTATTGGCTTATGGCGTTGGTTGATTTTAGTTTTATTAAGAAATCTACGGTTTTTCGGATTTAATATCCGCCGGGTTGCCATCTTTGGTGCAGGTGATTTGGGAAGACGATTAATGCAAACGATTCACAGCAATTCATGGATGGGTTTGGAGGTAGTGGGTTTTTATGATGACAAGTTGAAGCCTGAGACGCAGTTGGATTCAGTACCGGTGCTGGGCGATTTGGCGTCCTTAATAGAGGATGGGAAAAACGGACGTCTGGATCGGGTTTATATCGCCTTACCTCTCTGTGCTGAAAAGCGGATAAAAGATATCCTGTCAGCTTTGGCGGATACGGCTGTCACTGTGTATATGGTGCCCGATATGTTTGTGTTTGAACTGCTTCATAGTCGCTGGCAAAATCTTGGTGGGTTGCCGGTGATTAGTATTTATGGCACCCCATTACATGGTTTGGGTGGTTTGTTGAAGCGTGTGGAGGATGTGATTTTGGGGTTGGTAATTCTTGTCCTTATTGCGCTACCCATGCTCTTTATTGGCTTGGGGGTTAAATTCAGTTCGACAGGGCCTATTTTGTTTAAACAACGCCGATATGGTTTGGGTGGCGAAAATATCTGGGTTTGGAAGTTTCGTACCATGACCGTTTGTGAAGATGATGAGTCATTCACGCAGGTTACTGGTGACGATGATAGAATCACAAAATTCGGTAAGTTTTTACGCCGTACCTCTTTGGATGAATTCCCACAATTTATTAATGTACTTCAAGGGCAAATGTCGGTGGTTGGTCCCCGCCCACATCCCATCAAGCTTAATGAAGATTTTCGGCGGCGTGTTCCTAAATATATGTTGCGCCATGTGGTCAAGCCTGGCATTACTGGATGGGCGCAGATCAACGGTTTTCGTGGCGAAACCGATACACTCGAAAAAATGGAGAATCGCATTAATTATGATCTTTATTATATAGAGAATTGGTCTTTGTGGTTTGATCTTAAAATTATTCTTTTGACGATTTTTAAGGGTTTTGTGAATTAAACGGTATAGCGGCATTCTCGAAATAGGCACCTACAACTTCATTCAAACGCTCAACCAAATACAAAGGCAAAGAAATTAAAGGGTAGCTAACTTCTTTACGCTGTTTGTCAACATTAATAACTGTATTTATATTTCCGTCCAGTGCAATAACATAATCCACTTCTGCATTGGATGAACGCCCTTCACGCAACCAGTAGGTTAATTCTCGATTTGGATCTTGAACCCGCATATTTAGGAAAGTCCTCACGATAGGTTTCGATAATCGAGTTATGGACTTCACTCACATCCCGATAACTACGAGTATCTGCAAAAAAAAATAGCCACCGCCTCGGGCATACCAGCTACAAAATAGTATATGTGAAATTGTAACACATAAGCCATATAATAGTTATTACTCTGTCCCTTGTGGTTGCCCGAAATCGAAATTATTTATCTGAACATCTATATGTTTTGAAATCATTTAGGCTCAGTATATATGGCTTTTTTTTTTTTTTAATTTTGTTATCATATCAGCGATCATAGGAC
>JALXAQ010000220.1 GCA_026991885.1 Thiotrichaceae bacterium
TGAAGAGCCCGATGCGGTAGTCCCGCACGTCGGGATTCTGTGAGGGGGCGGTTCGGGTAACTGGCCGTTCTACCTTAATGTCCCACGCACCTTTTTGAGGTCGCTATTAATGGTGCGTGGGACGCGGCGCTTAGTTCCGGCATTCCTAAACTGAGTTGGGGAACGAGAAAACTATAGCTCAATTTTGGTACCCAACACCTGTAAAAATTTGGCTAACCACTGCGGATGTGCCGGCCAAGCGGGTGCCGTGACAAGATTGCCATCAACATGAGCACCATCTACCGGAATATCTTTCCAATTTCCACCCGCGCTCTTGACATCGGGGCCAACCGCTGGATAGGCAGTGCAAGTTTTGCCCTTTAGCACCCCCGCAGCAGCTAACACTTGCGCCCCGTGACAAATGGCAGCTATTGGTTTTTGCTGTTCGGCAAAATGGCGTACCATATCTAACACCTGTGGATTAAGGCGGATGTATTCAGGGGCACGTCCACCCGGTAGAACCAAAGCATCATAACTTTCCGCCTGAATATCCGCAAAAGTCGCATTCAAGGCAAAGTTATGTCCCGGCTTTTCGCTGTAAGTTTGGTCTCCTTCAAAATCGTGGACGGCAGTGCGTACTGTCTCGCCGGCCTTTTTGTCAGGACACACTGCATGAACCTCATGCCCTACCATCTGTAGGGCTTGAAAAGGCACCATGACTTCATAATCTTCGACGTAATCGCCAACTAACATTAAGATTTTTTTCGCGCTCATTGTTACTCCTTTATCATAAAAATTATATTGTAAGGTATCGTGGCAGAGAAACCAAACGTCCCACGCACCTTTTGGGCCAATGCTGCCTTTAATTCGTTTATTTCTTAATTACTTGTACTATATCACCTTTCTCAATAAATTGTGGTTCCATAATATCAATAAAACGTTTGACTTGTGGAGAACAAAATTTTCCTTGACGCATCACTAATCCATAGCTACGTTTGGGAAAATATTTATCTAAAGGTATGATCGCCAATTTATTTTTATCCTCTCCTGTTATACAAACATCGGTCACGATGGAAATCCCCATATTTAATTCCACATATTTCTTAATGACTTCCCAACCGCCAGCTTCCAAAGCTACCTTATAGCTTAAATTGTGTTGTTTGAACACCAAATCAACAATCCGCCATGTACTCAAATGATGAGGGGGGAGGATAAGCCCATGTGGACTGATCTCTTTTAGGCTAACCTGTTTTTGTTTTGCCAGTGGATGGAGTAAAGAGGTGATCAGTACCGGCTTATAAGTGAACATCGGTTGATAAACAATATCATCCGGCACTGTTAGCATCGAGCCGACAGCAAAATCGGCTTTATCTGTGCGTAACAAAGCCATTCCATCTCGTCCGGTGACATTGTGCAATTTGATTTCTATTTGTGGATATTGTTGGATAAAGCTTTTTATTAACTCAGGTAAAATATACAAAATGGTAGATTCACCTGCGGCAATATTAAGCTCACCAGATTCTAATTTCCCATAATGTGAAGCAAAACTTTCCTGTAAATTATCAATACCATTCACTAACGGCTCAGACAAGCGATAAAGAATTTGTCCCTCTGGGGTTAGAGTGAGATTAGGACCCCGACGTTCAAATAAAATGATATTGAGTTCTCTTTCTAAAGCTTTTATTTGTAAAGAAATGCTTGACTGGCTGAGAAATAGTTCCTCTGCCGCAGCAGTAATACTGCCACAACGTACAGTGTGACAAAAAGCGCGTAATTGCTTGAGACGGTTTTGTTTGTAATAAATGACAGGATTAGATGACATAGTTTTGTTTTTTTCATTTCAAAGATAGTTCTTGAAATAATTAATATGATTTATAGTTGAAAAATCTTTTTTATATTAGACTTGTCCGTCAATAAAAAGTCAAAACCAGACCTGGCAGGTTAAACCCAAACCTGCCAGGTCAAACCCATCAAAATCCGAGTGTTTTTGACCTGGCAGGTTTTCTTTTCAACCTGCCAGGTCTGGTTTTGATTTTTTATTGACGGACAACTCTATTGTCGATCAGCTATTTCGGGAATGAGGCACGATTTCCCAAAACATAACCGTAAAAAAAATACGTTATTATCTCTAAACGCATTAAATAAATGAGGAGATGACATAGCTTTGGTTTTTTCAAAGATAGTTATTGAAATAATTAACGTGATTTATAGTTGAAGAATATTTAAACTGCTTGTCTGAATATTTCAGACCTGCCAGGTCTGGTTTTGACTTTTTATTATTTTATAGATTGATTTGATTCTATCACAATTAATTGAGGGCAATAGAGATGTCATCACTTAATCATATCATGCTTGCAGGCAGTTTTATGGCTGTTTTAGGTATAACCCTAGCAATTGTATTGGCAATTGCCAATCGTTATTTGTACGTTTATGAAGATCCACGTATTGATAACGTGGAAGGATTATTACCTCATGCCAATTGTGGGGCTTGTGGCACACCAGGTTGTCGGCCTTTTGCTGAAGATTTGGTGGCAGGACGTAAAAACCCAGGTGAATGCACGGTTAATCCGCCTGAAATGAATCAGGAAATTGCCGATTTTCTTCAAGTGGATGTGACAGTGCGTGAAAAAAAGGTGGCCCGTTTGGCTTGTTCTGGTGGCACTCATGTCGCTTATACCCGTGCTCATTATGAAGGATTAAAAAGTTGTCGTGCTGCGGCATTGGTTTCCGGTGGTGGTAAAGGTTGTACTTGGGCTTGTTTAGGCTTAGGAGATTGCAAGACGGTATGTGATTTTGATGCCATCCATCTGAATAAATATAGTTTACCGATTGTTGATGAAGACAAGTGTACGGCTTGTGGCAGTTGTGTTGAAATTTGTCCTAAAGATTTATTTTCTTTACAACCGATCAGTCACCGTTTATGGGTGAGCTGTAATAACCGAGACAACATGACTGAAAGTGAGGCACATTGTGAGGTAGCTTGCAATGGATGTGGGCGTTGCATGATGGATGCCCCCGAAGGCTTGATCACAATTCAAGACTATTTAGCCTCTATTGATTATACGAAAAATGCCTTGGCTTCAAAAATTGCCATAGAGCGTTGTCCGACTGGGGCAATTATTTGGAGAGATAAGCAACAAGGAGTCATTAAAGGGCTTGATGCTAAAAGAATTATTAGAAAAGAGCCATTACGACGAGTAATGGAACCATTGCCACGCGCCTAATTGGGGAGAAATTGTGAAAATATTCAATAAAAAAGCAGATAAAACATTTCCTTACCCTGGGAAACGTATTGCCACTGATGGTAATGGTGCGGTTATTTATTGCGAAAGAGAAGCCTCTGATGCCGCAGGTGCTTATCCGATTACGCCATCAACTCAAATGGGTGAATATTGGTCTGTGGAAGTAGCCAATGGACATGTGAATACTTCTCAACGTCCTTTGATTTTTATTGAGCCTGAAAGTGAACATGCCGCCGCTGCCGTGACAGCAGGCATGTCCATGACCGGTTTGCGGGCGATTAATTTTTCCTCAGCCCAAGGCGTGGCATTTATGCATGAATCGCTATATGCCGCTGTCGGAAAACGCCTACCTTATGTCTTGAATATTGGTTGTCGTGCGATTACCAAAGCGAGTTTAAATGTGCATTGTGGACACGATGACTATCATTGTATTGATGATACGGGATTTATTCAGATCATGGCAAAAAGTGGACAAGCCGTTGCTGATTTAAATCTCATTGCCCACAAAATTGCAGAATTATCTTTAACACCAGCAGCCATTGCCCAAGATGGGTTTTTAACCACCCATTTAATCGAATCGCTTAATATCCCAGAACGGGAACTGATTGCCGAATTTCTTGGCAAACCGGAGGATATGATTGATACACCAACGCCGGCACAACGCATGATTTATGGCGAAAAACGTCGTCGTGTGCCCTTGGTTTGGGATGTGGATAATCCCATGGTGGCTGGTAGTGTGCAAAACCAAGATGCCTATATGCAATCGGTCGCCTCGCAAAGACCTTATTTTTTCGAGCATATTCCAGATATAGCGGATCAGTGCTTGGAAGAATATTATCAATTAACTGGACGTCGCTATCAACGGCTCAGTGGTTATTTGGTTGAGGATGCAGATTATATTATTCTGGGTCAAGGCAGTATGATTGTCCAAGCCGAATTAGTCGCGGATTATTTGCGTCAAACCCGCAACTTGAAAATCGGTGTTGTCAATATGGTCTTCTTTCGTCCTTTCCCGGGCGATTTATTAACGCATTTCTTGAAAGGTAAAAAAGGCGTGGCAGTGTTAGAACGGACTGATCAACCTTTAGCCGAAGATTTACCTTTGATGCGAGAAACTCGTGCCGCTTTGAATAAGAGCCTGCAAAATAGTCTGGCTGGCGGACAAGATTTACCTTATCCCCATTATGCCGTGTTTGATAAATTGACCGATATGCCCCGTTTATATTCTGGTGCTTATGGCTTAGGGAGTCGAGATTTACAACCCGAAGCCTTGATTGGGGTTGTTGAAAATATGTTACCGACAGGTGATCATCGTCCTTTCTTTTATGTGTCGATTGATTTTATTCATAATGAGGCAGAATCACCCAAGCAAGAAATTTATCAACAAAGCTTGCAACAAGCCTATCCAGATATTCAGAAATTAGCCATACATGGCAGTGAAAACCCCAATTTGATGCCAGAAGGCTCTATTACAGTCAGAATGCATTCCGTTGGTGGCTGGGGTGCGATTACCACCGGTAAAAATCTGGTGATGACTTTATTTGATTTGCTAGGCTATCACATTAAAGCCAACCCCAAATATGGTTCAGATAAAAAAGGGCTACCCACCACGTATTTTTTATCTGCGGCACCAGAACCCATTCGCGTCAATTGTGAATATCACTATGTCGATGTGGTATTATCACCTGATCCCAATGTATTTGATCATTCTGATCCTTTAATGGGTTTGAAAAAAGGGGGTACCTTGATTATTCAAAGTGCCCTGAAAAATCCACAAGAAGTGTGGGAACGTTTTCCAGTCAAGGCACAGAAAACCATTATTGAAAATGAATTGCGGGTTTTCTATATTGATGGCTTTCAGATTGCCAAAGAAGAAGCTAAGAATCCATCTTTACAATATAGAATGCAAGGCATTGCATTTCAGGGCGCGTTTTTTGCCGCTTCCCCCATTATGGAATCCGCTAACTTGGATGAGAAAAAACTGTTTCGTGCGATTGAGGATCAGTTACAAAACAAGTTTGCCTCAAAAGGGACCAAAGTGGTTGAAGCCAACTTACGGGTTGTCAAACGGGGGTTTAAAGAAATCCACGAAATTACCGATAAGCAATTGACTCAAGTCACTGCGCCCATGCTGCGTCATGAGATACAAATGCCCATGATCTTAAAGCACCAAAGCGCGAGTCAAGATAAATTGTCTGATATTCAACGTTTTTGGGAACAAACCGGTAATTTTTATCTGAATGGTCAAGGTGAGCATAATTTAGCTGACCCTTTTATTGCCCTGAGTTTGATGCCGGTGTCTAGCAGTCTCTTCCGCGATATGACCCAAATTCGCTTTGAATATCCGGTCTGGAATGCCGAAAACTGTACGGCTTGTGGTGATTGTTATACCGTCTGTCCTGATAGTGCTATTCCTGGGTTAGTCAGTTCCATATCGGATACTTTTAACACCGTTATCACCGCGATTGAAAGCCAAGGCAGCCCCACCGTTTATTTACGTCGTGCTGTGCGCGGGGTAGAAAAGCAATTACGCGCCTTGATTCAACCCCAGGGGGTTAATGCCTCAGTCAATGCCTTGCTGCCACAAGCCATCGAAGCCACTATCGAAATGGCTGATGAAAAACAGCAGGAGAAGTTAAGAGAAGAATTTGCTTTGTTTACGGACGTTTTAGGTGATTTCAAGTTTTCTATTACCAAGCCCTATTATCAGAATAAAGAAAAGAAGAGCAAAGGTAGTGGGGGCTTATTTTCCATTACTATTAATCCTTATACCTGTAAGGGTTGTATGGAATGCGTCACCATTTGTGAAGATGATGCTTTAAGCATTGCCCCACAAACGACAGATAGCGTGAAAGAATTACGCAAAGATTGGGATTTTTGGCTGAAATTACCCACCACACCGGATGAATATAGCCGGATTGATGATTTGGATGAATGCGTTGGCGCATTAGAAACCTTGTTATTGGATAAACGCAATTATGGATCAATGGCTTGCGGTGACGGTGCTTGCATGGGTTGTGGAGAAAAAACGGCGATTCATTTGTTTACTTCAACCGTCACAGCTTTAATGCAGCCACGGGTCAAAAAACAATTGGAGAAAATCGAACTGCTCATTCAAGATTTAGAGCGACATATTCGCCTCAAATTAGCGGAAAGCATGGACTTATCTGATGTCGCTGCCATTAAAGGCTTGGTGGATGAAAATCAAGATAAGGACTTAACCTTAAGCAAACTCACCGCCAAATTGGATGAAAAACAAAACGCCAAATTGGTTGATGCCGAATGGTTAGAATGGGTGACCCAGCTTTTGGATAAATTGAAACATCTCAAATGGCAATATCAGACTGGTAAAACCCATAAGGGTCGTGCCAATATGGGGTTGATTAATGCCACCGGTTGTACTTCGGTTTGGGGGGCAACTTATCCCTATAACCCGTATCCATTCCCTTGGGCAAACCATTTGTTTCAAGACAGTCCCTCAATGGCAATGGGTATCTTTGAAGGCCACATGTTAAAAATGGCTGAAGGATTCAAGGCCGTTAGGATGGCAGAGTTAGAAATAGCCGGTCAATATCATCTTGAAAAACACAAGGACTTTTTCACGTATTTTAATTGGAAACAATTCAATGATGAAGAATTTCGCCTTTGTCCGCCCGTTGTGGCTTTAGGGGGGGATGGGGCCATGTATGATATTGGTTTCCAGAACTTGTCACGGATGATGATGTCTGGTATGCCAGTGAAAGCCTTGATTGTAGATACTCAAGTGTATTCTAATACCGGCGGACAAGCTTGTACTTCTGGTTTTATCGGTCAAGTGTCTGATATGGCACCGCATAGCAAGAAGCAAAAAGGTAAGACCGAAATTCGGAAAGAGATTTCCACCATTGCCATGGGACATCGCAGTGCTTACGTCTTGCAAAGTAGTATTTCCAATATCACACATTTATTAGAAGGTTATATTGAAGGGCTTAATAGTCGTTCACCAGCGATCTTTAATATTTATGCGGTTTGTCCGCCAGAACATGGGATTGGAGATGATCTTGGGGAAGAACGCAGTAAATTAGCGGTGGAATCTCGTGCCTATCCCTTGTTTAAATATAATCCTGATAAAGGCAATACCTTTAAAGATTGCAGCACATTAGAAGGTAATCCGGCATTAGATGATGATTGGCCCCTCTATCAGCTCAAGTACACGGATGAAAAGGGCAAGGAAAGCAGTTTATCGGTTCCGATGACCTTTGCCGATTTTGCTTTTGGTGAAGGCCGTTTTGCCAAGCATTTCCGTAAAGCCCCTCCTGAAACATGGAATGATGACATGTTGCGGCTAGATGAATTTCTGGCTTTGGATGAACGCGAAGGGCTTTATCCTTATATTTGGGCGGTTGATAAGAAAAATCACTTGAACCGCCTTGTGGTGTCTCAAGAATTAGTGCGTTCAACGGAAGAACGATTGAATTTCTGGCGCTCATTAAAATCCTTGACGGGTATTGATCAAGTCGTCGATGCTGAACAAATTGCACAGCAAACACGCACTGATATGATGCAAAAAATTAGTGCCGGTTTGATGGCAATGGCATCTGGCAATTTTGATTTTAATCCGACTGAAAACCATACAGTCAGCCTGCCACTTAATAATGCCGCAAGTCACACAACCGCCGAAGGCTATGAACCGGTTTGGATAGATACACCAGAATGTACGACTTGCGATGAATGCGTTGAGATTAATCCCAAAATGTTTGCTTACAACGAGCAAAATTTAGCGGTGGTTGTTGATCCCAAAGCGGGACCTTTCAAAGATATTGTGAAAGCGGCGGAAAAATGCACTGCCAGTGCGATTCATCCGGGCACACCTTGGAATTCCAATGAACAGGGCTTGGATCAATTGCTCAAACGTGCTGAAAAGTTTCAATAAATCATTATGATAAATTGGCTTAAATCACTCAGCTACAAAACCTTTGCTCACGGGATACATCCCGATGAGCATAAGGAGGAAACCCGCCACATTGGTATTCAGCGCTTACCGTTTGCACCAGAGCTGATTTTGCCCTTAGCACAGCATTTTGGCAAACCGTCTAAAGCGATTGTGCATGTAGGGCAAGAAGTGGTGCGGGGTGAGCCTTTAGCAGAGGCGGATGGGTTTCTGTCAGTGCCACTTCACGCTCCCGCCAGCGGGGTGATTAAAGGTATTGAATTAAAACCCAGTGCGCGGGGTCCGAAAACAGAGGCGATTGTGCTTAAAGTCTATACCGGCGAAGCACAACGGATTTTATATGGGATGCCTCGTGATATTGAAACACTGACTCAGGAAGAATTACTTCAAGCCATACAAGATAGCGGTATGGTGGGCTTAGGTGGTGCCGGTTTTCCGAGTCATGCCAAGTTAAAAATCCCAGCGGGGCATGAAGTCGATACTTTGATTGTCAACGGTTGTGAATGTGAGCCCTATCTCACCACTGACGATAGGTTAATGCGCGAACATCCAGAGCAATTATTGCAAGGCATTCGCATTGCGATGAAAGCCAGCGGAGCAAAACGGGCTATTGTTGGCATAGAAGACAATAAGATGGAGGCGATTAAAAGCTTACAAGCCCATTATGCTGACATTGATGATATTAAGGTTGAACCGGTTCAAACAAAATATCCACAAGGCTCTGAAAAATTATTGATCAAAGTCTTATTAGGGCGTGAAGTGCCCTCGGGTGGTTTTCCATTTCAAATAGGTGCAGTTGTTCAAAACGTTGCCACCTTGGCTGAATTAGGTCAGTTATTACCACAAACGCAAGGCTTGATTGAACGTCTGATTACCATCACTGGTCCAGGCATTAAAAAACCGGGCAATTATATCGTGCCTTTAGGGACACCTTTACGTTTTATTTTAGAACAAATTGGGGTCGCAGATGATAGTGGTTATATGATATTTGGTGGACCCATGATGGGCAGTACAGTCTCATTCTTGGATGTACCGGTTCTTAAACAAGTGTCTGGTTTATTGGTTTTAAATCAAGGCGCAGCACAAGATAGTAGCGAGAAAATTTATCCTTGTATTAAATGTGCTCGTTGTGTTGACGCTTGTCCGGTATTGTTAAACCCATCCATGTTAGGACAACTAGCGGCAAAACGATATTATGAAACCATGGCAAAACAATATCATTTAATGGATTGTTTTGAATGTGGTTGTTGTAGTTATGTGTGTCCATCCAATATACCTTTAGTCCAATATTTTAGAATTGCTAAATCTATTAATCGGGAAAAAGCAGCTAAATGAGATGATTTATGCCACAACAAATAGAAATACGCACCTCGCCGCATATTAAAACTGGCACGCATGTGAATGATATTATGCGTCATGTGGTTTATGCTTTACTACCCTTATGTGCTTTTGCCATTTATCAGTTTGGCATCAGTGCCTTGTTGTTACTGATTTTTGTGACAGGTAGTTGCTTATTAACGGAAGCCTTTTTTAATTACTTAGGCGATAAAGAAAATACCCTCAATGACTATAGTGCAGTCATTACTGGTTTATTATTAGCCCTGACTTTACCCCCCGGGTTTCCTTTATGGATGGGGGCTGTTGCTGGTTTTATAGCAATTGGAATGGGAAAAGTCATGTTTGGTGGTTTGGGATTTAGTGTGTTTAATCCGGCTTTAGTTGGTAGAGCCTTTGTTCAAGCCGCTTTTCCAGTGGCGATAACCACTTGGACGCCGCCTTATCTGGTGAATCGTTTTGTGGAATTTATTCCCTCTACGCTGACCTTTCCTTTTTCCTTGCCAACACCGGTGACAGGCTGGCTTGAAGGATTAAAGATTGATAGTTTTAGCGGAGCAACGCCTTTGGGGCTGTTTAAGTTTGCGGGAGTTGAGACCGCCAATATGGATTTCTTCACCGGTATGACGGCGGGTTCTTTAGGTGAAGGCTCTGCCCTACTGATTTTAGTCTGTGGGCTTTATTTAGCTTTTCGTAACATGTTGAACTGGCGTATTCCGGCAACGATTTTATTGACTACATTTATAGTCTCGGCGTTGTTTGATGCTGGTCCTGATCCCTTTTTTATGTTGTTTTCTGGTGGTTTAATGTTAGGGGCGGTTTTTATGGCGACAGACATGGTGACAGCCCCTCTCACCCCTTATGGCGTTTTGTTATATGGTTTTTTAATCGGATTTGTCACCGTGATGATTCGCTTATTTGGGGGCTTGCCTGAGGGGATTATGTATGCCATTCTATTGGGCAATGCCGCTGTTCCATTAATTGAAGCCATTACACAACCACGTATTTATGGCAGTGTAAAAAAGTAGAAAAATCATGGATAAACAAAGCCAACGCACTTCCAGTTCTAAAATGATTCTGAGTTTAGGGCTCATTTCTATGCTATCTGGTTTTTTAGTCGTGTTTGTGTTTCATTTGACTTTAGAACCCATTGAAAAAAATAAACGCGAATTAATTGAAAAGTCAGTTTTCAAAGTTGTTCCCGGTGGAGAAATACGGCGTAATTTTTTTGTGACTGCCAATGAGTTGTTGACTGAAAAGCAAGAGGGCAGTATTCCTATTTATGCGGTTTACGACAAAAAAGGCCAATTAAAAGGCATTGCTGCCGAAGCAGCCGCACAAGGTTATGCTGATATGATTCGTTTACTTTATGGTTATAGCCCCAGTTGCCAGTGTATTACTGGTATTAGTGTCATCAAAATGGCAGAAACGCCCGGCTTGGGGGATAAAATCATAAAAGATGAAATGTTCTTAGAAAATTTCATTGCTTTAGATGCCAAATTGAATGATGAAGGCAATGGTTTAAAAAATGCTATTGTGACTGTTAAGCATGGCGAAAAAACAGCGCCTTGGCAGATTGATGCGATTTCTGGGGCAACCGTTTCATCTAAAGCGGTTGGAAAGGCTTTGAATCACAGCGCACAGATTTTATTGCCCATATTACAAGCGCATGTAGAAAAATTCAGCTCTGATCAGGGCAGTCAGAAATAGCAGGAGAAGCCATTATGAAGCACGCACGACAAGCAAAAGCTGATGACATCACGGTGGATACTTTTTTGGCGGGAATCTGGCGAGAAAATCCAGTTTTTGTCATGTTATTGGGTATGTGTCCAGTATTAGCCGTCACCAATTCGGTCATCAATGGACTGGCGATGGGAATAGCCACCACTTTTGTCTTACTTTGTTCGAGTGCTTTGGTGTCATTATTTCGGGCTTTTATTCCAAAGGAAGTCCGTATTGCCGCTTATATTGTTATTATTGCGACTTTTGTCACCATCACAGATTATGTGATTCAAGCAATTAGCTTGGAATTATACAATGCTTTGGGGGCTTTTATTCAACTCATTGTAGTGAACTGTATTATTTTAGGTCGTGCTGAAGCTTATGCCTCAAAAAATCCCTTATTAAAGTCTTTAGTCAATGCTTTGGGTATGGGAATCGGTTTTACCATCGCTTTATTGTGTTTGGGTTCAGTACGCGAATTGTTAGGTAATGGTACTTTATTAGGTTTTTCAATCATGGGTGCCGATTTTCAACCTTGGGTGGTTATGGTACTACCCCCGGGAGGATTTTTTGTGTTAGGGGCTTGGTTATTGTTATTTAACTGGCTAAAAGAAAAACAAAAATCTGTCAGTGTCACTGAAAAAACGCCCGCTTAGTTAGTAATAGGAACTGATCAAATGCAAAGCGAATCTTTATCTTTTATTTTTATTAATGCCTTTTTAATGAATAACTTTGTACTGGCATTATTTTTAGGCATTTGTCCCTTTTTAGGCGTATCAGGTAAATTACAAACCGCGTGGTATATGGGGCTTGCCACTACTTTAGTGATGTTAGTCAGTTCAATGTGCGCCTATTTTCTCAATATATTTCTAGTCGCCTTTGATATTGAATTTTTACGTCTAATCAGCTACATCGCCGTGATTGCTTCGGCTGTACAATTGATTGAAATGAGCATGAAAAGGTTAAGTCCGAACTTATTTCGTGCCTTGGGTATTTTTTTACCTTTGATTACCACTAATTGTGCCATTTTAGGTTTGGCTTTATTTCAAACCGCCAAAGAATACAATTTTCTGCAATCCTTAGCCTATAGCTTAGGGGCAGGTGCTGGCTTTATATTAGCCATCGTACTGATGGCAGGCTTACGAGAAAAATTAGATTTAGCCAATGTACCAACCGTTAGCCAAGGTGCCGCTTTAAGCCTAATGTTGGCGGGATTATTATCCTTAAGTTTTATGGGCTTTGCGGGGTTAGACTTCAAATGAACTATTTAATCGCAATGAGCTTTACTTTATGTATTGTACTGGCTTGGGTTTTTGTACAACACCTGGCACGCTGGTATGCCATGAAACACCCTGAATTTGGTCCCGCACGAGAAGAAGGGGGCGGATGTGGTAGTCATTGTTCTTGCCACAATTCTGCACAATGTCAGCGTAAGTAATTCAAATTTAATCTAAGTACTTGGAGTCCAAAGCTTTAGCTTTGGACTCTAACATACCTTAAAATTCATAGTTTTGTATTTACTTAATAAGTTGAGGTGTTCTATGACAGAAAATATCATCTGGTTTGATCAACTGGGTATGAACGATGTCGATAAAGTGGGCGGTAAAAATGCGTCACTCGGTGAAATGATTTCTAATTTATCTCAAGCCGGTGTCAGTGTACCAAGTGGTTTTGCGACGACTTCTCATGCTTTCCAAACCTTTTTACTGCATAATAATTTAACCACACGTATTAACGAAAAATTGGCCGAGTTAGATGTCAACGATGTTGATGCCTTGGTTAAAACGGGCGCAATGGTACGTCAATGGGTATTAGATGCAGACTTACAAGCTGATTTATTACAAGATGTAACTCAAGCTTATGAAAAAATGAGTGCGGATAGAGAATTAGCCGTTGCAGTGCGTTCCTCTGCTACAGCAGAAGATTTACCTGATGCTTCTTTTGCGGGACAACAAGAAACTTTTCTCAATGTACGTGGATTAGAGGCGGTGCTGACTGCCATCAAACACGTTTTTGCGTCCTTATATAATGATCGCGCCATTTCCTATCGGGTACATCAAGATTTTGAACACAGCGAAGTCGCTTTATCCGCTGGCATCCAACGCATGGTCAAAAGTGAATCGGGTACCAGTGGAGTCATGTTCACTTTAGACACTGAATCAGGTTTTTCAGATGTGGTTTTTATCACGGGTGCCTATGGTTTAGGCGAAACCGTTGTGCAAGGCTCAGTTAATCCAGATGAATTTTATCTTTATAAACCGGCACTACGCAATAATCGCTTTGCTGTCCTCAGTCGTGCAATGGGTAGCAAAGAAACCAAAATGGTTTATACTGATAACAAGGAACACGGCAAAACCACTGAGATTGTTAAAACCAGTCCTGAAGAACGTGGTCAATTTTGCTTAAATGATGCCCAATTACATGAGTTAGCCAAACAAGCCGTCACCATTGAAACACATTATGGTCGCCCAATGGATATTGAATGGGCTTTAGACGGTGAAGAGGGTAAATTGTACATTGTGCAAGCTCGTCCTGAAACGGTCAAAAGCCGAGATAATGTGCAAATTATTGAGCGTTTCCATTTGAAAGAAACCAGTAATATTTTAAGTGAAGGACGTGCGATTGGGCAAAAAATTGGCAGTGGGCAAGCGAAAGTATTGAAGGACATCAGTGAAATGGATTCAGTCCAAGCGGGTGATGTTTTAGTAACTGACATGACCGATCCGGATTGGGAACCGGTGATGAAACGCGCCAGTGCGATTGTAACTAATCGCGGTGGGCGTACTTGTCATGCCGCGATTATTGCGCGAGAATTAGGGGTACCCGCTGTGGTTGGTTGTGGTAATGCGACTGACACCATTGCTAACAATCAAGCCGTCACCGTTTCCTGTGCTGAGGGTGAAACGGGACACGTTTATGAGGGCAATCTCGATTTTGAACTTCAAAAAATGAATACCGGGAAAATGCCAGACTTAGACGTTAAAGTCATGATGAATATTGGCAATCCCACCCGCGCCTTTGATTTTTCCATGATGCCTAACGCTGGGATTGGCTTAGCGCGTTTGGAATTCATTATTAATAGCAGTATTGGTATCCACCCTAAGGCTTTATTGGAGTTTGATTTATTACCGGCTGATTTACAAGCAGTAATCAAAGAAAGAATGCAGGGATATGATGATCCTGTTAAATTTTATGTTGACAAATTGTCAGAAGGCATTAGCACCTTAGCCGCCGCCTTTTTCCCGAAACCGGTGATTGTGCGTCTGTCCGATTTCAAATCCAATGAATACGCCAATTTACTGGCAGGTGTTCGCTATGAGCCTAATGAAGAAAATCCCATGATTGGTTTTCGGGGCGCTTCTCGCTACGTCTCCAAATCATTCCGCCCCTGTTTTGAACTTGAATGTCAAGCCATCAAAAAAGTCCGCAATGAGATGGGATTAGATAATGTAGAAATCATGATTCCCTTTGTACGCACCGTGAAGATCGCTAGCCAAGTGATTGACTTACTCAAGGATAATGGCTTAGAACGCGGAAAAGATGGCTTACGTGTGCTCATGATGTGCGAATTGCCTTCTAATGCTGTCTTAGCCGAAGAGTTTTTACAGTACTTTGATGGCTTTTCTATTGGTTCCAATGACTTAACTCAATTGACTTTAGGCTTAGATCGTGATTCCGCCTTAGTCGCCAGTGCATTTGATGAACGTAATCCAGCCGTGAAAAAAATGTTAAAAATGGCCATTACGGCTTGTCAGAAAAAAGGAAAATATGTTGGTATTTGTGGACAAGGTCCCTCTGATTATCCAGATTTAGCTAAATGGTTGATGGAAGAAAAAATAACGAGTATTTCGCTTAATCCAGATAGCTTGGTTGAGACATGGTTTCATATGGCTGGCATGGCTAATTAATTAATTATTATTAAAATAAAAACCAGACCTGGCCAGGTCAAAAACACTCGGATTTTTATGGGTTTGACCTTTAACCTGCCAGGTCTGGTTTTGACTTTTTATTGACGGACAAGTCTATTTTTCCAAGGCACCCGGGTTGGAACGAGACAGGATTATCCTTATGACAATTCTTAGAACAGTATTTTTCCTCTCAGACAGCACCGCAATTACAGCAGAAACTTTAGGGCATAGTTTATTAACCCAATTTGAATCCATCCGTTTTAAAGAAAATAGCTGTCCTTTTATTAATAGCATAGAAAAAGCTGAAGAGGTAAAAGAACAAATTAACTTAGCTAAACAAAAAAATGGTGCTCCTCCCCTCATATTCAGCACCTTGATGGCGCCTCAACTCAAAGAAATTATCAAAGATAGCGACGGCTTTTTGATAGACTTTTTTGAAACTTTTACGCCACAATTAGAACAAGAATTACAAAGCACAGCAACACATGCCATAGGGCGTTCACATGGCATGGGTAATTTTTCTAAATACATTTCACGGATTGATGCACTCAATTTCACTATCAATCATGATGATGGTGGCAGCCTTAAACATTATGATGAGGCACAAATCATATTAATCGGTGTCTCTCGCTCAGGAAAAACTCCGGCGTGCTTTTACTTATCTTTACGCTACGGCATCCACACAGCCAACTATCCATTAACAGACACAGATGTAGATATATCCTACCTCCCTAAGTCCCTAAAAAAATTCCGCGACAAGTTATTCGGCTTAAGCATCTCAGCCGAACGCTTACACCAAATTCGTAGCAAACGCTATCCTGATAGCAAATACGCCAGTTTAAAACAATGTAAATTTGAAGCGCAACGCGCCGAATTGATCTATCGACAAGAAGGCATTCCATTTGTGAATACCACGAATATGTCTGTGGAAGAAATTGCGATTACAATTTTGCAAGAGGCTAAATTGTATCGGCATTTGTAGTCAACTTTCAAAACGTAAAAAGACAGGAAAATAAATTGATCAAAGCACCTATTGAAATCATGGATACCACCTTAAGAGACGGTGAGCAAATGCAGAATGTCTCTTACACACCGGAAGACAAGTTAACGATTTCTAAGATTTTGCTAACCGAAGTCAAAGTTGATCGCTTAGAAGTTACATCTGCCAGAGTCTCAGAAGGTGAAAAAAAATCGGTTATCAAAATGTTAGAGTGGGCAAAATCCGCTAATCTGGTTAATAGATTTGAAATTTTGAGTTTTGTTGACAAAAATAAATCGGTTGACTGGGCAAAGTCTGTTGGTATTAAACGAGTCAATTTGTTGACAAAAGGCTCGCATAAACATTGTACCGAGCAACTGAGAAAAAAACCTGAGCAACATGCACAAGATATTCGAGAAACCGTGCTTTATGCTGCCGAAAATGAGATTGAAGTCAATATTTATTTGGAAGATTTTTCCAATGGCATTAAAACCTCACCCGATTATGTTTATTATTTGATTGATGAATTATTAACGCTGCCGGTTAACAGAATTTTATTGCCCGATACCTTGGGCATTTTTAATCCTTTTGACACTTATGAATATATCTCTACAGTCGTCAATAAATATCCGGGGGTACATTTTGATTTTCATGCCCACAATGATTATGGACTGGCGACGGCGAATGCACTGGCGGCTGTCAAAGCGGGGATAAAAGGCATTCATGCGACAGTCAATGGAATGGGAGAACGGGCTGGGAATGCGCCATTAGATGAAGTGGTGGTGGGCATTAAAGATTTTTTATCCGTCAGATGTAATGTGGATGAAAAGAAACTCCACAAAATATCACGCACAATTGAAATATTTTCTGGGCAACGGATGGCAAATAATAAACCCATCTATGGCAAAAATGTTTTTACCCAAACGGCGGGGATTCATGCCGATGGCGATAAAAAAGGCAATTTATATGGCAACCGATTGGTGCCAAAACGTTTTGATAGAAAAAGAAAATATGCTCTTGGCAAGCTGTCTGGTAAAGCCAACTTAGAAATGAGTTTAAAAGAACTCTCAATTGAACTGCCTGAAGAAAAAAAGAAAGTTCTGTTACAGAAAATTATTGAATTGGGCGACAAAAAAGAAGTCGTTACCACCGAAGACTTGCCTTATTTAATCCGCGACATTTTTGAAACGCCTCAAACTCACCCGTTTCAATTGCTGCACTGTTCCATCAATTCGACTTATGAACTGAAAGCCGTAGCGGCACTACAATGTGTTTATCAAGGCAAAAAAATGGAAGCTTATGCACACGGCGATGGTGGCTATGATGCTTTTATGAATGCGCTGCGAGAAATATTAAAAAAATTCCAGATACCGGTACCACAATTAGTGGATTATGAAGTCACTATCCCGGCGGGTGGTAAAACCGACGCATTGGTTCAAGCAACGATCACTTGGCAATTGCCAAAAAAGGAGCAACAAAGCTCGTTTACAACAAGGGGCATTAATCCTGATCAAAATATGGCGGCGATTGAGGCGACCGTTAAAATGATTAATTTGATTATTTCTCAGTCAGTTTAATAACTGATGTTACGCACTCAAATGTTCAAAGAAATGACAGGCACAAAGGAAAATTCAATGCGTAACATCAGTTGCAAGCTGCACTACCTTGCTGTCGCAGAATCTATCAAATCCCAATGGAAGGTACTTTGACCATTTAAGTCAATATCTTCTAAGCCATAATAATAGGTGAGGCCCGTTTCGAGCCAGGTATCTATATAAGAATAGACGCTAAAGTCGCCTTGGGCTGGCATGAGTTGTTCTGTTAGTCTTATGACTGTTGAATAATCTCCATATTTCCACCCTTCGCCTGTAGCACGCCATAGATGAAATCCGGCATTGTCAAGCTCAGTAGTGGTTTGCCATTCCACACTGTTCGCATTTTCTAATGCCGTCGCTGTGAATTCGGCTAGGGTGACGAGTGTGGTGTCATTGTCGAGAATAGTGACTGTGGCATTGTCTAAACTCTCTCCACTAATTGGATCAGTTAGGGTGATTGTGAAAGTTTCATTTCCTTCAGAGTCGCCGTCATCGGTAATAGCTATTGTGATGGTTTTGTCAACTAAGTCACCATCTCCCCAAGATAATGTTCCTGTGGTTTGTGTGTAATCGTTGCCGGCTGTGGCAGTGCCATCGGTGCTGGTGTAATTTGTAGAGATGGCTCCTTGATTATTTCCTGTATGAGTTATGGGAATAGTTGTGGTGCCTTCTCCTTCATTGACATTATAGTTCGTCGTTGAAAAGTGCAACAAACTACAGTAGGATGGTGATACTTGATTACGCCAAACCGGGTTTTTTTCATCAAGCCAAGCAGTAAAGTTAGCGGGATATGTTGTGTCAGAATTGATTAGGTTGTTGTTTTGTAATCTTATACCATATGGTGACGACTTCAAATTCGTCAAATTCATTAACTCAGATGGGATTTTTCCGCAGAGTTGGTTGTCAGACAGATAGAGAGTTCTTAACTTGCTCAACTGAGCCAATTCCGGTGGGATAGTACCGCTGAGTTGGTTGGAATGCAGATCGAGATATTTCAAATTGCTCAAATTACCCAATTCCGGTGGGATAGTACCGCTGAGTTGGTTGTTCTCCAGCCAGAGAATTGTCAATTTGCTCAATTGAGCCAATTCTGGCGGGATTGTACCGCTGAGTTGGTTGTCGTACAGATAGAGCTCTGTCAAATTGCTCAATTGAGCCAATTCCGGTGGGATTGTACCGCTGAGTTGGTTGGAATACAGATAGAGAACTGTCAAATTGCTCAACTGAGCCAATTCCGCTGGAATAGTACCGGTGAGCTCGTTGCGAGACAGATAGAGACCTGTCAAATTGCTCAACAGAGACAATTCCGGTGGAATTGTACCGGTGAGTTCGTTGCGAGACAGATAGAGAACTGTCAAATGGCTCAACAGAGACAATTCCGGTGGAATTGTACCGCTGAGTTCGTTGCGAGACAGAGAGAGAACTGTCAAATGGCTCAACAGAGACAATTCCGGTGGAATTGTACCGCTGAGTTGGTTGTAATACAGTTTGAGCTCCGACACATGTCCAGCACTACATGTCACTTTATCCCAACTACAAGGCGTATTAGTCTCAAGCCACCCGCTGTGATCTTTCCAATTAGCACCATCCGTACTATTATATAAAGTCACAAGAACTTCACACTCCGTCGATGGGATTTCAGTAACAGCAGCGCAGTCAGTTGCAGCTTGCGCCAAAGGTGACATTAAACACAATATTAACAAGCCAAAATAAGGTTTTTTCAAGATTGATAATCTCCTTAATTGAATAATTGAACATCTTAGGGCAACCACTAGGGATTGCCCCTACTAAAAATCACGGTTAATCTTATCACCCTCATTGCAAAAATGCAACACGAGTTTTCATAAAAAAAAACAAATAAAATTAATATGTTAAGCAAGTGTAGGGTGCGTCCTACGCACCGCTTATTAGGTAGGTTAGAAGGAAATTGGTGCGTGGGACGCACCCTACGCTTCAATGCCATTAAGTTAAGCCAGGGCGAACACGCAGGTTCGCCCCTACAGCCACGAAAGACGTGGGGTTTGGTAGGGGCTGACCTGCGTGTCAGCCCTTAACTTAATGGCATTGACCCTACGCTTACGGATTGGGGGGTGGTGAAAATTACTAAAACCCTTTTTAAAACCGCTACTGCCACAATCCGTTTATTCTTGAACCTCAAGGACACCGGAGATACGATTTTATTTGTGGCAGCACTTCTCGCGCTCTTAAAATCGCTGTATTTCTAATATTTGAGTCTCGATTGATGTAATTTTGCAAACCCGTTGCTAACCAAGCGGGTAAATAAGGACTCTTTAGTTGAGTGACTCTTGGCTCAAAGCCGATAACTTCTAAATTGCAAAGGGAAATATTGCCGTTTTTGAGCCGGTAAAGAGGTTGCACATTCAGCTTGATGGGTAATTCGTTGTTGTATATGAGCAGCTTTACAACCATCGCCTGGGGTTGTGGTAGAGTCACCCTGTTGGGGTGGGCGGTTAATTGGGAGAGCACCTCCAGCACGCTGTAGTTAATGTCCGCTTCGACTATCACCCTTTGAATGAGGTGACTCAGCATTTTCTCAGAGGGCGGAAATGGTTCATTTAGAATAACTTTACAAGTGATTTGTCCATTTTTGACGGCGACATTGCCATCTGGCGTGTTTTGGCACGGGCTTGCCGCAATAACCAGTTTTGAATAAAAGAGAATAAATGCTATAAACAGACTATATTTCATGTTTAAATACCTGCTATGGGATGGAACAAAAAGGATGTCCAAGATAAATCTTGGACTCCTTTAAATACTATAACAAATATAAAGGAAAGTGTGTTGTGTCGAATGGTGTACTTTATGTCGTTGCCACCCCAATTGGCAATTTACAAGATTTCAGTCCACGGGCGCAATCTGTTTTGCGTGAAGTTGATCTCATTGCTGCTGAAGATACCCGTCATAGTCGCCATTTATTAAAGCATTTTGGGATCACTACCATTTATCAGTCTTTACATGAGCATAATGAGCGGCAACAGTCCAGCGCTTTATTGCAACGTTTACAGCTTGGTGAGAATATTGCCTTGATCAGTGATGCCGGAACGCCGTTGATTAGCGATCCGGGGTGTTATTTGATACAAAGTGCTCTGGCTGTGCAAATTCGGGTTGTACCGATTCCTGGTCCTTCTGCTTTAATCAGTGCTCTTTCTGTGGCTGGTTTTCGGGCTGATCGTTTTGTGTTTGAGGGTTTTTTACCGGCGAAAGCGGTTGCCCGTCGGCAACGCCTAGAAAATTTGGCGCATGAAACGAGGACTTTGGTATTTTATGAGGCGCCACACCGTTTGCTTGACAGTCTCAATGATATGGTGCAAAGTTTTGGTCAAGAGCGGGAGGCGGTTTTGGTGAAAGAATTAAGTAAAGTGTTTGAAACGGTTTATCGGGACAGCTTGGAGGGCATAGTCAAGTGGTTAGGGGTGGGGCGGCAAAAAGGTGAATTTGTGTTAGTTGTGCAAGGCGCACCGCCGCCTGATGATAATGTTTTGAGTCCAGAAGTCAAGCGGATTTTTCACTTATTAGGCAAAGAGTTACCGCTGAAAAAGGCCGCTAAGTTGACCAGTGAAATCACTGGGGTTAGTAAAAATAGCTTGTATGCACTTGGATTGGAGCAGAAAAAACTTTAATATCATGTTTAACTTATCCGACATTCGTACTCGTATTGATAAATTAGATTTACAAATTCAAGAACTTATAAGCGAACGTGCCCGCTTAGCGGAGCAAGTCGCACGGGCGAAATCTGCTCAAGAGGAAAATCCCATTTTTTATCGCCCAGAGCGTGAAGCGGAAATTTTGCGTCAGGTGATAGCACGTAATCAAGGTCCCTTATCAAATGATACCCTGACGCAGATTTTTCGAGAAATTATGTCGGGCTGTTTAGCGCTACAAAAACCACTTAAGGTTGCCTTTTTAGGTCCTGCTGGTACCTATTCACAAGCCGCTGTCTGTAAACATTTTGGACATGCGGCACAAATGATCCCGCTACAAACGATTGATGAGGTATTTCGTGAAGTTGAGGCGGGCACGGCTTTTTATGGTGTGGTGCCGGTGGAAAATTCCACAGAAGGTGGTGTCAATCAAACTTTAGATTGTTTTATAAAAACACGGTTGAAAATTTGCAGTGAAATTGAGTTGCCGATTCATCATCATTTACTTTCAAGGGAGAGTGAATTGGCACAGGTTAGGCGAATTTATGCCCATCAACAATCTTTTGCCCAATGTCGCGGGTGGTTGGATAATCAGTTGCCTACGATAGAGCGCATTGCTGTCAATAGTAATGCAGAGGCGGCGCGTCGTGCGACTAATGAGTCGGGTGCTGCGGCGATTGCAGGAGAGATGGCGGCTGAGATTTATAAATTACAGGTGGTGGCTTCACGGATTGAGGATGATGTGGATAATACGACTCGTTTTGCGGTGCTTGGACAACAAGTGCCACCGCCTACGGGTAATGATAAAACGTCGTTGTTATTGTCCAGTGCGAATAAAGCGGGGGCGTTATTTCATTTGCTTGAGCCATTTGCTAAAAATAATGTGAGTCTGACGCGCATTGAGTCGCGCCCTTCGCGGCAAGGTATTTGGGAATATGTTTTTTTTGTTGATATTGAGGGGCATGTCAAAGAGCCGGCTGTTGCGAATGCTTTGCAAGTTTTAGAAAACCATACTTCTTTAATTAAACATCTTGGCTCTTATCCTCGTGCCGTGTTTTAAAAGAATAATGAGAAATGATAACTGATAACATGATTAAATTTGCTACGCCCGGTGTTCAAGGTTTACGTCCCTATCAACCGGGTAAACCCATTGAAGAGTTAGAACGAGAATATGGCATAAAAAATGCAATTAAGTTGGCTTCAAATGAGAATCCTCTTGGTCCAAGTCCACGGGTGCTTGAGGCTGTGCAAGGCAGTTTAAAAGATATTGCGCGTTATCCCGATGGCTTTGTGCTGAAAAAAGCTTTAGCACAAAAGTATCATGTAGATATGGATATGATTACTTTGGGTAATGGCTCTAATGATGTGCTTGAATTGATTGCGCGTACTTTTGTGACTCAAGCACAGTCGGTTATTTTTTCTGAACATGCCTTTGTTGTTTATCCTATGGTGACGCAAGCTATTGGTGCCCGCTCTATTGTCACTTCGGCGAAAAATTGGGGACATGATTTAAGTGCGATGCAGGCGGCGATTTGTGATGATACTCGCTTAATATTTATAGCGAATCCGAATAATCCTACTGGTACTTGGCTTGATAAAAGCAGCCTAAAGGCTTTTTTAGAGGCAGTGCCTGAATCGGTATTTGTTGTGGTGGATGAGGCTTATTTTGAGTATGCGATTGATAATCCTAATTATCCTAATAGTTTAGAGTGGATATCTGAGTTTCCTAATTTGATAGTGACTCGAACTTTTTCAAAAGCTTATGGTTTAGCTGGGCTACGAGTGGGTTATTCAATTTCTCATGCTGATGTGGCTGATTTAGTGAATCGAGTGCGGCAGCCTTTTAATGTTAATTCTATTGCGCTTGTTGCTGCCAGTGCTGCTTTGGATGATGGTGAATATCTTAAAAAAAGTATTGCTTTAAATCGTGCTGGTCTGCAAGAAATGAGGCAAGCTTTTGATAAAATGGGTTTATCTTATATTCCGTCATTGGGTAATTTTTTGGCAGTCGATGTTGATGATGGTCGCAAAATTTATGAATTGTTGCTGCGTCAAGGTGTGATTACGCGCCCTCTTGGTGGCGGAATGTCGCAGTATTTGAGAGTGTCTATTGGCTTGCCCTCAGAAAATGAGGTGTTTCTTCAGGCGTTGAGGAAGGTTATTTAGTACAACGGATTAGGGGAATAAACGGATTGTGGCAGTGCCTGTTTGAAAAATGGTTTCTGCTATTTTATTTAGTATTTAACAATCCGTTTATTCCCCCAATCCGTTGTACTAGACTTTTAGATATATAATAATATGCAATCAGACAATCAAGAGAGTGCTCTGACACTAAAAAGCGATAATAATTTTAGAACAACCAATGATGTTGAACCGTCCACATTGTTAGATTTCAACAGTATAATAAAAGCCTCTCAAACGCTATCTCAGGAAATTGTATTGAGGGATTTATTAAAAAAAATGATGAAAATTGTGATTGAAAATGGGGGGGCGGAGATAGGTTTTTTGCTACTACCTCAGCATGAGCAGTGGTTTATCCAAGCAGAAAGCCATTTTGATCGTTCTGAGGTTAAAGTATTGCAATCTATTCCTCTTCAAAAAAAATTGCCAATGAGCATCATCCATTATGTCGTTTACACACAATGCCCCGTTGTATTAAATAATGCTGCCATTGAAGGTAGATTTATCCACGATCCTCACATTTCTATGCATCAAATTCAATCCGTGTTATGTGTGCCCCTGAAATATACAGGTCAATTAATCGGTATTTTGTATTTAGAAAATAATTTGAGCCCCTCTGCTTTTACGCCAGAACGTGTAGAAATCGTAGAATTATTATCCGCTCAAATTGCCATTTCCATTCAAAATGCCTATTTTTATGAAGAGTTAGAGAATAAAGTAGCTGAACGTACAGAAAAACTGTCCCAAACGCTTGATGATCTGAAAGCTACCCAAGATGAACTGGTTCAATCGGAAAAAATGGCTGCTCTCGGTAAATTGATTGCTGGCGTTGCCCATGAAATCAATACGCCATTGGGTGCTATTCGATCCTCAGTAGGCAATCTTGCTGATTTTTTGAATAGCACATTATTTCAGTTACCGAGCTTTTTTAAACAGCTTTCGCAAGCCGAACAGCAATTTTTTTTAAATTTACTTCAAAAAAACTTTCAAATTGACATAATTAACACAACTTTATCTATTAAAGAAAAACGCCGCTTGAAAAATATTCTCATTAGTGAATTAGAAAAACACGCGATTGAGGATAGAGAGACAAAAGCCATGTTACTGATTGGTATTGGTATTTATGATTATGAAAATATGACTCCATTTTTACCTTTGTTAAAAGAGAGGAATAGCCAACAAATATTAGAAAAGGCTTATCAATTAGCCAGTTTGCGAAAAAGCGTACAAACCATTAAAATGGCATCAGATCGCACCACTAAAGTAGTATTCGCGCTCAAAAATTTTGCCCGTTTTGATTCTTCAGCTAAAAAAGTACAAGCCAATATTATTGAAGGGATTGAAACGACTTTAACTCTTTATCATAATCAACTGAAATCGGGTGTATTAGTTAATAAAAACTATGAAGAATTACCGCCAATATTGTGCTATCCTGATGATTTAAATCAAGTTTGGCTAAATCTCATTCATAATGCCTTACAAGCGATGGCGTATAAGGGGACTTTAACGATCACTGTATTGCGACAAGGAGATCAAATCCAAGTGAGTATCACTGATAGTGGGAAAGGTATCCCACCAGATATTCAAGCTAAAATCTTTGAGCCATTTTTTACGACTAAAGGGGCGGGTGAAGGGAGCGGTTTGGGGTTGGATATTGTGAGACGAATTATTGATAAACATGCAGGTAAAATTGAAGTGGAAAGTAGATTAGGCAAAACGACATTTATGGTGTTTTTGCCACTGGGCGAGAGCATCAGACTTGTTCGTCAATAAAAAATAAAATCATCAAAATCATCAAAACCAGACCTGGCAGGTTGAAAAGAAAACCTGCCAGGTCAAAGTCACAAGCTCGGGTTTTGATTTTGACCTGGCAGGTTTGGGTTTAACCTGCCAGGTCTGGTTTTGACTGGTTATTCACGGACAAGTCTATCAAATAAAAGGAAAAAGTCATGTCTAAGCAAGTCATTTTATGTGTTGATGATGAACCAACAATACTCGAAAGTCTGGAAATCGAACTCCATAAAGCATTCGGTAATGATTATCGCATTGAACTCGCTGAAAGCGGTGAAGATGCTTTGACATTAATCGAAGAATTGCTAGAAAACTCAAACGAGTTGCCTGTCGTGATTGCGGATTACATGATGCCCAATATTAAGGGTGACGAATTGCTAAAGCGCATTCATGCCCGCTTACCCAAAACTATCAATATTATGCTCACCGGACAAGCGAATCTTGAGGCAGTCGGTCATGCTATAAACGATGCAAAACTTTATGCTTATATAAGCAAGCCTTGGCAAGCAGATGAATTGAAGCGAACGATTCAAGACGCACTTTATACCTATAAACAGGAAAAAGTACTGACAGAACAAAACGCAAAATTACAACAACTTGACAAATTCAAAAATGAATTGATAGCCAATGTCTCCCATGAGTTACGGACTCCCCTGAATGCTATTCTTGGCTTGTCTGAATATTTATATGATATGCTTAAAAGTGAATTGTCTGACAAACACAAAGAATTGTTCTCTATTATTGTCCAAAGTGGACACAAATTAAACAATATCGTTAATGATTTGTTGGATTTCTCTAGGCTGCAACACAAAAATATTGAATTGAATTTAAAAGCGGTTAATATGCAGGAGATGAGCCGCATTATCTTTTCCCTACATGAAACGTTGTTGGATGAAAAAGCACTAGAATTCATTAATGCCATTCCCGATAATCTACCTCTGGTCAGAGCTGATGAAAATCGGGTACAACAGATTTTATATCATCTGATAGGTAATGCAATTAAGTTTACTCAGCAGGGTGGTCATGTCAAAGTGAGTGCTGAAGTGGTGTGTAGAAACATTGAACGTGAAATAAAGGCACCCTTAGATCCAACAACACTGGAAAAAGTTGACTATCAAAAACTCGATACTGATCATAAGGATAACGATTTTTATCTAGCCGTCACCATTTCTGACACGGGGATTGGGATTCCTGCCGAGAAATTCGAGAGAATTTTTGAGTCTTTTGAACAAGTTGATGGTTCTCTCACTCGTTCTTATGGGGGGACTGGTTTAGGCTTAAATCTCACAAAACAATTGATCGAATTACAAGAGGGCAGTATTTTTGTTGAATCAACTTTGGGGAGTGGCTCACGATTTACTTTTATTTTGCCCCTTGCTGATGAGATTGTTGACAATCAAGTGGTCCAGAAAAGCAAAGCGGTGCCAAAAATGGCCTCTTTCAAGATACTCATTGTTGATGATGATCCCCTGACTCTGGAACTTTTTATGATGTATCTGTCCCTCGCTGAATATACGATTAGCACGGCAGCTTCTGCCCCAGAAGCTTTAGCAAAACTTGAAGCGGGACTCAAACCGGATTTGATTTTATTGGATGTGGTTATGCCAGTGATGAACGGTTATGAGTTGACTTTGAAAATCCGTGAAACTTGCTCTGCTAATGAATTACCTGTGCTGCTGATCTCGGCGAAGAATGAAACTTCAGATATTGTATCCGGTTTAGAAATCGGCGCCAATGATTATATTTGTAAGCCCATCAATAGAAATGAATTATTGGCACGGATAAAAACTCATTTGATGCTCAAGTATTTGAAGAGTGAAAACCAGCTTGTTGATATGATTTTTCAATGCAATCATGTCGGTATTGTGATGACTGATGCTCATGTTAATATCATCAAAGTCAATCAGGCTTATCTTGATTTGTTTGGGTACAGAGAAGAAGAAGTTTTAGGCAAAAATCCCAGTTTAGTCACTTCAGGACAATATGATAGTTCATTTTTTCAGGCAATGTGGGATGCGGTTATGACGAATGGATACTGGCATGGGAAAATAATCAACAAGCGGAAGGATGGAAGTATTTGGAGAGGTTGGTTAACTATTTGTGCTATCAAGGATAATGCTAATAAAGTTAGCCATTATGTTGGATTTTTGGGTCTGGAGTCCAAACTTTAGTTTGGACGTCCAAGATAAATCTTGGACTCCGATAAATAATTATGACAACTATACAGACTCTTCTCGAAAAAGCGGTTAAAAATTTACCACGCTTAGAAGTTGAAATTTTACTTTGTCATATCTTAGGAGTGACACGGACTTATTTGTTAGCATGGCCCGAAAAAATTTTGACCACAAAACAATATAGCCAATTTCAAACTTTATTAGCGCGTCGCCTAAAAGGTGAGCCAATTGCTTATATCACGGGTCATAAAGAATTTTGGTCATTAGATTTACAAGTGACTGAAAATACATTAATTCCTAGACCAGAAACGGAACTATTAGTTGAACAAGCCTTGGCGCGTTTGTCTCCTGGTGCTTTGGTGATAGATTTAGGTACTGGGAGCGGCGCGATTGCCTTAGCCATTGCTCATGAGCGTTCTCAGTGTCGCGTATTAGCCACAGAGAAATCTATCGCTGCCTTGAATGTGGCGCGAGCCAATGCACAGAGTTTGGGACTTCATCAGGTGCAATTTTTAATCAGTGACTGGTGTTCGGGTTTAGGAGATATAAAGGCAGAGCTTATTGTGTCTAATCCGCCCTATGTCGCTATTGCGGATCCGCATTTAAAAGGCGATGTGCGATATGAACCCATATCTGCCTTAGTCGCGGGGAAGGATGGTTTAGCCGATATTCGGCGGCTTATCGCTTTTTCTCAGTCTCATCTAGTGCCAGAGGGTTGGTTATTATTAGAACATGGTTATGATCAAGCGGAAGCAGTACGTGCGTTATTTAAACAACATACTTATGAATCGATCACGACTTATCAAGATTTAGCGGGATTGCCTCGCGTCACTGTCGGGCAAAAAATGCCAGTAACGAGGCTTGACTAAGATGGGAGCAGAAATCCCGTGAGCCGATAATTGAAATTCAATAGCCCCCACTTGTGCCGTATTCCATATTTTGATGTCACGCTGGCGATAACGCTGTACTATAGATTTTTTAGGATGTCCAAAACGATTACGATAGCCAGTACTAAATAAAACGATTGTCGGTTGCACTGCTTCAATAAAGCTTTTTGTTGAAGATGTACCGCTGCCATGATGTGGCGCAATGAGAATATCGGCTTTTAATTCTTTAGGATAGCGTCGTATTAGCTGATATTCTACCGTTTTTTCAATATCCCCAGGCAATAATATCCCTCCTCCCCCTGTTGTGACTTTTAAGACACAACTTTGATTATTGGTTTTTTGAGTGATATAGTTAGGATGTAATATTTGAAAATCGACCTCATCCCATCGCCAATGTTGACCAAGTTGACATAAACGACTGTTTTTAAAAAGTTGAGGGCGACTGGTGAGAATTTCATCCACGCTTAAATTGTCTAAGATACTTTGTGCGCCACCGCTATGATCATTATCTGCATGACTAATTAAGAGTTTATCAATTTGCTGTATTCCCTTCGCACGTAAAAAGGGTACAACGACGGCTTCGCCCGTATTAAAACCATTACAATATTTTGGTCCCGTGTCATACACTAACACATAGTTTTCAGTACGAATGATGGCCGCTAAGCCTTGTCCAACGTCTAATAAGCTCAACCAAACTTCGCCACGTTCGGGGTGGGGGGGTGATATAAAAAAAACGGGTAAAAGCCATATAATGCCTAACCATCGTGCGGGAAATCCACGCGGTAATAGTAAAATCGCGACACCTATCATTGCCACAATAATTGTCCATAACGGCGGCGTTGCTAGTTGCCACACACCCGATTTGGCAAGAGACTCTATAAAAACCCAAAGTGCCTCAAGGGTGTAAGCTGCCATGTGTAATAAGCTGCTACCTAAGCTGGGTAAAAATGAAATGATTGCAGTGCCTAACAAAGTTAATGGTACAACGACAAAACTGATCCAAGGAATAGCAATAACATTAGCGAGTGGTGAGAACAATGGCACATAGCCAAAGATAAATAATAGAATGGGAAACATGCCTAAGCTGAGCCCCCATTGGATTCGGAAAACAGCCATTCCCCATTTGCCTAAGGGAGAACGTTTTGGCTCAGGTTTGTTCTTGAAAACATAGATAATGATTGTAACTGCCCCAAAAGATAACCAAAATCCCCCTGAGAGCACTGATAAGGGATCCCATAATAATACTAATAACAAGGCGAGTGCTAAAATATGTGAAATCGCTACATTGCGGGCAAAGACGATGCCAGACATGACGACTGCAACCATAATGACGGCGCGTTGTGTGGACAGAGAAAAGCCCGCTAATAGTGCATAAGCAAAGGCGGCTGAGAAACTGAGCAATGCAGAAAAAATGGGGGTTGGTAACCATAAAGCCATTTTGTTGATATAAAACCGACGGGCTATCCAAAAAACCAGCCCAGCTATAATGCCAATATGTAAGCCAGAAATGGCGACGAGATGGGCAGTACCAGTCTGTTGTAAAATCTTTTTTTGTTCTTGGGGAATGCCTTGTTTGGTGCCCAAGGCTAATGCGAGGATGATGCCCTTCGTTGGCAAATCTTCGAGCGTTTTTTTTATCTCTTGTGCTAAATGGTAACGGATATTGTTGATATTAAAGGGTGATGCTTGTTTTAATAAACGCTGTTCAGCTTTTGGACGTACATAACCGGTTGCCAATATTCTATTTTTAAACAACCATTTAGCATAATCGAATCCCCAGGGATTGAGCATCCCATGTGCCTGTTTTAAGCGCACCGTTAATTGCCAGTATTGTCCGGGGTATAAGGTTTGTGGCGGAGTGCCATACCAGGATAAACGGAGATGTCCAGGATTAAGCCACTCTTTGGAGGGCGTGGGTGCAAAATGGAACTGCCAGCCACAAGGATGTTGCTCAGGTAAATTAATGAACTGACCATTCAGTGTGATCTCTTGTCCTTCAAGATGCTTAGGTAATTTTTGTGCTAATATCATGTCTACACGCCATACTGTCCAAAGCAAGCCCAGTGCAAACAGGAAAAGCAAGCGATAAGCCCTCCAAACCAAAAATACTACGGGAAGGAATAGGATTGTCCAAACAGGTATAGGGGTTTGACAAAAAAGTATGCCAAATAAAAAAGCGAGTACTCCTAAACGCATTCTTTAAGGATATTTATTTTAGTTTTAATAAAAAAAAATTGTGTGTTTGCCATTAGAACCTATGAAAAAATTTTTTAAACATTCATTACCACATATTTCTCTATTTAAATCTCATCCAAAATTGAACAAGTTTTTTGGGAAACTTCTCCATAATCCCAATTTGTGGCATTTGAATAGGCACTCATTGGCAGGGGGGATGGCTGTTGGCTTGTTCGTCGCCTTTGTACCCTTTCCTGGACAAATGTTATTAGCGGCTGGGCTAGCGATTTTGTTCAGCGTCAATTTACCTTTATCAGTGAGCTTGGTATGGGTAACCAATCCTCTCACTATACCACCAGCATTCTATTTGGCTTATAAGTTGGGTGCGATGTTATTAGGTTTGCCTACTCAAGCTCTTGAATTTGGTTTTTCGCCAGAATGGTTCTTTCACACTTTAGCCAACATTTGGCAACCGCTGTTATTGGGTTGTTTTGTATTCGCTAGCATCAGTGCATTGATTGGTTATTGGCTGGTCATTTTTTTGTGGCGTTTACAGGTGGCTCGTTTATGGCAAATTCGACGTGAAAAAAGACGAGCACAAAAACGGAAACTTGCTTCATTGAAGATGACACAAACGTCCAAGATAAAATTTTAAGGTATTTTGTCTGAATCAGAATTTTCAGAAACGAAGTAACGAAGTAATTTTAGAATTTTCAAAATAAAACCTTTTTATATTTATTCTGTTAATTCTTAAATTCTGAAAATTCTGATTCAGACAAAAAGACGAGCACAAAAAAAACTTTAACGTGACAACCATTAGTGCTTTAGTTAGTAATCGTAATCATTCGGCTCGTCTGTTTCATTTTTTTCATTTTTTTCCCGTTGTATCCGATGATAAATCTCCTCACGGTGAACTGCAACTTCCCGGGGCGCACTCACCCCGATTCGTACTTGGTTACCCTTGACACCCAACACCGTAACTGTTATCTCATCTCCTATCATCAATGATTCACCAACACGCCTTGTCAAAATTAGCATAGATTTTCTCCTTCCTTTCCTTCCTAAATAATCCAGTAAGCTCCAAGCTCTTCGGTGTCGGGCACACCAGCACCCGATTCCCAAAAAAGTAACTGTAAGTCCAAGATAAATCTTGGACTCCTATTTTTTTTCCTTCAAATTAAAAGCAGCATGTAAGGCTCTTACACCTAACTCTAAGAAATCCTCATGCACAACCACCGAAATTTTGATCTCTGAAGTTGAAATCATCTGGATATTAATCCCGTAATGAGCCAACGCCTTAAACATAGTGCTAGCAATCCCTGCATGTGAGCGCATTCCAACACCCACTAACGAAATTTTGGCAATATGTTCATCGCCTTGTATTTCGCGCACCCCTAATTCTGTGGCAACCTTATTCAGAACTTCTAAGGCTTTTTTGTAGTCATTGCGATGCACTGTAAAGGTAAAATCCGTGTTTCCATCAGCCCCAATGTTTTGGATAATCATATCCACTTCAATATTAAGATCCGCAATGTGACCTAAAATTTGATAGGCAATCCCCGGTTTATCTGGTACCCCTAAGAGGGTTAATTTGGCTTCATCGCGATTAAATGCAATTCCTGAAATCAGAGCTTTTTCCATGGTATTATCCTCTTTTGCAATAACTGTGCCATGTCCATCTTGAAAAGAGGATAGCACACGTAAAGGTACATTATATTTACTGGCGAATTCCACAGCGCGAATTTGTAAGACTTTTGAACCTAAACTCGCCATTTCAAGCATTTCTTCAAAACAGATTTTATCGAGGCGACGGGCTTCAGGCACAATACGAGGATCGGTGGTGTAGACACCATCCACATCGGTGTAAATTTGACACTCATCAGCTTTGAGGGCAGCCGCTAAGGCAACGCCAGTGGTATCTGAGCCACCTCGACCTAAAGTCGTAATATTACCTTTTGCATCAATACCTTGAAAACCGGCGACGACAACGACTCTGCCTTGTGCTAAATCAGCCTGGATATGTTGATCGTCAATTTCAAGAATACGTGCTTTTGTATGTGTACTATCTGTCAGGATATGTACTTGTGCGCCTGTGTAAGAACGAGCTGGACAGCCACGCGCTTCAAGTGCCATACATAATAGGCTCATGGAAACTTGTTCACCCGTTGCTAAGAGCACATCAAATTCGCGGGCTTTGGGGGGATCAGCGATACTTTTGGCGAGTGCCACTAAGCGATTAGTTTCTCCACTCATGGCGGAGACGACGACGACTAAATCATGTCCTTGGGCGCGGGTTGCGATGAGTTTTTCGGCGATGGCGGTAATGCGCTCGATTGAGCCGACTGAGGTGCCACCATATTTTTGTACAAATAATGCCATTGTAATCCTTTATGTTAAAATATAAGTAACTACTCAGGGCAACCACAAGGGATTGCCCCGACATAAGAATATTATTGTAGGGGCAATCCTTTATGGTTGCCCTGAGTTGACAAAACGGAATTAAGGCTGTATTGTCGATTTTTTTATTTTGTTGCTGCAAGCAAGGTATGATTTATTCCAATGAAACAGCCTTGTGGAAAAGTATACTCCACAATCAAAAAGAGGCTTGGCTTAAAATGCACTCAGGGAGCATGTCTCCGCTTATGCCAACAGGTGCATATATTTTTGTTAAATATCTTGAAGATAAAAAAATTCGCGTTGGTGACATCGTGCTTTATATAGATGAAAACCAACTCGTTGCTCATCGCATTTTAAAAGTCAACACGGCTAAACATCAATGTCTCCAAGGCGGAGATAGTAGCCCGATCACCTCAATTATTTCTATAGATAATATCATTGGTGTGATTGAGAAAATCAAAGTCAATGGCAAAGAATTTGACATCAGTGACCATCACGGATTATCTTTAATCATAACACTTTCCAGCTTACTGCTCACTTATGTCAGGCCATTTTCGCCAAAAGTGGGCCATCTGCTCCATCGTGTGAAAATCAGATTACTACACAAAATCGTTAAATATTTATTATAGGATAGGAGTCCAAGAAATTATATAATGAACAAATCATTTAGTCATAGCGTATTTTTAATATTTTTAGTATTTGTGCCAAGTTATGCCATCGCAGAGATTCGGGTGGTTGATGAAAATCCTCACTCCTTGATTTTGGAACTGACTGTCTCTGATCCAATCATCTATGATGAAAATCTGTCAGATCAGATATACCAACTGCCGAACAAAGGCACATTAATTGCGGTGCCTAGCGATAGCCAAATCCAACTGGAGATAATAGATCAGGAAACTGAAGTGCTATCAAACATTTTGCTGCCACCTGCCTCTGATCAGCCAACCAGCCCAGTTGAAATCGGCATGATAGGTTATATCCGTGAACAACGGGTGGCACAAATACAGTTTTTTCCGGTGCGATACAATCCAGTTCAAAAAACACTAGAAATTGATAAAAGTTTGCGCGTCAAAGTCAGCTTTATCAACAATAACAACATTCGCTCTGGCAAAGAGCCCTTGGAAAAGGTGGCAGAATCGCCCGCGTTTGAGAAAATGTTAGACCAATTGTTGTTAAATGATAGAACAGTCAACCAAGGTTTACGTTCGCGTCCAGTCAAGACTAGGGAAGATTGTCCGTCACCGCTACCGCCAGCCTTAAAACTGAGCATAGATAAAACCGGCGTGTATGCACTCAGTTATAGCTATTTTCAAGAAAAATTGGGATTGGACCTTTCTGTGGTAGATGCGCGTCAGATTCATCTGAGTCATCAAGGTAAAGCGGTGGGCATTTTTATAGCTGGCGAAGAAGATGGGGTTTTTGGACCAGGTGATGTGATGTATTTCTACGCCCAAGCAGGAGACACACCTTATACTCGCACAAATATATATTGGCTCTCTCTCAAAGCAGACGGTGGAGCAAGACTTACTTTCAGGGATGTCACCCCTGATCCTAGCGATCCCCCACTGACTGAATTCAAAAAAACGGTGCATGTTGAGACAAACGCTCTATATTGGGTGAAGTTGCCAAAAGAGCCGGAAAAAGATCATCTTTTCTGGGGCAAAATAAATGCCGCGAGTTCCCATAATATGTCGCTCAATATGCGTCATATAGCACCAGGCACGGAAAACGCGACTATCCGTGTCATGATGCAAGGCAGAACTGATGATCTTAGCTTTGATCCCGACCACCATACTCAAATTTTGGTCAATGATGTCAACATTTCTGATGAACAATGGAACGGTCAAATCGCGTTTTTGCAAGAAGCCACGATTCCACAATCCAGTATCCCTGAAGGTCATAATCTCATCCAGTTACTTTCAGTCGGGGACACTGGGGCACAAATAGATTCTCTGTATGTAAACTGGCTAGAAGTAGATTACACAGCGACAATGACTGCCATTGAAGATCAATTGACATTTGAGACTGTTAGTCGTCAGGGAGCACACCAGTTGACTGTTGGGGGCTTTACCCGCCCAGAGCTTTTCGTCTTGGATGTTACTAAACCAGAACAAATTGCGGTACTGTTCGGTGGTGTTGTGCAGAAGAAGGAGAGCCGGTATCAAATTCAGTATAGTGATAACCTAAAAGCTAAAAAAATTTACTATACCTTTAGCTTTGCAGAGGAAAATTTACTCAAACCCGCTGATATTAGTATTGATTTTCCTTTAAGCCGGCTTCAATCACCCTGCAATCAGGCCGATTATTTTATTATCTATCACGATGACTTTAACGTGGACACCTTGAAAAACCTTGTGATGGGACGCGGATTGGGCGTAATGGCAGTGCCCGTGTCGGATATTTATGATGAATTTAATCATGGTATGCCCTCACCGCGTGCGATTAAAGATTTTCTCGTTTATGCCTACGAAAATTACAAATCGCCCGCGCCAGCTTATGTCGCTTTGGTGGGTGATGCTAACCAGGACCTCTTAAATGAGTTAGGACATGGTATTAATTATATTCCCACCAACCTGTTTTATACATCCCTATTGGGTATCACCGCGACTGACAACGATTATGTGACTGTCAGTGGTGACGACGATTTGCCAGATATGTTTCTAGGGCGTATGCCGGTTAGAAGCCAAAAGGAGCTGGATGCAATCGTTAATAAATTGAGCCGCTATTCGCAAGCACCACTGGATGGTTGGCAACAGAATGTGCTTTTTGTAACCGATAATGATCCAAACATAAACTTTGATAAGAGTGCCAACGAACTGATAGAAAAACATTTGGCAGGCAATGCGACTCAGATCAATCTGAGCCAATACCCTGGTGATGAGCCAAAAGCGAATGCCAAGCAGGATATTATTCAAGATTTGAATACGGGTGCTCTCATCACCAGTTATATCGGTCATGGTAGCGTCGGTAATTGGGCAGGACAATTATTTAAATCAGCAGATGTGGACCTATTGGGCAACTCTGATAAACTCACCTTTCTGATGACATTGAATTGTATCAATGGTTGGTTTTCCTTTTATCAAGCCTTTGATGGACACGACGATAGTCTTGCAGAAGCTTTTCTCAAAGCGGACGATAAAGGGGCTATTGCTGTTTGGGCACCCACCGGACAGGGCTTTACCTTTGAACATGAAAGGTTAGCTGATGAATTCTTTAAGCTTTTACTTCAGGAAGGTGTAACGGAAGTAGGCCGGCTGACGACTCAAGCTAAAATCGACGCCGTTGTTAACGAACCGCAGATCACCTCAGTTAATCTCAAAATATTTACCTTGTTTGGAGACCCCAGTTTACCATTGCGGGTTGAGTAGCAATCTCAAAATCCTATTTCTTTAATTTAGGCTATAAAGTATATGAATAAATCATTTAGTTATCGCGTTTTTTTGATAAGTCAGATTATATTACTTTCTCTACTCCTTGTTCCAAGCACTACTGTAGCAGAGATTAGGCTGATTGATGAAAATCCTCAATCCTTGATTTTGGAAATGACTTTTTCTGGCAGCCTGCATTCCAAGGAAGTGCCAACTCAAAGCAAATTTATTGCCGTCCCGAGTGACAGCCAAATCCAACTGGAGATAATAGATCAGGAAACAGAAATTGTTAAGATTGATGAACAGTATCCTATGCTTGATGATCGCATTCAGCCAAGCAGCCCTGTTGAAATCGGCATGACAGGATATATCCGTGAACAACGGGTGGCACTCATAAAGTTTTTTCCGGTACGGCAGGCTCAAAAAACGGTAGAAATTGATAAAAGCTTGCGCGTCAAAGTCAGTTTTATCAACAACACGCGCTCTAGCAAAGAGCCCTTTCCAAGGGAGCCAGATTCGCCCGCGTTTGAGAAAATGTTAGATAATTTGTTGTTAAATGATAGAACAGTCAACCAAGTTTTACGTTCGCGTTCAGCAAACACGAGGGAAGATTGCCCATCACCGCTACCACCTGCCTTAAAACTGAGCATAGAAAAAACCGGCGTGTATGCACTCAGTTATAGCTATTTTCAAGAAAAATTGGGATTGGACCTTTCTGTGGTAGATGCGCGTCAGATTCATCTGAGTCATCAAGGTGAAGCGGTGGACATTTTTATAGCTGGCGAAGAAGATGGGGTTTTTGGACCAGGTGATGTGATGTTTTTCTACGCCCAAGCAGGAGACACACCTTATACTCGCACAAATATATATTGGCTCTCTCTCAAAGCAGAGGGTGGAGCAAGACTCAGTTTCAGGGATGGCACCCCCAATCCTAGCCATGCCCCATTGACTGAGTTCAGACAAACAGTCCATGTTGAGGAAAACAAGATATATTTTATCAAGCTGCCAAAAGAAGTGGAAAAAGATCATATTTTCTGGAAAAATCTCTCAGCCCAGCCTACTATGGAAGTCCCTTTTGATATGGCGATCACTTTGCCGCATATCAGTTCTAGTACGGAAAATGCCACCCTCCGCCTGATGATGCAAGGTAGAAACGATGACGATAACTATGAATTGGATGATCACCATACTAAAATATTGATCAATGAGGTAGAAATTTCTGATCAATTGTGGGATGGTAAAGTGGAGTTTTTGCAACAAGCCAGCTTTCCACAAACCAGCCTGCTTGAGGGTGACAATCTTGTTCGCTTGCTTTCTCTTGGGATTGAGGATGTTGGCATTTTGTATAGCAGTCAGCTAAATGTCAACTGGCTGGAAATCGACTATATAGCCACACTGACTGCCATTTCCGATCAATTGACATTTGAGACAGTGGAACAGGGACCACATCAGTTGACAGTTGGGGGGTTTAGTCAATCAAATATTCTCGTGTTGGATGTCACTCATCCAAGACAAGTTGTGCCATTGTTGGGTGCTACGGTGCAGGAAGATGAGGCAGGCACTTATCAAATTCAGTATAGTGATAACTTGGGTGGTAATAAAGTTTATTATGCCTTTAGTGTCGATGAACATTTACTCCAACCCGCTGATATCAGCATTGATTTCCCATTAACCCGTCTTCAATCCCCTTGCAATCAGGCCGATTATTTTATTATCTATCACGATAGCTTTAACGTAGATGCCTTGAAAAACCTTGTGAAGGGACGCGGATTAGAAGTCATGGCGGTGCCTGTGTCGAAGATTTATAATGAATTTAATCATGGAATGCCCGATGATCCTCAGGCGATTAAAGATTTTCTCCGTTATGCTTATGAAAATTACACCGCGCCCGCGCCAGCTTATGTTGCCTTGGTGGGTGATGCTAACCAGGACCTCTTGAATCAGTTAGGACATGGTATTAATTACGTGCCCACTAACCTGTTTTTTACTCCCCCCCCCCTATTAGGTGTTACCGCAACTGACAACGATTATGTGACTGTCAGTGGTGACGACAATTTGCCAGATATGTTTCTAGGGCGTATTCCAGTTAGAACCCAAAATGAACTGGATGCGATTGTCAAAAAATTGACACGCTATTCGCAAGTAGCACTAGATGGTTGGCAACACAATGTACTTTTTGTGACAGGTATTGATTCAAGGGTCAAGTTTGAAGAGACTGCTGACAGGATAATAGAAAAACATTTTACAAACTATACGCCTAAACGGGTTTATCTGATCGAATACAGTGGTGACACCGCAACAGCAAATGCGACCGCAAGGCAGGATATTGTACAAAACATCAATACTGGCAGTTTGATCAGCACTTACATCGGTCATGGGAGTGTTGCTAATTGGGGAGGACAATTATTTCAATCATCAGATGTGGATTTGTTGGACAATCCTGACAAACTCACCTTTATGATGGCTCTGAATTGTGTCAATGGCTTGTTTTCCAATTTCCAAAAATTTGATGGGCATGATGACAGCTTGGCTGAAGCTTTTCTCAAAGCAGATGGTAAAGGGGCTATTGGTGTTTGGGCACCGACGGGAAATGGCTTTACTTTAGAACATGAAAGGTTAGCTGATGAATTTTTTAAGCTTTTGTTTGAGGAAAATGTAACAACTCTTGGTCCTCTGACCACTCAGGCTAAAATTGCAGCCCTTGTTAATGATGGGGAACTCGCTCCTGTTAATCCTGTTAATCTAAAAATATTTACCCTCTTTGGGGAGCCAAGTTTGCAATTGCGCTTAGAATAAGGCGATTTCTAGCTGCGATGTTGCTAAAACATCGCAGTTTTTTTTAGTCTGGACGAGTGTATTTATATAAGCGTTCTATCAGATTATTATAAATAACCTAAAAATAAATATATTGAAATAAAATTCATTTTTTTAAGTTAACTTTTATGTAACTACTCAGCTATCCTCGTTCCCACGCTCTGCGTGGGAATGCATTCAGGGACGCTCTGCGTCCCGCGACGCAGAGCGTCGCTACAGGCATTCCCACGCAGAGCGTGGGAACGAGAGGCTGAGTAGTTACACTTCTGTCC
>JALXAQ010000221.1 GCA_026991885.1 Thiotrichaceae bacterium
GTGCGTAGGACGCACCCTACAAATATACAATTATTTCAATTAATTATATAAATTATCTCAAGCGCAGAGCGTGGGAACGATAAATTTAAGGAAAACTTACCATGATTCGTCACCTCAAACTATTTTGGAAATTCGCTATTTTAGGGCTTATGGTCCCTATTAGCATTGCTATTATAGCAGGTACCGCTCTGAACAAGATGGATATCTTGAAATACGAATACGACAACTTGTATGGTTTCATGCTCATTCCACTCTTAGACGTTGATAAGGGTAATTTGTACCGCGAACGATTGAAATACAAGCTGCGTGAGTTCACCCTGCCCGGGCAGTCACCTGAAGAACGTGCAGCGACTGCATCCGCGATTCGCCAGGAGGACAAGAATATGACTGACTTCATCGCTCGATATGAATCAGAATGGCAAACCACACTCAGTCCTGAGTTGACGGCAGCCTTGGCGGCACTGGGTCAGCAACATCTACAGACTATCGAAGCTGAGGCACTCGCACAATTCCACGAAATCTACAAGGTTTACGCGCCAAAGCGCGATGCACTGCTCTCCGGCAAGAAAGTGAGTTTCAAGGATATAGAGAGTGAGATAGAGCAGATGGAGGTGACCTTTGATTCGTTGGTGAAGGTTAACCGTCAGTTTGCTGACTATTCTAACGAGAGCGCACAAAACGCCATCGCAGAGATGCGCGAGAGGCTGATTTTTTGGTCTATTTTGCTTACTTTAGTCGCATTTATTATGATTTTTTGGCTCAAAAGCATTGTCGTCGTTCCGATGGTGCGACTCTCTGAAGCCACTCGACACTTGGCAGAAGGTAAGTTGGATATCAAACTGGCCACGGAGTCTTCAGACCTGAGTCAAGATGAGATAGGTGAAATCGGGCGAGCATTTAGCATTTTATCCCGTTATTTTAAAGAAGTCATTAAAGACATTGTCCGCATTTCTCAAGGATTAGCAGAGGGCAATCTGCATATCAAACCTCAAGCGGAATACAAAGGAGATTTTATCCAAATCAAAGAGGCTTTAGAAACGCTCCAATCTAACCAAGGGAAAGTGATTAAAGATATTATCCAATTAGTGAGCGGCAATCAAGCTGTCACAGCTAAGGCTGAGTACCAAGGAGATTTTGTACAAATTAAGAATGCGTTAGAAACGGCTTCTATCAATAATGCTGCACAACATTGGCTTCAAGCGGGGCAAACGCAGTTAAATGAGCGGATGAGGGGTGAGCAGGAAATCGAGACTTTAGCTAAGAATATCATTTCCTTTTTGACGCCATACGTGGAGGCGGAAGTGGGTTTATTTTATTTGCTGAAAGAGACTGAGGAGTCCCCCCCTTATCTGGAAATGATAGCCAGTTATGCCTATACAAATCCTTCCAATCAACCCACAAAATTTTTGCTGGGTAAAGGATTGGTTGGAGAGGCTGCTGATACACAAAAAACCATTTTTCGTACCTATACGCCGGCAGAACGCACTTATATTCTTCAATCGAATCTGGTGACAACGCTACCTCATCATGTCCAACTGATCCCTGTGTTGTATGAAAAGACGGTGAAAGGGGTGATTGAAATGGGTTTTTCTGAGAAACCGACCAAGCATCAACAGGATTTTCTGGAACAAGTGATGCAGAGTATTGGGATAGCAGTGAATACGGCCCAGTCACGCACCAGGATGCAAGTTCTCTTGACACAAGTCCAGAATAATAATTAATTAGATTTTTTGAGCCTGCGTGGTGTACTTATAGGACAAAAATAAAGGATACTTTAACTTAAATAAAGGAGAATATATGTCATTACCTCTATCACAACCAGAAAAATCGCTTGCCCGTCAAATAATCCTCAATATGGGCATAAGCATAGCACTTGTGATTATTTTGATTGTTGTCAGTAGCTATTTCTATTTAAACGCGGGCTTAAAATCGCAAATGGTGGGACAACTAGAGAAATACATCACTGAACGGGGGCAGCGTGAAAGCACTTTGTTTCAACTGATAGAAGAAAACCAGAGCGTTTTTCAAAAGGAATTTCTTTTCCGCTATAAAAACATGGACGACGAGGTTTCTTTGACGAGGTTCAATCAACTCTTTGAAAAACGAAAAGATGGTACGACTCGCTTGTACCCAAAATATTTTGAGGGCATCCAACAAGCTAATGGTGAGATCACTAAGGATCTGTCTGGGTTTATTGGTAGAAATGTCAATATTACGGCGGATACTCGCCGCATTCTCATCATTGGTTATGACATGCTGAATATATATGGTCCAGCGTGGAACCACATTGCTCCCAATATTTATTTTTATACACCTACAAACACAGATATTAGCTATTGGCCTGGATCAGCTTGGGATTTGGAAGCACCCGCCGATATGGACCTTACCCAAGAAGAATTTTTTTACATATCAGACACAGCCCATAATCCTCAGCGTGAAACGGTTTGGACAGGGCTTTATTATGACGAAATTGCTAAAAAGTGGATGGTTAGCTGTGTGACACCAGTTGATATAAAAGGTCAGCATATTGCATCTATTGGTACAGATATTTTATTGGATGATTTGTTTAAACGTACTGTCAATGTTCATCTTAAAGGTGCTTATAACCTGATCCTACGGTCAGATGGTCGCTTGATTGCACATCCAGAAAAAATGACTGATATTCAAAAACAAGCGGGAGACTTTGATATTCTAAAATCCGGTGATCAACACCTAATCCGTATTTTGGAATCAGTCAAAAATCTCCAGCCGGGTCAGTTGGTTGTTGAAAACACGGCGGACGATGAGTACCTAGCTATCACCAAAATTGAGGGGCCAGACTGGTACTTTGTCACCGTTTATCCAAAATCACTCTTATCAGAACTTGTGTTTAAAACGATCAGTTTTATTTTTATTTTGGGCATTATTTTATTGTTGGGTGAAGTCATACTGGTGTTTTTTATGTTACGCAAACAAGTTGCTCAACCATTGGCGCAGCTCTCTCATACTACTCGACAATTGGCCCAAGGTGCTCTAATAGAATTCAAAGATGAGAAACTCATCAATCGTCAAGATGAGATAGGTGAAATCGGGCGAGCATTTAACGCTTTAACCCGTTATTTTCAAGAAGTCATTAAAGACATTGTCCGCATTTCTCAAGGATTAGCAGAGGGCAATCTGCATGTCAAACCTCAAGCGGAATACAAAGGAGATTTTATCCAAATCAAAGAGGCTTTAGAAATAGCCCAGTCCAACCAAGGGCGAGTGATTGAAGATATTATCAAAATGTCTCAAGAATTAGCGACCGGCAATCAGGCTGTCACAGCTAAAGCAGAGTACCGAGGGGATTTTGTACAAATTAAAAATGCGTTAGAAACGGCTTCTATCAATAATGCCGCACAACATTGGTTTCAAGCGGGGCAAACGCAGTTAAATGAGCGGATGAGGGGTGAGCAGGAAATCGAGACTTTAGCTAAGAATATCATTTCCTTTTTGACGCCATACGTGGAGGCGGAGGTGGGTTTATTTTATTTGCTGAAAGAGCCTGAGGAGTCCCCCCCTTATTTGGAAATGATAGCCAGTTATGCCTATACTAATCG
>JALXAQ010000222.1 GCA_026991885.1 Thiotrichaceae bacterium
ATCTATATCTCCCGTCACCATACTTTCTGGCGACAATGAATGCAATTTTTCCCAATCGCTATTGTTCATCCGCACCCAAATGCCATATTGTGTACCAAAGTCGATAATCACATCATCTTGTCCACTACCATCTATATCTCCCGTCACCATACTTTCTGGCGACAATGAATGCAATTTTTCCCATTCGCTATTGTTCATCCGCACCCAAATTCCGTTTGGAGCACCAAAGTCGATAATCACATCATCTTGTCCACTACCATCTATATCTCCCATTGTCATACTTTCTGGCGACAAGGAATGCAATTGAACCCATTCGTTGTTATTCTGCCACACCCAAATGCCATAGCCGGCACCAAAATCAATAATCACTTCATCCTGAATGTTATCATCTAAGTTTCCTGTGATCAGGCTTTCGGCTGATAGGCTATGTAATTGAACCCAAGTGCTGTTGTTCATTCTGAGCCAGAGTCCATAGGGATCGCCAAAGTCAATGATCAGATCGTTTTTAATTTTGTTCCCTGTTATTTTCAGTAAACCACCCACCTCCAAGCTGGATATTGGCACATTGATTCTGGTTCCCTGCAAGCCCTTTATCTCTTCAGGCGTACCTAATAGTTCTAACCAAGAAACTGCCGGTTGTGCGATTGTCTGGGGGAGATGCACTGTGATTGTAAAGCTTTGTGGTATTGGCACACTTGAGGCAGAACTCACGCCAGATAGGTTGATGGCCGCTACTTGGACATCCCCAGAGGCATTATTGTATGGGAGCAAAATGACGGAACGGGGGGCATCTGTTTCTAGGACGGGTGCAATATCAAACCGGTTGAGGAGTGCCAGAAACACACCTCGCTCATTCTCTGCCTGCGGTTCATTAGCGGGTGCTGGCTCATCGGGGGTGGCTGCCCAATAATACCATTGCTCATGTGGTTCTGGCGATAGCACAGCCCTGCCCGCGCCAAATGAGTGTTCATGCACCACACTTTCATCCTCCTGAATTTCGGCGAGAGTTGTGCCAAACAAGTCCGCCAATGCCAGTTCAGTCCTGGCGTTGCCATATTCATCGAGCCTAGAGGTGTATCCAGTGGCTAAAATTTTACCCCCATTGCTCACATAATCGCGGATTTGGTTAGCTTGGGCATCGCTGATGCTGATCAGGCTAGGCAAAATGGCGGCTTCAAATTCTGAGAGTCGCCCTAGTTCGGTATCAGGGATGACGGTGACAGGTAGATGGCTTTCTAGGAGTAACATCATTGCGCCCTTAAAACCGGCACTGTAATCATCAAGATTCCAATTAGCCTTCACGACAAAATCTAGGGTTTGCCGTGAATAAACGATGGCGATGTGGCTATACGGCTGTAATTTGCCATCAGCCATTGGTGCGCCAACTTGTTCGAGCCAATTGTACAAATTGCGGTAAAAAGTCGGATCGACTGGCGCTGTCATTCCCTCGTCACCTGAAGTCAGCGTTCTAAAACCGGAAAATTCCGTTGCCGCCGCATGAAGCCGTGCGACATCTACTGTGTCGGGATGTCCAGATTCTACATAGGAGAGCAACCAAGAGGGTTGACCATGGGCGATATCCATGTGTCGCCACGCTTGTAGGGTAGATAAGAACCACAACCAACGGTAATATTGAGACGAGCGTTGTGTATTTCCAAGCTCGTGTGCCGTCGTATCAGAAAAGTTTGGAATATCAATCGGACTGGCAGCATGTTGAGTTAAGGCGGCATTAAATTCTATAGCGCTTTCTGGGATAAAGGCAAAATCTGGATTGACGGCTTCAATGGTGTTGCGAATGTCTTGCAAGTACCCATTGATGAGTTCGTAACGCCAATGCACATAATGTTGCCAAGCTGGCGCATTCCAATCTGGTGTCAAAGGGGGCGACGGTAAACTGTAGCCGGTTTCTGCCGTAAAGAGTTGCCGCGCATCCGCTCCGACATCGGGAAATTGTCCCGACAACCAGCCCTCGCCAAAATCTCCACCTACCAAAAAGGGGACATCATGCCAAATACCGTCCAATTCGGTATTGGCAGCCAGTTGTTGTATCTGGTTGAGCGTAGCGGCACGGAACGCCTGATTGGCGGGTGTCAGCCACACGTCTTCACAAGTTTCACAGACCCAAAAGGGCATACTGGGTTGACTACCGTAGAAGATGGCTGAACGACCATCAATACCCGTTTGCGCCCAGTCAGGATGTTGCAGGGCAAGACTATCTCCCTCTTTGCCGGGATCAACCTGACCATCACCATCAGTATCTAAATCTGCGGTGGTCATTTCTAAGGGTGCCATGTAGATGATATAGCGCACGCCTGGATGAGTTTGGTGAATCCAGTGGGCGCGTTGTTGAGTAATAGCGAGCGCTTGGGAGAGTTGCGGCTCGAATAATGTGTGCCAGTTGTTTCCTTGAAACCTATCCCAGCCGAGAATGACGTTAGCACCGTTGGCAACGGCCTGATTCACTTCTGTTTTCCAATTTTCCCAGTCTTCAGTGGGTGCTGTAGCAATACGTGCTGTCCATATCCATTGAGGGATGATGGCATTTGTGTTTGCCGCTTGCGCTATAGGCGATAATAAAACTATTATTAATATTAATTGGATATAAATCCATAATTGATTTTTTGACATTTTGGACTCCAACATAGAATAAAACTAAGGGTAACCACAAAGGATTGTTCCATCGCCTTCCTTAAAAACACACAAGCTCCATTTTGAGTTGAGTAGAGAGCGTAGGGTGCGTCCCACGCACCTTTTTGATGTCACTATAGATTTACCGCCCATTAAACCCATGTTGTCGTAAAAAGTCTTCACTGATTCCACCGCTAACCTTTGCCGCCTCTTCACCCAGCAATAAGCGTTCCAAATAACGTGCAATAATATCGACTTCGAGATTAACTCGTTGCCCCACTTTTACCTTAGCCAAAGTTGTCATGTTTAAAGTGTGTGGCACAATATTTAAGGTAAATTCTGCACCTTGCACGGTATTGACCGTTAAACTGATGCCATCAACACAAATCGAGCCTTTTTGGGCAATGTATTTTGCTAAGTCATTGGGGGCTTGGATGTGTAAGCGGATTGATCGTCCATCGTCATAACATTGAGTGATAGTGCCTACGCCATCGACATGTCCACTGACGATATGTCCGCCTAAGTGGGTTTGCGGCGTTAAGGCTTTTTCCAGATTGACTGGACTGGACTGCGATAATTCTCCCAACGTGGTGTGAGCCAAGGTTTCGCCTGAAACATCAGCCCAAAAGCCATCGCCGGGTAACGTCACAGCGGTTAAACAGACACCATTGACGGCAATGCTGTCTCCCAGTTGTACCGTTTTGATGTCTAATGTATTGGTTTGCACATGTAAACGAGCGTCTTTGCCCGTGCTGGTTCGATGGACAATTTGTCCTATGGCTTGAATAATGCCTGTAAACATAGTTTCCTCTATTCTATGGGAAAATGCCCGACGCAGAGCGTCGGGGCAGGCGTTCCCACGCTCTGCGTGGGAACGAGAAATACCGATGTCAGCCCTGCACATCAATCAATTTTTTTATTTTTTCCACTATCTGTTTCAAAACTTCAGATTTTAATTGACCAACTCGCCTTCTAATCAACGTAGAATGAGCCGTGAAAAGTTTGCCCGGACGGACATAACTGACCCTTTGAAGCGAGCCTTGCTGAAAACTCTCATCAGAAATCTCAATGGCTTGTGAATCGGAATAAGGTTGACTTGTCACTTGACACAAAATCCAGTCACCATGATCAACCTCCGCAATCACAACGGCTGGACGTAGTTTTGATCTTGATAAGTCAGAAAACGGAAACCGTATGAGGACAACACTGCCTACTGTAAATGTGACCATGCTTTGTCCTCCTCATGTTTGTTCCAATCTTTTCCTAATGTTTCTTCACTCAAAAGCGCATTTTCAATACTTGGTTCGTCTTCATTATTTAAGAGCGTGACTAAAGCCCGTTTAGCTTTCGTGAGTTTAATCGGTTCCAATAAGCGAATTTGACCGCCTATATCTATAACCGCTTCGATAGTTTGTAACATGATGATACCTCATATATTTTTGTTCTCGTTCCCACGCAGAGCGTCGAGACGCTCCGCGTCGTAATCCCTAACTAAGTATAAATAGGTTTCGCCGTGATGCGCCAATCGCGTCCAACGGCACGTATATCAACAATATCCAATGGAACCTGTTGCTCAAGGCTCTCAATATTGGGTAAATCAAACAAGCCGCGTGTCTTGTTACCCATTAGTATCGGTGCCATGTAAATCTTCATTTCATCAATTAAGCCAGCGCGTAGCATGGCACCGCTTAATGTGGCACCCGTTTCCATTAAAAGTTCATTGACTTCATATTCTTCGGCAAGCAATTGACAGAGTGCTGGTAAATCAACTTCTCTTTCTCGATTGGGCAGGTGAATGACACGCGCTCCCGCTTTTTCGAGTATGACTTTAGCTGATGTACTATCCGATGCTGTAAAAATCACGGTTTCTCCGGGGAGAGTCAACATACGGGCTTCTGCTGGCGTACTTAAATGGGTATCAATCACCACGCGCAAGGGTTGTTTAATGCTCTTAGCTGGTTCCAACTCGCAAGGGAGTTCCGCCTCGCGCACGGTCATTTGTGGATCATCAGCCAAGACGGTCCCTGCGCCCGTCATGATGGCTGAACTACGTGCTCGTAAACATTGCACATCACGGCGAGCATCTTGGGAAGTAATCCATTTACTTTCTCCAGATGCCATCGCTGTGCGCCCATCTAAGCTCATCCCCAATTTGGATCGAATATAGGGACGTTTATGGCGCATACGCATTAGATAGCCCGGATTCAGTTGTTCGGCATCGTGACTCAAAATGCCCGTATTGACCATAATACCCGCTTTTGACAATTGTTCGATGCCTTTGCGAAAGACTAAAGGATTGGGATCCATCATTGCCACGACAACGCGACTGAGTCCTGCTTTAATCAAGGTATCGGTACACGGCGGTGTGCGTCCCTGATGACAACATGGCTCTAGGGTGATATAACAAGTTGCGTCCTTCGCTTTTTCTTTGGCCATTTGCAAGGCATAAATTTCGGCATGGGGTTCGCCTGCTACTTGATGCCAACCTTCGCCGACTATTTCACCTTCTTGTACAATGACACAGCCTACGCGAGGATTCGGATCGGTCGTCCATAATCCTCTCTTAGCTAAGTTTAAGGCGTATGCCATATAATATTGATCATTTAATTCTGGAGGAGTCATATCAAGCATAAACCGGAAAACGGGCGCATAAGGCAAGCACTTCTGCTTTCACCGAGGCTTGCAGTTCAAGATTTTCTACGTCGTCAACAATGTCACAAATCCAATGGGCGACTTGACGAGATTCTATTGTCCCTAAACCGCGTGTGGTGATAGCGGGCGTGCCAATACGGAGTCCGCTGGTGATAAAGGGTGATTGGGGATCATTAGGGACTGCGTTTTTATTCACTGTAATATTGGCTTGTCCTAATGCTGCATCGGCGGCTTTGCCGGTGATGCCTTTTTCTATTAAATCGACTAAAAACAAGTGATTATCTGTTCCACCTGAGACAATTTTATATCCCCGTTCTATCATGACTGCGACCATTGCCCGTGCATTTTCTAGCACTTGGGCTTGATAGGTTTTGAATTCAGGCAGTAAGGCTTCTTTGAGGGCAACGGCTTTTGCGGCAATGACGTGCATCAGTGGGCCACCCTGTATGCCGGGAAAAACGAGAGAATTGAGTTTTTTCTCAATGTCGGGATTAGCCTTGGCGAGAATTAAACCGCCGCGAGGCCCGCGCAATGTTTTATGGGTTGTGGTTGTGGTGACATCGGCAATTTGCACGGGACTGGGATATAGTTCGGCTGCAATTGGTCCGGCGACATGGGCCATATCTGCAACCAAGTAGGCGCCGACTTTATCTGCAATGTCACGTAATCGTTGCCAATCGACGATCCGTGAATAGGCACTAAAGCCGCTCATAATCATTTTCGGCTTATGTTCGAGTGCTAAGCTTTCGACTTGTTCATAGTCGATTTCACCCGTGTCGCTTTTTAGGCCATATTGTACGGCTTGATAGAGTTTGCCAGAGAAGTTGACTTTGGCACCATGCGTTAGGTGTCCTCCGTGCGCTAAACTCATGCCTAAGATGGTGTAACCCGGCTTTAATAAGGCCATATAGACGGCAGTATTGGCTTGTGAGCCTGAATGGGGTTGCACATTGGCATAGTCTGCCTTGAATAGTTGTTTGGCACGATCAATGGCCAATTGTTCTGTTATGTCAACAAATTCGCAACCTCCATAATAGCGTTTGCGGGGATAGCCTTCGGCATATTTGTTGGTGAGGACAGAGCCTTGGGCTTGAAGTACGCGAGGACTGGCATAATTTTCTGAGGCGATCAGTTCGAGATGCTCTTCCTGCCGTTTGACTTCAGATTGTATGGCTTGCCATAATTCTGGATCAAAATCTGCAATATTGAGGTCTTTGGAATACATGGATTACCTTTTGTTTTTAATTAAAAGACGAGTCAGTCAATAAAAAATCAAAATCAAAACCAGACCTGGCAGGTTGAAAAGAAAACCTGCCAGGTCAAAAACACTCGGATTTTGATTTTGACCTGGCAGGTTTGGGTTTAACCTGCCAGGTCTGGTTTTGACTTTTTATTGACTGACTCGTCTAAAGTTCAAATTATAACATTGCTTGTCTGCAAAATTTCAGAAACGGTATAAAATGAACCAAATACAACAATTCTATCCCCTTTTTGGGTGAGCGACTGGGTGTAAGCGGCTGCTATTGAGGGATAGCTATGAATATGGTTGGCACCGATGGCGGTTAAATGTTCGACAAGGGACTGAGCACTGGCACTGCGCGGCGTGTTTAAAGGGGCGACATGCCAATGGTGTATCACGTCTTGCATGATAGCCAAAACAGTGGCAATATCTTTATCTTTGAGCATACCCACCACAGCATGAGTTTCTCCTTGACAAGCTTGTTGTTTGAGTAATTGGGCTAATACTCGTGCCCCTAAAGGGTTATGCGCGACATCCAATATGCACCCGGGTAGTATTTGAAAACGTCCGGGCAGTGTGGCATTTTTTAAGCCTTGATGTATTGCCGTTTTTGCCACTGGATTGTTTAACAATTCAAGCACCATCAATACACCCGCTGCATTTTGCAATTGAAAGTCGCCGGGTAGATTGGGCAAAGGTAATTGCTGTGTTTGTGTTTTATTCATTCTTTGCCAATTCCAGGTTTTGTCACTGGATTTTTGGTAAGCAAAATCACGCTCTAAATAATATAAGGGGGCTTGCAATTGTTCTGCGTGTTTAATCAAACTTTGCGGTGGTTGAGCATCGGAGCAGACGGCGGGGCAAGCTGCTCGAAAAATGCCCGCTTTTTCAAATCCAATACTTTCTCTATCATGCCCCAACCATTCAACATGATCGATATCTATGGCTGTGACTAGGGCAATTTTTGGATCAACGATATTGACAGCATCCAATCGTCCCCCTAATCCGACTTCAAGCACTGCTAAGTCAACTTCATTGCGCTGAAATATTAATAAGGCGGCTAAGGTAGAAAATTCAAAAAAGGTCAGAGAAATGTCGTCGCGGACTTCTTCAATTAATCTAAAGGCTTGACATATTTCTGCGTCATCTGCTTCATGTCCTGCAATACAGATACGCTCGTTATAACGTAATAAGTGGGGAGACGTAAAACGACCAATTCGATAACCGGCGGCGGATAAGATGGCATCAAGTAGGATAACACTAGAGCCTTTGCCATTGGTACCAGCAACGCTGATGATGGGAAATCGAGGCGGTAATAAATTCAAACGTTGGGCAACCGTGCGACAGCGAGTGAGTCCTAATTCTATTTCACGCGGATGTAGCGAGGTTTGCCAATCTAACCATTGGTTTAGTGTATGCATATTTGCTTCTTCCTTGTGTCCAAGATAAATCTTGGACTCCTAAATAAAAACTTGTAAAAATGTCATTTTTATGAGATAATACGTTTCCAAAATATATAAGCAACCAGCGAGTTAATATAAATGGATGACAGCAAAAAACAAGCCCTGACGACCACACTCAAACAAATCGAAAAACAATTTGGTAAAGGTGCGGTTATGCGTTTAGGCGATGCCGGTGCAATCCTTGATGTTCAAACGGTCCCGACAGGTTCGTTGGGGTTAGATATAGGCCTTGGCGTTGGTGGCTTGCCAATGGGGCGTGTTGTTGAAATTTATGGACCAGAAGCTTCTGGTAAAACAACCCTGACGCTGCAAATTGCAGCAGAAGTCCAGAAACAAGGCGGATTAGCGGCATTTGTCGATGCAGAACACGCGCTGGATAGTCGTTATGCCGAAAAAATTGGCGTTGATGTCGGAGAATTATACTTGGCGCAACCGAATAACGGTGAAGAGGCTTTAGAAATCACGGATAGTTTGGTACGTTCTGGCACTTTCGATTTAGTGGTGATTGACTCCGTCGCTGCTTTGACCCCAAAAGCAGAAATTGAAGGCGATATGGGTGATTCCCACATGGGGCTACAAGCCCGTTTGATGTCACAAGCTTTGCGTAAACTCACTGCCAATATCAATCGCACTAATACTTTAGTGATTTTCATCAACCAAATTCGTATGAAAATTGGGGTGATGTTTGGCAATCCTGAAACCACCACAGGTGGTAATGCCCTCAAGTTCTATTCTAGTGTGCGCTTAGAGATACGCCGCATTGGTGCGGTTAAACGGGGTGATGATATCATCGGTAATGAAACCCGTGTCAAAATCGTTAAAAACAAAGTTGCGCCACCGTTTAAGGAGGTGCTGTTTGATATTCTGTACGGCGAAGGCATTTCGCACGAGAGTGAACTGATTGAGTTAGGCGCCAAATATGATATTATTGATAAAGCCGGCGCGTGGTATAGCTACAAAGGGGAGAAGATTGGTCAGGGTAAAGATAATGTGCGTAAATTTTTGAAAGAAAACAAAAAAATGGCAGAAGCGATTGAGCAGCAAATCCGTGATAAGTTGCTGCCTAAAGAGCCTGCCCAAGAGAAAACACCGCCTAAGAAAACCAACGCGGGTGCTAAGAAAAATTAGTCTCTAATCTAAAAAAGACCTCAGAGGTTTTGAAAACATCTGAGGTCTGGTAATGTTAACATGATTGAGCCACTTGCACAAGCACGAAAGAGTGCGATAGGGTATTTATCAATACGCGAACACGCGAGCGATGAGTTACGTCAGAAATTGGTCAAAAAAGGATTTGTAGCGAGCGTGATTGATAAGGTCGTTATCCAATTGCAGGCAGATAATTTGCTAAGTGATGAGCGTTTTGTTGAAAGTTATGTGCGTATTAGAATTAGTAAGGGTTTTGGTCCGCTGCGAATTCAACAGGAGTTGCGAGAGCGTGGTATTAGTGATGAATTGTTGAATGGGGGCGATGAGGCTTGGGTCACACGCGCTCGTCTGGCTCGCCAAAAGCGTTTTGGTGAGGAGTTGCCACAAGGTCAGCGTGATCTCGCTAAACAAATTCGTTTTTTACAATATCGAGGGTTTACAAGTTCTCAGATTCGGGGGGCGTTAAGGATAAGTCAAAACATTAACGACAGGGATTAGTTATTAACAGGGATAAATCAAAATCTTATTATTTATGGATTGGGTGTTGGGTTTACCGGAGAATTAATATTTTTTGTCCAAACTTCATAGAGAAGCCATTTTGGTAAACTTTCTCGATGCGTTTGGTTAAAAAACCAGACAATGATTAGTGCAAGGCGTACCTTGCACCGAGGTGGATTTGAATGATTTCATACACGAGCGGCAGCATGGCTCTATTTTGTTTGACTCTTAGAGCGACGTTTTTTTGAGTTGATATTTCCATTGTTGTTGGAGTCCAAAGCTAAAGCTTTGGACTCCAAAATATTTACCGTTTCCTATCTATCATTTTGGCAACTGCGTGGTATTTTCTAGCTCAGCCGGCAAAGTAGTCATCATCATTGTGGCGTTAGTCACCGCCAGCGATGGGATTCCATCTATGTTTCCAGTCACCATGCCCTGGGCGGGTTGGTTATGCAATTTAATCCAATTATTGTTGTTCATCCAAGCCCAGATACCGAATCCTTCAAAGCTAACGATCACGTCGTCTTGACCACTAGTATCTATATCTCCTGTCACCATGAGATTGGCTGAATTGACGAAGGGAACCCAAGTGCTGTTGTTCATCCATATCCAAAAGCCGTAGGGTGCTCCAAAGTCAATAATAACTTCGTCCTTACCGTTACCATCTAAGTCTCCCGTCACCATGCTATCAGGCGATAAGGGGTGCAATTGATTCCAATTGCTGTTATTCATCCACTTCCAAATCCCGTATGGTGCGCCAAAGTCGATAATGACATCGTCTTGACCGCTACCGTCTATGTCTCCCGTGACCATGCTATCAGGCGATAAGGGGTGCAATTGATTCCAATTGCTGTTATTCATCCACTTCCAAATCCCGTATGCTGCGCCAAAGTCGATAATGACATCCTCTTGACCGCTACCGTCTATGTCTCCTGTCACCATGCTATCCGGCGATGAGGGGTGCAATGGTTCCCAAGTGTTGTTGTTCATCCACTTCCAAATCCCGTATGCTGCGCCAAAGTCGATAACGACATCGTCTTGACCGCTACCGTCTATGTCTCCTGTGACCATGCTCTCCGGCGATAAGGGGTGCAATTTAATCCAATTATTGTTGTTCATCCACTTCCAAATCCCGTATGGTGCGCCAAAGTCGATAATCACCTCGTCTTTACCCGTAGCATCTAGGTCTCCCGTGACCATGCTCTCCTGCGATAACGGATGCAGGGCTGCCCAAGTACTGTTATTCAGGTAGGTATGAATGCCGCTAGAAGGCATGCCGCTAGGAGGCCCAAAGTCAATAATGACATCGTTTTTAATAGGGCCATCATCATCGTGAATGGTCACAGTTGCCGTATCAGGCGAACCCAGTCCGGCTCCCCCCGTGGGATTACCGATGCTCACGTAAAATTCCTCGTCACTTTCCGGCACATTGTCATCAATGATCTCTACAGGGCAGGGCTTGTCACTGGCATCGCCGTCCGCCCACCATAGCGTTATTAGTGTGGCAATGTAGTCGAAGCCAGCCGTCGCTGTGGCGTCGCTGGTGCTACAGTCCACCGACACTACACCATCACTACCACCTGTGCGTTGCACTGTGATGATTGCAGGTCCGTTATTTTCATTGACCTGATATCCATACGCTGATAATTGGAAATATCCAGGATTATAGCCATAGGCTGCGAGTGAAGTCATCCACTGGGGCATCAACATGGGTAGCGATCCCGCTGCTATTGCCAACGTCACAATCACAAGCCTTCGTATCAAACGATTGGGCTGTTTAGGTTTTTTCATAATGGTCTCCTATAACTTAATGTCTCTAAAATGAGACACTCCCATTATAAACACAGCAAATAAAATGTCAACGACTAGCGAACAATTAAATTAAAAATATTATAAAAACAATAATTTAGATTTAAAAAAATTCTTGTTTTATTGACAAAATTAATCTAAATAATAGAAAATAAGAAATTAGTCAGTAAAATTCAAAAAAAAAAAATAAAATCAATGAGTTATGAAAAATAAAACAAATAATCGCCCAATCCCACTACAAGAACCAGCCTACTGC
>JALXAQ010000223.1 GCA_026991885.1 Thiotrichaceae bacterium
TGCAGGAACGCACGGAATGGCATCGCATCGTCATGTTCGGCAAGCTGGCCGAGATCGCTGCCCAATACCTCAAGAAAGGCTCACAGGCCTATTTTGAAGGCAAGATCCAGACCCGGAAATGGCAAGACCAGAACGGCCAGGACCGCTACACCACAGAGATCGTGGCCAACGAAATGCAGATGCTCGGCGGTCGCCCCGATGCTTCCGGCGGCACCGCTAATTTCCAGTCCCGCCCCCAAAGCCAGAAACCGGCAGCACAGCCATCGAACGAATTCGATGCGCCTGCGGATGATGGGTTTGATGATATTCCGTTTTAGGTTATGCAATTCCTAAAGTGTCCGTATAAGTCTTCATTGATGTTGTTTATTATCTCATGGACCTATGCGGTAATAATCTTTATCTAGAAGATGGAGTTTAGTTTATTTTTATTATTTCTATGAAACTCCAATTCACAAGTTCTGCAGGCGTAATATTACGAATGTTTAGTTCAGCTCAATGGGACTTGTTTCGCTCTCTAGCTATGCGGGGTCTGGGAGTTCCGCTTGCTTTTGTGGCCAATCTGATGATAGCCCGTCTGTTGGGGCCTGCCGAATACGGAGCCTATTTGGTTTTACTCTCGATCGGGTTGCTTGCTAGTGGGGTTGCTGTATTCGGCGTCGACAGAGTACTTACCCGCGAGATTGCTAAATCCACTCTGGCCATGCAGCCAACAATACTGCGTAAAGTTTATCGTTGGGCCCTAAAGTTTACTGCCGTGACTTCTGTGCTCGCAATTGTGGTAGTACTGTTGTTGTTTACTGCCGGACTCGGAACTCCAAAAGTTGGTTGGTTCGAGCGTGCGCTGACGGCGTTGATCGTACCTACCTCCGGTGCAAGCATTCTCGCGGCTAGTATTTTGCTGGGACTTGGTAGCACACCAGGCAGTCAGGCATTGGATAATGTAGTCAAGAATGGCGTGCTCCTTATTGGTGTGTTGTGTATGAGTTCTTTGGCCTTGAACGTGGGTGCTAACGAAGTGCTAAGCGTGCAGATTATGGCTTTTTTCGTTGCTGGTGTGGTTGGAGCCTTATGGGTGCGCCGATTGCTGAACCAGCGGCAAGCTGGGGGTGGAAATATGCTTCCGGTAAATGCAAGTGATGTGGAACGAGCCTCTTGGAGGCGATCCGCCGGATACTTTTTCGCCGGGTCAGCTGCCATTTTGTTGCTGGGCCGACTAGATGTCGTACTTGTGAATGCTCTTGGAGGAGAAACAACTGCTGGGCTATTCGGCGCAGCTGTTCGATTGGCGCAGGTTGCTGGTGTGGGTGGTTTGGTCTTGATGGCTTGGTTACAGCCCCGTTTTGCCAAGGCCGTGGTCGAACAACAAAACGGGCGCATTCGCCATCTGGTATGGCGAGGCATTTTCGCGTCATTTGGCTTGACTGCTATAGTCGTATTTTTTGGCTGGGTATTTGCGTCTGAATTGATGGGGTTGATGGGTGGAGGTTTCGAGCAAGCTATTTGGCCTTTTCGTTGGCTCTTGCTCGCATATCTAGGATGGGGACTGGCGGTTCCCGGCTACGCACTTCTGGCAATGTCGGGCCATGAAGCTGTTATCGCTCGCGTAAGCTGGATCCAGTTTTTTGGGACCGTCGGATTAACTTTTTTCCTAGTGCCATCATTCGGCAGCTTGGGTGGGGTATGGGCCTATGGTGCGGGGATGATTGGATCCGCACTCATAATTCTAACCCTGACCAGACGACACTTGTCATCTATCAGTGCACTCTAGTGGATACCTTGTCATGAGTATTTCCTAGCAAGAATAAGGATGAGGTGTTTGAGAAAAGTTGGATTGCCAGATTTATTAATTCTGGGAGCACAGAATTGCGAAACAACGTCTTCCTATTATTGGTTGAGAGAGCATCCTTCGTGTTTCGCCCAAGATCAAAGAGCCACATTATTTCTCGCGTTTTATACCTACAGGTAAGTTGGCCATGTCAGGAACCGTAATCAGAAACAAAGATGATTGCAGTCGCCTTTTTCTAGATACAGATGATGACAGAATTTGTGGTAAGGCAAGCCCTTCTTATTTATATGAACCTGGGGTTGCGTTCAGAATTGCCGAAGCTCAACCAGAGTACCGTTGTATTGTTATTCTAAGAGACCCAGTAGAACGAGCTTATTACTTATTAGCAATACCGAATGAATGTGGTAGGTAGGTCAGAGGCACGCTCATTTCCTGAAACAATTGGGTCGGCCGCTTGGAAAAACCTACAAGTTGGTCTGATCAGAATGATATTTATATTGAATTATCGCGCTATGGTGCTCAGCTTTTTCGATAGTATGAGGCATTTCCAAAAGGGCAGATATTGGTAGTTATCCATACTTTTAACCAATGATCCACGAAAAGTTATGAAGCAGATATCCAGTTTTCTCCGTATAGATATGGAATGGTGGGGTTCATTTGACTTCAAGCGCCACCATGAAGGTCGGGTACCTCGAAACCTATTGGTAAAAAAACTGCCGACGTCAACTGCTATGCGGCCAGTGGATCGAGTTCTCGTCCCAAAGGGCATGAGACCTCTTGTTGCGGAACGCATTATGTCAAAAAAACCGCCACAGAAAGAGTTTGATTTTCAAGCCAGGGAAACTGTATGGTTAGAAATAGAACCAGAAATTAAAGAGTTGGAGCGAATTATCGAACGCCACTCTCCACAATTATGGAGCTCTCATCCTGATAATTACGATAAGAGCATATCTTTGTGAGCATACAAGGACGCTTAGTATTACTCACTAACGCATATGCGCCCTATCGGGAGCCGGTCTGGCGTTCTCTTTCTGAAAAGGTTGAAAAATTGGATGTAATCCTGCTTCGAGAGCGGGAAACAAATCGTAACTGGGATGTTGTGTCTGAAACGGGTTACACCATCCATACACTAGATACAAGCGGTTTTTTTCTCCCCTGGATCGACAGTGGTTTATATTGGGGTGGGGGTATTCGTAAGTTGCTTGACACATGTGCGCCCACCCATCTTATTGTCGCAGGATATAGTTCGCTACCTTTTATTGAAGCGATTCTTTGGGCGCGAAAGAATGGCGTACCCATCATACAGTGGTATGAGAGCCATGCGCTATCCAGTCGGTTTAACCACGGTCCGATCCGCTGGTTACGTGAGGCGATGCTGCATCGAGCTGATGCATGGGTGGTGCCGGGTACGATGTCACGCGATTACTTGGAGCAGATGGGTATCCCCTCCGAACATGTAGTCATTGCCCCCAACACAGTCGATATCTCAGTTTTCTCAGACGCAGACAAAGAGTCCAGACATCGCCAAGGGCCAGTACGCTTTCTTTATATTGGACAATATATTGAGCGAAAGGGTGTGGAGATTCTGCTTGAGGCCTTCATGCGTACACAAGCGGAGGCCGTGCTGCACTTGGTGGGGTATGGACCTCTGGAATCAGAGCTACACAAGAAAGCAAAAGGGTTGGCTAATATTGAACTCCTGCCTGCTACTAACAGCCCAAAAGAAACCGCTAAGCACTATGAATGGGCTGATGTAGTCGTGATGCCCTCTTTACGCGAAGTCTGGGGTCTGGTGATCAACGAGGCACTCGCAGCTGGATGTTATGTGCTTTCTTCCAATGTGGCTGGAGTTACGCCTGATTTGGTGGAGAATGCCCCACTAAATGTTGGTCTATCCATCAATCCATTTGGCGGTGCAGACTTACTTACCTGTGCAATGGATGAAACAATTCGGAATATCGACGCGATTCGTGCGAGTCGTGGATCTATTCGTAATTGGGGTACGCGATTTACGCCGGAATCTACTGCGATTGGACTCTGTGAAGCACTATCAGTATCAACAAGCAGTCATAATTGAAGCTAATAAGCCCGTAAAGGTGAAAGTAATATTGCGTGGGGAATAATGAAGTCGTATGGCAAAATGGTGAAATATTTTTTGCTCCCAAGTCTATATGGTAATGATTTTTCGCTTTGCATAGCGGGAAACCAGCCAGGGATAAAAGCGTCTGAAGGCGAAAGTGATCTCACACATGCGGATGCTGCAGAAGAAGCTGACCCGGGTCGCCAAGTACTTCTAGCATCGGAAGATCCGCTATGCAACAGTATAAACTAAGCTGTTTCCGGGTTAATAACTAAGTTAAAGTAAGTTAGAATTCTCAAAGAAATTATGTCATATCCTGAGGAAATCCGTGTAGCATTAATTGGACCAAGGGGGGATGGTCACCATGCAGACTATCTACTTAAACTCGCCGTTGAATTGAGATCTTTGGGTGTTAGAGTACTGATTATGGCCCCCAAACCAGTATGTGAGCATGCTGGTTCGTTAGGAATGGATACTTCAGTTTGTGAGCTTTCTTCATACGGCGGTCTGCGCCGTCAGCTATCTGGTTTCATTTTATATCGAAGATCTATACGGGATGCAAGAGCCTGGGGAGCGACGCATATACATTTTCTGTATGCTGATTGGAATGCTGCTGGAATTGCTGCTGCGTGGATGTCTTTTATCCTTCGCCCTGTAGCCAGTCTGGTAATGACAGTGCATTGGGCAGCGGGCATTGGTGCGGGGCATGGCGCGATGAAAGACTTTATACGAAGAATGCCCTATCGGTTTGCGATACGCATGTTGGTGGGACACTATAATGCGCTTATACAGGTACATCACAAGGCAGTGGCAGATATTATTCAGCAAGATTTACAAATAAAGCGAATATCGGTAGTCCCTTATCCTGTTGAGCCACCAATACAGATTGCGCAATCTAAAGTTGATCTTTTTCGACGAGACTTAGGTCTTGGCAAGAATGAAAAATTAGTTCTTTGCTATGGTGGCACCCGTTATGACAAAGGAGCAGACTTAGCAATTCGTGCTATTGCAGTGTTGCCAATTCACTATCATCTACTTATTGCCGGTGCTGCGCAATATTTTGACACCCATAAGCTCGGAGTCATTGCTGATGAGAATAAAGTATCTCATAAAATTCATTTTATGACTCGTTGGCTTGATGAGAAAGAGAGCGCTATGGTTTTTCATGCTGCCGATGTTGTCTTATTACCTTATCGCAAGACTTTCTCGGGCCAAAGTGGTCCACTAATGCTGGGGGCAGCATGCGGAAAGCCTGTTGTTGCACCCAAACTGCCAGTGCTTGAAGATACGGTAGTCGATTTTGGTGTAGGTGTTACTTATGTTCCTGAGGATATCGATGAGATGGCTCATGCTATAGTTCGAGCTGGCGAACTGAAATTGCCAACAAGTAAACAATTAGCCTTCATCGAAGCACATTCACCTCAACGATTTGCTCAGGCGGTTATTGATGGCTATCGTGATATTGTTTGATGTGCCGGGGGAATGAGTCATGGAGTCTGATAAAATTCAAGCAGCTTATACACAAATTTCTTGGTCTCGTAATGGTCACTATAAAACCCTGTTTGTAAGTATATTCGTGCTCTCATTTGCCCTTGATTTTCGTGGCACGGTTGGTGGGGGGATGCCGCAGTTCGTGATGATGGGGGTGAATTCATTTGCCTTTTTTATTCTTATATATCAATTTGGTATGCGTATCCCCAAAAGAAGTTGGGCGGCATTTGTTTTTTGGGGTTGGGTGTTGTATTTAGTGCTCGGTTCACTTGGGGCGTTAGTGAGTGATGTGCCAACTGATCGACTCATCCGTATCATCTATCCTGTTATCCTATTTCTGGAAGGCTTTCTTGTCGCTTGGTGGGTGGCGAGGCAAGGTGGGGAGGATGTGTTGATGCGTATTATGGTATTATCGGCGATAATTTCTTTCGTATTCATGATTTGGTGGGGCTTTTATTTCACGGGCCGTGATATTGAAAGCATTCGATATGAAATTCTTAGCCCGTTAATTCCATTCCTGTTAGTTGTTGCAGGCTTTGACTTGATACTATCTCGCCGTAATCAAATAGTTTCACTACTATTAATAACTGCCATTTTAAATGTTATTTTACTATCTGTTACCCGTGGAATGATTTTACCGATAGCAATGGTCAGTGGAGCTGTAATATTGGCAGCTATCAGCAATTACCTGAAAGGGCGAGGGAGTATACCACGTCCATTTGTTCAAAGTATATTTTGGGGGGTAGTGCTATTTATTTCTGGTATTAGTGTGGTGTTGATATTCGCACCAGATACTCTGCAACGCTGGGTCCTTCGAAGTGTTACTGAAAACAGTGATGTAACATTTTGGACGCGTGTGGCCGCTATTTCAGGACAATGGAACGAATTATCAGGTAATCATTTAGCTTGGTTGTTTGGTAATGGGTTTGGACATAGCTATTACTGGCCAGATAGCTTTGCGCCCCTCGTGTCTCCTGATATAACCCCTGAAATTCTTGCCACACCAAAATGGTACCCTGGAGAGTTCATGTGGGTTACCCCGATTTTTTATAGTGGTTTATTTGCTGGAGCTCTGGCTATTATTATATTACTGTATGGTGTCATAAAGTCATTCCTTTTGATGGCTAAAATGATTCAGTTTTATACTTGGAAGTTCCCGATATATCGTTCGTTCTGGCTAGCCTTACTTGGGTACCTCGCATTTATCGGACTCAGTTTTACAGCCAATCCATTTATTGTCCGCCAAGCACCATTATTTATGGGGCTCTGTATGGGGTTATTCCTTGCTTTTGATGGGCGCACTAGATACCGAATCAATAGCATTGCTCACCCTGAATCCATACTTTGGATTGCGAGTATGTAATGCGTCTTTTCATGATTGGTACTTTCCCTCCCCCCATTCATGGCATGTCGGCTGTAAACTTGGCTGTGTCCAAGCGTTTACTAGCTGAGGGCTGGCAGGTCGAAGTGCTCAACACTGCTCCACAATCACTGAGCCGAGGAATATTTGCACGATTAGGGCGGCTCCCGGCCATCTTACAGGTTTGGTGGTATCTGGTGTCGATAAAATTGCGCGATGAGGGGGAGTATCCCGTTGCCTACATTGCACTCTCCGGTGGGTGGGGCCAGGTTTACGATCTTGTGACGGTTGCCATTTGTCGAATGCGGGGGTTACCTTGTGTCTTACATCATCATAGCGTGGCTTATCTTTTTAAAAAATCGCTTTTAACTGCATGGCTATGTCATGTTGCAGGGTTAAATACGGCATCTCATGTAGTACTCTGTCAACGGATGAAGCGATGGATCAAGGATCTCTATGGCATAAGACAGGTTACAGTACTCTCCAACTCGGTGCTATTTCCTATGCATCCACAGCAGAAGGAGCGAGATATCTTACGTGTAGTGGGTTTTTTAAGCAATGTTACCCGAGAAAAGGGTGGTGAATTTGTTCTTGCACTCGCGCTAGCAATTCGTCAGCATGAATGGCCCTTACGAGTTGTCGTAGCAGGGCCGTGTCATGATGACAATTTAGTGAAAGCGTTGAAAGCAGCCACTAAAGAGGGAATATTGCTATGGCTAGGGCCGGTTTACGGAGAGGATAAATCAAAGTTCTGGAAAATGACCGATGTGTTTGTGTTTCCTACGCAGTATGCCAATGAGGCTGAGCCCCTGGTATTGTGGGAAGCTCTGTCTGCAGGTGCACCAGTCATCGCCTACGGTCGGGGTTGTATCCCTTCGCAGCTTAAAAATAGCGGCGTGGTGGTGGAGACAGACAAGGACTTTGTTGAAGAGGCACTTTCAGTTCTCAAAACCTGGCAAGAACCCAATAGGTTTCACGAAGCGAGCAAACAGGTGAAACGTCGATATGCAGATGCTTGTGCCAGTGCAGAAACTTCATGGTCAGATTTTACACGGCTTCTTCAACAGGATGAAAGCCGTGGAAAATAAGGGTCAACCTGGTTGTCAGGATCTTGCCAAATTCAAACTTCCTGCTGGATTTCGTGGGCGGCCGGGTTGGTATGTTCAGCTTTGGTGGCTGGTACAGAGCAGCTTTTTTGCATGGTCCCCACAGTTCTTATATGGTTGGAGGCGTTTTCTATTACGCTTATTCGGAGCACAGATAGGACGTGGTGTTCTAATTCGACCCAGTGTGCGTATAACTTATCCGTGGAATTTGACAATTGGTGATTATAGCTGGGTCGGTGATGATGTTGTTTTATATACTTTGAACAGGATTGAAATCGGTGCTAATGCAGTAGTATCACAAAAATCATATCTTTGTTCAGGCTCTCATGATTATACTAAAGTTGATTTCCCGATTTGGGCAAAAAAGATTGTAATTGAAGATGAGAGTTGGTTGGCTACTGATGTTTATGTGGCCCCTGGAGTTACCATAGGAAAAGGGACTGTGGTCGGCGCTAGAGGTAGTGTGTTCAAGAATTTGCCTGCAGGTAAGGTATGTGTAGGTAGTCCTGCAGTTGTGATTAAGGATAGGATTGTTGAAAAATAATATTTGCTTGATCGGAGTTAATTTTTACCCTGAAGATACTGCGATAGGGCTTTATTCCACCCAGTTATGTATGTACTTAAACAATATAGGGTACAAAGTTTCTGTGGTTACTGGGTTTCCCTATTATCCCGACTGGAAAATCAAAACCGATTATCAGAGCAGGCCACTTTTTTATCAAGAATATTTACGGGGCATCCATGTTCTTCGTTATAAACAATATGTCCCTGAGAACCCGAGTTTTAAAACACGCATACTTCACTTACTTGATTTTACTCTGGGAAGCTTGCTGAATCTGCTTAAAGTAAAGCATTGTGATGTGGTGATCTGTGTGGTTCCGTTTACCAGTACGGTTTTTTTAGGCTGGCTATTAGCTCGTTTCAAAGGGGCTCGCTTATGGGTGCATATTCAGGATTTTGAAGTGGATGCTATTCTAGAATCAGGTATTGCTTCCGGCGGAAAGGGTATAAATAAACTAGTTTTTCGGTTGCTCTTCTCGATCGAACGGTTTTTATTTAATCGGGCAGATGTCGTTTCGACGATAAGTCACGGTATGATGGGGAAGCTGGAGCGTAAAACGCGAAGAGAAACCTACTATTTCCCTAACTGGGTGAGTGGAGATGAAATTAACCCGGCCGTAGCTTCCCTGCACCCGATCTTTAATGGCCACTCTGAGCAATTTAAGATTCTGTATTCAGGCAATGTGGGTGAAAAGCAGAGTTGGGATTTTTTTGTTGAAGTGGTTAATTATTTTGCTGGTGACTCGCGAGTCCATTTTTTTGTAGTGGGCCAAGGTGCGAAATTTTCTTCATTAAAAAGGGATTTATCGTCTTTTAAAAATGCGACTGTGCGCGAGCCGGCGCCACTCAGTGAGTTAAACGATTTGCTCTGTTCTGCTGATTTACATGTGCTGTTTCAGAAGAAAGAAGTCATAGATACGGTGATGCCATCCAAGATCTTAGGTATGATGGCTAGCTCTGTCCCTTCTCTTGTTACGGGTAACTTGGAATCTGAGGTGGCGAGGGTGCTACATGATTCTCAGGGCGATGGCTTTATTGAAGCTGGAGAATTAGAAGAATGTGCTCGTTTCATTAATGGCCTCATAGATTCTCCCGAGAAAGTCAGCAGCATAGGGTGTGCTGCTCGAAATTATATATTGGAGAATTTTTCTTCTGATAAAGTCTTGTCGGCATTTAGAGAAAAATTACGACAGCTGTTATGATGGTCTCGTTGTTCAGTGGTATTGAGTGTATAATGTAGTACAAATGTACACTATTCTATAAGGGGTTTTAAATTGACAAAAGTTGCGTTAATTACAGGGGTGACCGGTCAGGATGGCGCCTATCTCGCAGAATTTCTGCTTGAAAAAGGTTATGAAGTTCATGGCATCAAGCGTCGAGCTTCTTCGTTCAACACCGATCGGATAGACCATCTCTACCAGGATCCACATGAATCGGATCAGAAGTTCATATTGCACTATGGAGACTTGAGCGACTCGCTCGCTTTGGTGCGCATTATTCAGCAGATCCAGCCCGATGAGATCTATAATCTTGGTGCTCAAAGTCATGTGGCGGTTTCTTTTGAAAGCCCGGAATATACTGCAGATACTGTGGGGATCGGAGCCTTGCGAATTCTGGAGGCGATACGGATTGCTGGTCTGGAAAAAAAGACGAAATACTATCAGGCTTCAACTTCAGAGTTGTATGGTCTTGTTCAGGAGATTCCTCAAAAAGAAACTACGCCCTTTTACCCGCGATCACCCTATGCGGCAGCAAAGCTTTATGCCTACTGGATTACGGTAAACTACCGTGAGGCCTATGGTATTTATGCCTGCAACGGCATTTTGTTCAATCATGAATCTCCGATACGTGGTGAAACCTTTGTTACCCGGAAGATCACAAGAGCTTTTGCTCGAATTCATCTTGGGCTGCAGGATACGCTCTATTTGGGCAACCTCGATGCAAAGCGAGATTGGGGGCACGCCAAAGATTATGTGCGTATGCAATGGATGATGTTGCAGCAGGATAGTCCTGAAGATTTTTGTATTGCCACAGGCGTACAGTACTCCGTCCGTGATTTTTGTAATACAGCATATGAACATCTGGGGAGAAGGATTCGTTGGGAAGGCCAGGGCGTAGATGAGAAAGGCTACGATGCTGAGAGCGGAAAATGCATTGTGGCCGTGGATCCCAGATATTTCCGCCCTACAGAGGTTGAAACCCTGCTTGGTGATCCTACCAAGGCAAAGGAAAAACTGGGCTGGACACCGGAGATAAGCTTTGAGGAGATGGTGCAGGAAATGATGGAGAATGACTTGATGTTGGCGCGGCGAGATTCTCTGGTAAGGGATCATGGATATCGTTCCTTCGACTACCATGAGTAACTACTGGCATGGAAAAAAATGACAAAATCTATGTGGCCGGTCATCGAGGTCTTGTTGGTTCTGCTATTGTCCGGAAATTAAAGGGTCTTGGGTTTGAACGCTTGGTAACCCATACGCACCAGGAGCTGGATTTGACAAATCAGCAGTCAGTGCAACGTGTTTTTGAAGAGGAGCAGCCAGACTATGTCATTATGGCTGCGGCCAAAGTCGGGGGGATATATGCCAACGATACCTATCCGGCAGATTTCATCTACGAGAACATGATGATTGAGGCCAATGTAATCCATTCGGCCTATCAAAGCCATGTCAAGCGGTTGTTGTTTTTGGGGAGTACTTGCATTTATCCCAAGGCAGTTGAGCAACCCATGCGAGAAGACGCGCTCCTGACCGGTGTTTTGGAACCGACCAATGAGCCTTACGCCATTGCAAAGATTGCGGGCATCAAGTTGTGTGAATCATTCAATCGGCAGTATGGAACGGACTTCCGATCTGTCATGCCTACCAATCTGTATGGCATCAATGACAACTTTCATCCCGAAAACTCTCATGTTATTCCGGCTCTTATGCGGAGATTTCATGAGGCCAAGGAAAAAGGAGACAAGAAGGTAGTGGTTTGGGGGACAGGCCGAGCCATGAGAGAGTTTCTGTATGTAGATGATATGGCTGATGCCTCGTTGTTTGTTCTGAACCTGGACGAGGAGACATACAGGAAAAATACCCAGCCTATGCTATCCCATATCAATATTGGTACTGGTGTAGATATTACAATCAGGGAACTGGCTGAAACGATGAAAGAGGTAGTGGGTTTTTC
>JALXAQ010000224.1 GCA_026991885.1 Thiotrichaceae bacterium
TATTTTTCTCGTTCCCACGCTCTGCGTGGGAACGAGGACATGAGGTAGGGGCAAACCCTTGTGGTTGCCCTTAAACGAGTATCGTTTCTACAACTTTCTCATTTTCAAACTCGAATTGAAGTTCACCGTTTTCTTCACGCACTCGCACATGTCCACCCTTTTCCAGTTTTCCGAATAGGAGTTCTTCTGCTAGCGGTTTTTTGATTTTTTCCTGAATTATTCGCGCCATCGGTCTCGCTCCCATTTGCGGATCATAGCCATGTTTCGCTAACCAATGTCGCGCCGCTTCGTTTATTTCGATAGTCACTTGTTTGGCTTCTAATTGGCTCTCCAATTGTATGATGAATTTGTCCACCACATGGCCAATATTTTCGGTACTCAAAGCTGTAAACTGCACGATGGCATCGAGACGGTTACGAAATTCTGGCGTGAATCCGCGTTTGATGACTTCCATCATGTCGCTGGAGTGATCTTGTTGGCTAAATCCCATAGAGGCACGGCTCGCTTGTTGGGCACCCGCATTCGTGGTCATCACAAGTACGATATGACGAAAGTCGGTTTTGCGCCCATTGGTATCTGTCAATGCGCCGTGATCCATCACTTGTAAGAGTAGGTTAAAGACATCGGGGTGTGCCTTTTCAACTTCATCTAGTAGTAATACCGCATGAGGATTTTTATTTATGGCTTCTGTGAGTAAGCCGCCTTGATCAAAGCCAATATAGCCGGGCGGGGCACCAATCAATCGTGATACCGTATGTCGCTCCATATATTCAGACATGTCAAAGCGAACCAGTTCAAGGTTCATAATACGGGCTAATTGGCGCGTGACTTCTGTTTTGCCAACACCTGTTGGTCCCGCAAATAGGAATGAGCCTATCGGTTTTTCCGAGTCGCCTAAGCCGGAGCGGGACATTTTGATCGCTGTTGCCAAGGTTGCAATCGCTTCTTCTTGTCCATAAACGACCATTTTTAAGTCGCGCTCTAAGTTTTTCAAAGTCTCCTTGTCTGAGACGGAGACGTTGTTGGGCGGAATACGGGCAATTTTGGCGACGATGTCTTCAATTTCTGTCACATCCAGACTTTTTTTACGTTGTGACGGGGGTTGTAAATGTTGGCAAGCCCCAGCTTCATCAATCACGTCAATGGCTTTGTCGGGTAAATGTCTGTCATTGATATAACGTGCCGACAATTCAGCCGCCGCTTGCAAAGCGGGATTCGTATATTTGAGATCATGATGTTCTTCAAAACGCGATTTGAGCCCCTGTAGGATTTGTACGGCATCCTCGACGGAGGGCTCATCGACATCAATTTTTTGAAAACGGCGCGATAAGGCGCGATCTTTTTCAAATATGCCACGATATTCTTTATAGGTGGTTGAGCCGATAAATTTAATGTCGCCGGCTGCCAAGACGGGTTTAATCAGATTAGAGGCATCCATCGCACTGCCTGATGCGGCACCAGCGCCGATGATGGTGTGAATTTCATCAATAAATAAAATCGAGCCGGGTTGTTTACCTAATTCGACTAAGACGGCTTTGAGGCGTTTTTCAAAATCGCCGCGATATTTGGTACCCGCCAACAATGAACCGAGATCGAGGGCATACATGACGCTATCTGTCAAAATCTCTGGGACTTTTTTCTCAGTAATCAGCTTTGCTAAGCCTTCAGCCAATGCCGTTTTTCCAACGCCCGCTTCCCCGACAAATAAGGGGTTATTTTTGAGCCGTCGGCATAAAATTTGCATGGCGCGTTCTATTTCGCTTTCTCGCCCTATCAGGGGATCTATTTTGCCCTTTTGGGCTTGTTCATTGAGATTGATGGTATAAACTTCTAAAGGATTTTTACGAGCGCCAGACTGGCTACCTTCATCCTCTTCTTCATGAGCGGGAGAAAAGTCGTTGTTGTTGTTGTCAACTTTGGAGATACCATGAGAAATATAGTTGACGACATCTAAGCGAGTCACGTCTTGTTGATCGAGAAAATAGACGGCTTGTGATTCTCGCTCTGAGAATATAGCGACTAAGACATTGGCAGCGGTGACTTCTTTTTTGCCGGATGATTCGACATGAAAGAGGGCGCGTTGCAATACTCGTTGAAATCCGAGAGTGGGTTGTGTGTCTGCTTGAATTTTTAGAGGAAATTTAGGGGTGGTTTCTTCTAAAAATTTAGACAAGTCTTGTCTGAGTAGAGCCAAATCAGTGCCACAAGCACGCAAGATTTCAGCCACGCTTTTCTCGTCTAGTAGCACCAATAATAGGTGTTCGACTGTCATAAATTCATAACGCTGTTGACGTGCCTCTTTAAAAGCGCTTTGTAGGATTTGTTCAAGTTCTTTATTTAACATATTTAAAACCTCAAGTATTTTTGATGTCCAAGATCAATCTTGGACTCCTTTAGGCACCGATTGATTTATGCTTTTTCCATCGTACACTGGAGAGGGTGCTCGTTGTCACGGGCATAAGTGTTAACTTGACTCACTTTGGTTTCGGCAATTTCACGGGTAAATGTCCCGCAAATGCCTTTGCCCTGCGTATGGACTTGTAACATTACATGGGTGGCTGATTTGCGATTCATACTAAAAAAGAGCTCTAATACATGAACGACGAAATCCATGGGGGTGTAATCATCGTTCAATAGTATTACTTTGTAGAGCGGAGGGCGTTTAAGTTTTGGTTTCGCTTCTTGCTCAATGACATCATCATCATATATGCTATCGGGGTAGTTTGCCATAGTCTCTTTATATTTATCTTTAATTGAATTTTTTCGACGCAGAGCGTCGAGGCCTGCATTCCCACGCAGAGCGTGGGAACGAGGAGGTGCTCTCGTGCTCTCGTGCTCTGAGGAGGTGCTCTCGTGCTCTCGTGCTCTCGTTCCCACGCTCTCGTTGCTCTCGTTCCCACGCTCTGCGTGGGAATGCCTGTGGCGACGCTCTGCGTCGCGTGTTAAAAAATATCTAAAAGGATCACATTTCAAGTATGGAAATCCCACAAGAATTACCATCGGCGAGTTTATTACGCCTATTTATTGCTATCATTTATGATAGTTTATTATTATTATCGGTGCTAATTTTTGCGACTGTTTTAGTTTTAGTTTTTGCGCTGACACCAGAGCAAATTAGTCAGGATTATAAGATTTTTTTCCAGTTTTATTTATTAATGGTGTGTTTTTTTTATTTTTCATGGCCTTGGTTACGCAGTGGACAGACACTAGGGATGAAAGCGTGGCGACTTCAAGTACAGTCCATTGATGGTAATCCACTGACTTGGCGACAAGTTTCATTGCGTTTTTTTATGGCAATTGTGTCAGGGTTATTGTTGGGAATGGGATTTTTTTGGGCTATCGTGGATAAACAACATCGGACTTGGCATGATAGGGTGTCGGATACGCGCATTGTTTTACGTCCAGCTTAAAGCACATCGAACGAGCCCGAATAAAAAAAAGTGGTGGTGTATTTTCGTGTTTCAAGTGCAAAGAATGATTTGCAATTTCAAAGACAAGCACTTGAAACTTTTTGTACGGGTGGTAGATGATTGTAAAGTTTGCAAAAAAATGTCTGAACCTTGATTAATAAGGATTGTAAAGATGAGCCTGATGACAGCGGCAAACGTCAAGCTAATCCTTAGAATCTTTAAAATCAAGGTTTTCTCGTTCCCACGCTCTGCGTGGGAAACGAAGTAACGGAGCGAAGCGGAGATCATGCCTGCCTGGACGCTCCCGCGTCCTGCAATAAAAAAGGAGAAGAATATGGGACGTAGTCGCTATAAAATAACTGAAAACGAGGTACCGTACTTTCATACGAGCACGATTGTGGGTTGGTTGCCGATATTTACTCGCCCTGAAACGGTCCAAATGATTTTAGATTCATGGGAATACCTACAAAAACACGAAAATTTTGTTCTGCATGGTTATGTCATTCTTGAAAATCATATTCATTTTATTGCCAAGAGTGATAACCATAGTGAGCATATCATGCGGTTTAAGTCTTTTACAGCCAGACAGATTATCGACTACCTAGAAAAACAAAGTGTTACTATGCTTTTAAAACAATTGGCGTTTTACAAAGTGAAACATAAAACAGATCGTCAATATCAGTTTTGGCAGGAAGGGACACATCCTAAACAGATTTTGAATGAGGAAATCATGCGGCAAAAGTTGGAATATATTCATTATAATCCGGTAAAACGGGGATATGTGGATGAGCCAGTTCATTGGCGTTATTCTAGTGCGCGAGATTATGCAGGACAAGAGGGGTTAGTGTCAGTGTGTCGTGTTTGGTGAAAGTGTTGCTCGACGCGGAGCGTCGAGGCAGGCATGATCTCCGCTTCGCTCCGTTACTTCGTTTCCCACGCAGAGCGTGGGAACGAGAAAACCTACTACGTCCTCGGGTCCTCGTTCCCACGCTCTGCGTGGGAATGCAGGCCTGGACGCTCCCGCGTCCTGCAACGAGAAACTCTTACACTCGACGCAGAGCGTCGCACCCTGCATTCCCACGCAGAGCGTGGGAACGAGAAAAAAATAAAAGTAAAAATAATGGGTGTTTTTAGGTTTTTAATCCGTGTCATCCGTCAAATCAGCGATTCAAGGCTTTTAATTAACCATATCAGCCGCCCTATCAAGATCAACGGCAACCAAGCGCGATACGCCAGCTTCTTGCATAGTCACACCGATCAATTGTTCAGCTATTTCCATGGTCATCTTATTATGAGAAATAATAATAAATTGCACACGTTCTGACATCGCTTTGACCAAAGTACAAAAGCGTCCAACATTACTATCATCTAGCGGCGCGTCAACTTCATCAAGCATACAAAACGGTGCCGGATTCAATTCAAAAATCGCAAACACTAAAGCTATCGCAGTCAAAGCCTTTTCGCCGCCAGATAGTAAATGTATATGCGTATTGCGTTTGCCCGGTGGACGCGCCATAATAGTCACGCCCGCTTTTAATATATCATCTCCAACCAATTGCAAACTCGCTTCTCCTCCTCCAAATAAACGCGGAAACATGCTTTGTAAAAATTTATTCACCTTATCCAGCGTATCCTTAAAGCGTGTCCGTATCTCACGCTCAAGATTTTTAATCGCCGTTTCTAAGGATTTCAGCGCATTATTTATATCTTCTGCCTGACTGTCCAATTCGTTTTTACGCTTCAATTCTTCCTCATATTCCTCTAAAGCAGCCATATTGACCGAGCCTAAGCGCTCTAATTTACGCTCAACCGCCTCAATTTGTGCCTCCCAACTCGCCTCATCAGCATATTCAGGCAAATCGCCAAGTAAGGCAATGGGACTATATTCGGTTTTAGCTAATTCTTCCTCCAGCGTTTGGCGACGCACTTCATTGGCTTGAGATTCTAAACGGGCTTTTTCAATGACAGTGCGTAATTCATTGCAACGCGACTCAAGGCGTTTGCGTTCTCCTTCATAGTCACCCAAACTGGCTTCTAAATGGGCGACGGTTTGTTTAGCTTGATTTAGCCCCTCTTCCGCTTCACTTCTTTTGTGCTGATAATCTTCTAATTCTTTCTGCAAACTCTCTAAGGGAACGGCATTTTTATCTAAATTTTCTTGTAATTCATAACGTTGTTCATGAATCTGCTCCAATTGAGCGTTTAAGCGTTCAATGCCTTGCAATAAGCGAGCATGATCGGTGCGTAGCGATTCCGCCCGTACTTCGATCTTATGCCGCTCATCTTTAGCCGCTTGCCAAGCCTCATTCGCTTGTTCCAGCATTTCTTTATATAAATCACGCTGACGACTTAATTCTTCTCGCTCATCGGCTAAGCGATCCATTTCTTCTAAGGCTGCATGTAATTTCTCGCTGGTTGTTTGCAAATCTTGTTTATCTTGAGTGTTTTGTTCATTTAATTCTGCCCGTTCCTCAACAATCCCTTGCAATTGCCCTTTAATATGTTCAAGACGCGCCTCTTTGCCCGCCTGTTGTGATTCTAATTGGGATAATTGTTGACGGATTTCATTGACATGCAATTGCGCTTGTTCACGGTGATTTTCTTGAGTCTGCAAAGTCGTTCGTTGAGTTTCTAAAGCTTTGGATAGCGTTTGCACTGTCTCATCCAAGTGTGCCAATTGGGCAGTGATGTCATTAATTTCTTGCTCACGCGCTAAGGTGCCTTTATCAGAGCTTTGTTGACTTTGCAACCAATGAGTACCGAGCCATAAGCCTTGTGGTATGATGACCGATTCATGGGGGGCTAATTTGTCGCGCAATTGGTAGGCATCAGCCAGCGTATCGGCAACCCATACGCCCGCTAATAAAGTGGATAATGCCCAAGGCGCTTGTACTTTTTCAAGTAATAATTGAGATCGCTGTTCTTCAGAAGGTTTAGGGCGTTTTTTGGTCTCAAACAAGGCCAATTCTCCTAACGGGGGATTTTCTAAGGCAGTCTGCAACGTCGCCATATCTTCTACACATAAGGCTTGCAAGCGTTGCCCTAAGACGATTTCCACCGCCCGTTCCCAGCCCGTCTCGACTTGTAAAGATTGAGCCAGACGCGGTGCATTTTCTAATCCTTGGGCTTGTAACCAGGCCGTTTTGTCAGCATCATTTTTACCCAAAGCCGCCTCTTGTAGGGTTTCCAGTGAACTCAAGCGTCCACTGAGCTTGTGTCGTGTCGATTGATGCCCTTGCAATTCGGTTGACTGCTGTTGAGTGACTTCACGCAATTTGAGTACCGCCTCTTGATGCGTTTTTAAAGTGGCTTCACTCTCCCCTAAAGTGGCTTTCACTGTGGTGATCTCTGCCATCAGCAAAGTCAGTGCCTGTTCTAACGCTTTAATATCTAAATCTTTTCCCTGCTCCTCAAGGCGCAAAAGACGCTGCTTATTTTGTTCTAAGCGCTGCTCAATATTTTCCATCCGAGTGCGTTCAACTTGAGCACGTTGCGTCGGCTCAGCCGCACGCTTATTAAATTCATCCCATGTGGATTGCCAATCTTGCAAGTGTTCATCAGCCTCACGCTGGGATTGTACGGCTAGCGTTTCGGCTTCTTCCTTTAAACGTAAATCAGCCTCAGTTTCCTGAGTTTCACTTTCCAAACGAGCCAATTGTTGCTGATCAGATTTCAAAGTGCGCTGACTTTCTGCCCAATTGGTTTGGATTTGTTCTAAATCCCCTTCTAACTGTTCACGCCGATCATTGGCATGTTGAATGGATTGCTCTAAGCGAGTGATTTCAGATTCTATTTCATAAAAACGGGCTTGTACCTCGTTTAAAGTATTTTGAGCGATGGTTTGCGCTTGACGCTGCTCTTTATGCGTACTATCAAAATCCTGTAAAGCCTTAGAATCTGTTTCTAAAACAGCACTTTGCTCATCAATCGTCTGTTGATGCGCCTGTACAGCGGTATCAAGCGTATGCCAACGTATCGCCTGCAATTGTGCTTTGAGCAACGCGCCTGATTTTTTAAGTTCTTGAAATTTTTCAGCTTGTTTAACTTGACGCTTGAGTTTGTTCAATTGTTTTTCTAATTCATGACGCACATCATCGAGCCGAGCGATATTTTCTCGGGTTTGATGCATACGTTGCTCAGTTTCTTTGCGCCGTTCTTTATATTTAGAAATCCCTGCCGCTTCTTCTAAAAAAACACGTAATTCTTCGGGCTTAGCCTCAATCAAACGCGAAATCATGCCTTGTTCGATAATGGCATAACTACGTGGACCTAATCCGGTGCCTAAAAATAAGTCAGTAATATCTTTGCGGCGGCAACGGACATTATTGAGAAAATAGACAGATTGTCCATTACGGGATAGTTGCCTTTTAACGGCAATTTCAGAGTTCTCGGGATACTGGGGGATATTAACATTTTCAAAGACTAATTCGATTGAGGCTTGATCAATTGCCTTACGAGTACGAGAGCCATTAAAAATGACATCGCTCATTGCTGCTCCGCGTAATTGTTTGGCAGAGCTTTCTCCCATCACCCAACGGACGGCATCAATGACATTGGATTTGCCACAACCATTGGGACCAACAATCCCGACTTTATTGCTCGGAAATGAGAGAGTGGTCGGATCAACAAAAGATTTAAAGCCTGTGAGTTTGAGTTTACTGAGTCGCATTGGGTTGGTCAAAAATTTTTTATTATAACAGGATTGCGTGCGTTATTATACTGTCAAATCTTTTCCCGTCTGCACAAAAACCGGATGCACAATAACACCCGTTTGACTATCAGTGTAATCGGCTTCAAAGCGTTGACGATTCTTGTCATCAACGGCTTCAATAAATAACACTAACCAGATTTCCAACACGCCTAAGTGTTTTCCATACTTTGCCGCTTGATTGAGGGCTTTACGATATTCTCGTTGATTTGCAAAACTCTTTAATTCTAATCCAAACAATTGCCCCGCATACAATCGAGGGATATTGAGACTATTATCGGTAATGGTGTCCGACAAATCCTCAAACGGTGAGTATAATCCATCCATTTCGTGAAACCGTTCTCTGGCAAAATAGTTGAAAAATTGACAATAGGATCATCATAAGTAAATTTTATTTTCGTTTTTGTTTGGAACAATTCCAAAACAAACGGTTTGTAAGAGGCTTGTTTCGCCTTGCTGATGATATTCAAAATGATTTTCGCATGGTTAAAATTCCTATAACTGTCAGGTAGGTAGGCATAATTATTGATAACTGAATTGAAAAAAGCAAGCCCCTCCAAAAACGCCTTGATGGTATTGGGTTTGCAACTTATGTTATCATTGCAAAATCAGTGGAAACTCAGGTGATAAAAAAAAACATGTCAATAAGATTATCCTACAGTATCAGCAACTTTGAGAAACTGGTAACAGAAAATTACTATTATGTTGATCGTACTTCCTATATCGAAAAGCTGGAATTCGCCAGTGAGCCTTATATCTTTTTTTTACGCCCCCGGCGATTTGGCAAAAGCTTGTTTATTTCCATGCTCTGGCATTATTATGGCTTAGAATTTACTGACAAATTCTCACAATTGTTTGGTCAATATTATATTGGCAAAAATCCCACACCAAAAGCCAACAGTTATGCCATTTTGTACCTAGAATTTAGTCGGATTGATACGGCTACTAAGGAAAGTACGTTTGAGGGATTTTTAAGTAATGTACGGTGGGGCGTTAAGGCTTTTTTAGAGCGTTACACGCCCCTCAAACCGGTGGCTCAAGAAAAGATTCTTTCTCGCTCAAATCCAACTGAGGTAATGAAAGCCTTGTTTGACGCTTTTGGAAAACAAAAGAATCCTATCTATATTTTGATCGATGAATATGATCATTTTGCCAATGAAATTTTGGCTTTTAATTTTGATCATTTTTCTGAATTTGTCAGTCGTAACGGATTTGTTCGTAAATTTTATGAAGCGATCAAAGAAGGCACTGCGACGGGTATTGTTGATCGTTTGTTTGTGACTGGCGTGACACCTATCACCTTAGATAGTTTGACGAGTGGATTTAATATCTCTACCAATTTGTCCACCCATAAATATTTTCATCAGATGATGGGTTTTACCGGAGAAGAGGTTAAAACGCTGTTAAAAAAAGTCACTCTTAATCAGACTGATACAAGGAATGTTTTAAAAAATCTGAAAAAATGGTATGACGGCTATCTTTTTGCTGAAGGCGCCGAAACTCGCTTGTATAACCCTGACATGGTTCTCTATTTCTTAAAAGAATTCGCTTATGAAAACACTTATCCAAGAAATTTGATTGATACAAATATCGCCAGTGATTATGGAAAAGTGCGTCGATTGTTCAGATTGGGGGATATTGATCGAAATTATGTCATGCTTGAAGAATTGATTGAAACGGGTGTGCTCAATGGTTTATTGACGGAACAATTTAGTTTTGAAAAGCCCTTTAGTAAAGATGATTTCATCAGCCTGTTATTTTATTTGGGCTTGGTGACGATAAAAGAGGCTGGATTGTCTCGCTTTAGCTTTGGTTTCCCGAATTATGTGATTAAGGGTTTGTATTTAGAGTTTTTCATGGATTCGCTGAATGAGCGCAATCAATTGGATTTTGAGGTTGATGAGGTGCGCGATAAGTTGGAAAATTTAGCCCAGAATAATGAGGTGAAACCCTTTGTTGGCTTAATTGAAAAGGCGCTGCAAACTTTATCTAATCGTGATTTTATGTCGTTTGATGAAAAGTATATTAAGGCGTTATTTGTCGGATTTGCCAGCCTGTCTAATTTGTATTTTATTAAAAGCGAGCCAGAAGTTGAGCAAAAATATCCTGATATTATGTTTCTTTACCGTCCGCCCTTTGCGCCAAACTATCAGTTTTTGTTTGAATTGAAATATTTGAAAAAAAGTGACAGTGGTCAATTGAAATCAACGCAGCAAGCCGCCAAAAATCAAGTCAAAGGCTATCTCCAATTTGATGAAGTCAGGCAATTGGAAAATTTGAAAAGTTGGGTGATCGTCTTTGTGGGTGAAGTGGCGGCGGTTGTTGAGGAAGTTGAGGGGAAAAGCTGTCTTTAAAAAAATATGCAGAAACAACGTTTCACAGGCGGCGCATGGTCAGTCTATCATCCTATTGGCGTTATTATGATAGCATTGGCTGTTGTCGTCTTGGGCTTATTTTCTTTGTACACGCTCGGCATCGATCTTTTACCACAGTTGATTTATCCAGAAATACGAGTGCGTGTGTTGGATCCGGGCGTACCGGCAACCGTGATGGAAGAGCAAATCACGCGACAACTTGAAGAGCAATTGGCTATCACTGAAGACGCTATTAGTGTCCAATCGCGCACCACTGAAGGTCGTAGTGCAGTCGATTTGTCATTTGCTTATGGCAAAGATATTGATATTGCTTTCCGTGATGCCAGTACTCGTTTAGATCGCGCTAAACGCTTTTTACCAAGCACCATTCAACCCCCCATTATTTATAAAAGAGATCCTTCACAAATTCCGGTATTGATATTGGCTGTCAGTTCTCCTTTACGCGATGCTGTTGAATTGCGGACTTGGGTGGATAAGCAGCTCTCTAAATGGTTTATCAATTTGCCGGGCGTGGCTGCTGCTGAAGTGGGAGGCGGTTTAGTCCGCGAAATTCAGGTGTTACCGGATCAACAGCGTTTGGTGGCATTAGGCTTGAGTTTGGAAGATGTGATTAAGGCTTTAAAACAAGCTAATGTTGAAAGTGCTGGCGGGCGCTTGTATATGCCAGAGCAGGAAATCAGTACCCGAGTCAAAGGGCGGTGGCAACGGGTGGAAGATATTGCGAGGTTGCGCTTGAAGAGTGTTTTTTTAGGTGACATTGCCCAAATCATTGATACGCATCAAGATGAGCGCCTACGAGTTCGTTTTAATAATATCCCGGGCATCAAATTATCTCTCCAAAAACAACCACAAGCTAATACGGTTAAAGTGGTCGATACGGTACTAGAAAGAGTCGCGTGGCTCAAGACTCAACATATTTTACCCAGCGATGTCAAATTGGATATTGTCGATGATCAAGCCATTTATGTGCGACAGGCTCTGAAAAATGCGGCTTATTCTGCCCTGAGCGGTGCTGTGTTAGCCATGTTAATTGTTTATCTGTTTTTAGGTAATCTGCGACACACTTTAATTATTGGTACTGCGATACCGTTGGCTATCACGGTGACATTGATACTCATGGCTTTGGGCGGATTAACTTTAAATATTATGACATTAGGGGGCTTAGCATTAGGCGTAGGTATGGTGGTAGATAATACCATTGTGATGCTAGAAAATATCACGCGCCATCAACAGAGCGCCGATTCTCCCGTTGAGGGTACTATTAAAGCGGTGAGCGAAATCACGAGTGCGATTGTTGCGGCTACGACAACCAATTTAGCCGCGATTGTGCCTTTTTTATTTATTGTGGGATTGATAGGGTTGCTGTTTCGGGAACTGATTTTTACGATTTCTGCGGCAATGGTTGCTTCCTTGGTAGTGGCTTTGACTGTTGTACCAGCACTGGCGGGGCGACTTAAATCGGTTCATTCAACATTTAGCATTCATCATTCAGGATTGACAAAAGCTTTTTCTTATGTACTCAAGCACTTACTACGATTTCCTTTGTTGGTAATCGCTTTATTTTGTGTTGGATTATGGTTGAGTGTGCCAACCTTTTTGAACGCTAAACAGATTTTTTTGCCCAATTTAGATGAGGGGCGTGTTTGGATCAATATCACAGCAGAGCCAGGGATTGCTTTGCAAGAAATGGATAAGACTGTGATGCAAGTAGAAAATCTGTTGCAACAACAAAGCGAAGTCGAGTCAGTGTTTACCCAAATGGGTGGTTTTATTTTTGGGCGATCCCAATATGAAGTCTCTCATCGCAGTAGTCTCAATGTGCAATTAGTAGCCGTCACACAACGCGCCCTCAGTACTGATGATTGGATAAAAAAATTCAAGAAAAAAGTAAAGCAATTGGGATTGGTGGGTATCAAAATTCGTATGCGAAGTGCTGGCATTCGTGGCATCCGCTTGAGCAGAGGCGATGAAGAATTCAGTTTGCGTCTGCAAGGCAATGATTTAGACTTAGCCAATGAAGTGTTAGAACGTATTGCTGATGTGCCGGGATTAGAGAATTTGAAACATTCTGCTGAGGAAATAAATCAAGAATTAGCGATAGTTGTGGATAGGCAACGGGCGAATGCTTTGGGTTTGACAGTAGAAGATATTGGGCGCGATTTAAATATTTTAATGAATGGGCGCGTGGTGACGGATTTTATTGATGGCGATGAAAGTATTGATGTGCGCTTACGCCTGCCCCACGATGAGTTAGAAAATCCCCAAGATTTGCAATCGGTATTAGTTTATAACAAAGATCGTCTCGCCATTCGCTTAGATGAAATAGCCAAGGTGGACTGGATACCGGTTCCTTCAGAGATTTTGCGCGATCAACAACAGCGTATTATTGAAATCAGTGGAAATATCAGTGCAGATAGCAGTTTGCCGGAGGTGATGGCGATAGTGCAAGAACGTTTAGCAGGTTATAGTTGGTACGAAGCTGGGGCGAGTGAGGCTTTACAAAAAAACCAAGATTTGACCAAAATATTATTAGCTTTAGCGATATTTTTAGTTTTTGTCGTCATGGCAGTGCAATATGAGTCGCTACATAACCCTTTAGTGATTTTATTCAGTATTCCATTTGTAACGATAGGGGTGGCGATAGGTATTGAATGGCTAGAAATGCCCTTGTCGATGCCGGTTTGGTTAGGTATGATTATGTTAGCGGGTATGGTCGTCAATAATGCCATTGTGTTGGTTGAAACCATAGAATTACAACGGGCAGCGGGGTTGGCACTACAAAGAGCCATAATCACGGCGGGAGAATTACGCTTACGCCCCATTTTAATGACAACGCTGACAACGGTGATAGGTTTATTACCATTGGCACTGAGTTGGGGAGAGGGAGCAAAAATGTTGCAACCCTTGGCAATTACAATTGGGTTTGGGTTAAGTTTTTCGTTATTAGTGAGCTTGTTATTAGTGCCGGTGTGTTATCAATGGTTGGCGCAAATGATGGAGCGGCTTAAAAAAACTTGAATCGCGGATTTTACGGATGACACGGATTACGCGGATTTAAAATCAAAGTCAAAAGTGAGGATAATTGTTCATTTATTAAGATCTACAATATCTACGGTTGATTTACACAGTAACAGTGTGTCAAAGAAATATTTGACTGCTCCACCAAGCAAAACTAGCAATTTACCCCATGAGGATATGTATTTATGAAAGTCCATGAAAAAATTCGGTTTATGCGAAAATCAAAAGGCTGGACTCAAGAGGATATGGCAGACAGCTTTAATTGTAAAATTTTACAATCAACTGATTTGTCAGATGACAAAAAAGAACTTGAACACGAATTAGAAAAAGCGCGTATGCTATTGCAACAACAAGAAAAAGAAAATGCTTATCTAAATGTAAATACTTCAAAATTATTTGACTCATATCAGAAATCCGATGAAACCACTTGTTATTGATTGTCGTCTTGATTTTTAACATGACGGAGTATAATATAAATTCAAACATGCAAAAGGAAAATTTTATGAACGTGGTTATTCCAGAAGAAATCCTACTATCAGCGCGTATGTCTGAAAAAGAGTTAAAACAAGAAATTGCAGTTATGCTCTTTGAAAAAGACAAACTTACCCTTGGACAAGCTGCACGCTTAGCTTGCACAAATCGACTGCTATTTCAACATCTCTTGGCAAGCCGTGCGATTCCTGTCCATTATGATGTCGCACAATTTGAACATGATCTATCAACAATTCACAAATTGGAAACAGCATGATAATTGTTAGCAACACATCGCCAATCATCAACCTTGCTAACGTGGATCAACTTCAATTGTTAAACCAGCTTTATGGTGACATTACCATTCCGCAAGCGGTTTTTCATGAAATTAGTGTCATTGGTGCTGCTCAACCAGGAGCAAAAGAAGTAGAAACCTTGTCTTGGTTTTCCACCAGCACAGTGCAGAACATCACAATGGTTAATTCTTTGCGCTCAGAACTGGATGCAGGCGAAGCCGAAGCAATTGCCTTAGCTGTGGAAATCAAAGCGGATTTGTTACTCATGGATGAAAGGCGTGGATACATGAAAGCGCAACAACTGAATGTCGAGTGTCACGGCATTTTGGGTATGCTAATTAAAGCTAAATATCAAGGACTAATTACCACCGTCAAGCCCATACTTGATGACTTAATTGCCGTCGCAGGCTTTTGGGTGAATGATGTACTCTATCATCGTATTTTGCAAACAGTCGGTGAAGACAATTAAAATTGACCCAAATATTATTAGCTTTAGCGATATTTTTAGTTTTTGTCGTCATGGCAGTGCAATATGAATCGCTACATAATCCATACTACAAAGTGCCATAATCACGGCGGGAGAATTACGCTTACGCCCCATTTTAATGACAACGCTGACAACGGTGATAGGATTATTACCATTGGCACTGAGTTGGGGAGAGGGAGCAAAAATGTTGCAACCCTTGGCAATTACAATTGGGTTTGGGTTAAGTTTTTCCTTATTAGTGAGCTTGTTATTAGTGCCGGTGTGTTATCAATGGTTGGCGCGGCATTAAATAGGAGTCCAAGATTTATCTTGGACGTCCTTTCGTTTTAGTTGGGTGGATGCCAGCCAACCATAACCCATCGTTTGCGTGCCTTTACAAGCAATGTCCGATTAAGTCGCAACGCAATAACAGTAGCTCGCCCAGTCGGTGTTTTCCCAATAATAAGGCTTCCATCCCCACTCCAGCAAAAATGTTCACTCCACACTTGTTTGCGAGGATGAAATAATGACACTGTTTTGCCGGTTTCGGGATCATCAGCCTGCGTTTGTGTTCCTTTGTATTCATTACAAGGACGACAAGCCAGCCAAAGATTGGCGCGAGTGGTTTCTCCGCCCAAGGCTTCGGGAATCAGATGTTCTACGCTTAATGGAATACCTGTTAGCGTTTCATCCGATAAACAGTATCCACAGCGATGTCCTGCATCGTTTTCAATTTGACTACGAAGTTTTTCAGAAATGTAGGTACTCATACACGAAGTTCATCTAAAGTAGGCAATTTATGTCCCCGACTTTTAAGAAGGGCGTAAGCATGGGCTTTGCGTAACATTAATTCTTCGCTATCTTCTCGCAATTGGGTTAGCCATTCCCTGCCAACTGGTGTCAAAGAGCCTGCCTTGTGTCGTGCTAATAAAACATCATAAAGCGCCATTTTATCTTGATTCATTGAGCTTTGGGCAATTTGCCAGAGCAGATCGTCAGACAAGGCTGCCATTGATTCTAGTTCAGCACCAAGGGCAGGGGGTAAATCTTCTTCAACCGGTGGCAGGCTTTGCGTCAGTACCCGTGTAGCGACTTCATCCAGAGAACGAGTGATAGCCTGCGCCTGCAACAGTTTATAAACGTATTCAGGTAAAGTAAGGGTAATGGTGTGAGCCGTCATAATTATTTCCAGAGGGTTTAAAATAGGAATCTGGGCACTCGTTGCGTTCTGTGTCAATATTCGTTTGATATTGAGGACTTCGACGATTTTTCAAGTCCTTGCATAAATATTATTATAAGTAGCTTGACGCTTCACTCACTTTAAACATGCTTGGCACAAATGATGGAGTGGCATTAAATCAGGGCAGATGAATGTAGGGTGGATACGCTTCGCTAAATCCACCCTAAAATAAACATGAAAATTCATGCTTCAATACTTATGGTCTAATCAAAAAGACACCATCACTTGTTTCACTAGCGAGCTGGGTAAAATCATACCTCAAAGCCGCTCCAGATTCGGAGGTTTTGTCTATATTATCAACATAAGTGGATATTTTTTCAAAAAACCAGATAAAAACTACGTTAAAAGATTTAGCGATTGTTGTGGATAGGCAACAGGCAGATAGGGGGGGGTGCAAAAATGTTGCAACCCTTGGGTTTGGGTTAAGGTCAGTAAACATCAGACATTTTGAAATCGTACAGAATCATGAATTATATTGTATAATATTTGAATCAGAATTTGACTTCGTTTCAGAAGTAACGAAGTGAAATTATGATTCAGACCGTTTTCTATTACGTATCATGATTCAGTACTTATTTATGGATGTAAAAAAAATTTTAATTGTTGATGATTCTAAAGTAGTCCGTTTGAAAGTGCGTCAAATACTTGAATCTGATAAGGAATGTCGTTTTATCATCCATTGTTGTGAAAATGGTGAACAAGCACTCAGTTATTTGTATGAGCACTCAGATTTGCCGGATATTATTATTCTTGATCGGGATATGCCTAAGATGACTGGCGATGAGTATATCAGGAGACTTAAATCGAATGAGAATTGGTGTTCCATTCCGGTGTTGTTTCTGACAGTTCAAGGAGAAAAATCTGAAGTTGTGAGAGGATTGGCAGAACTTGGGGCTGATGATTATTTGGCAAAACCTTTTGATGATGGTGAAATGCTTGCTCGGGTGAAAGTATTGGTACGCATCAAACGTGCTGAGGATCAATCCCGTGCCCTTAATAAAGAGCTAAAAAAAGCTAACCAATTTATTCGTAAAACTTTTGGTCGCTATCTTTCTGATGAGGTTGTTGATACGATTTTGGAGTCGCCAGAGGGTTTGTCTTTGGGGGGGGATAAACGTGTTGTTTCTATTATGATGGCCGATTTGCGTGGTTTTACAGCCCTCAGTGAGCAGTTGCCTGCGGAAAGTGTGGTGGGCATTGTGAACATTTATCTTGAGATAATGACAGAAATCATTCTCAAGTATCAAGGGACTATTGATGAATTTATTGGCGATGCTATTCTAGCTATTTTTGGTGCGCCCACTCAACGCGATGATGATGCCCAACGTGCTGTCGCTTGTGCGCTAGAAATGCAAATGGCTATGGAGGAAGTGAATAAACGCAACCGCGAAGCGGGCTATCCTGAAGTGGCGATGGGTATTGGTATCAATACGGGTTTGGTAGTGGTTGGCAATATTGGTTCTCATAAGCGTAGCAAATACGGGGTAGTCGGACGCAATGTGAATCTGACATCTCGCATTGAGTCTTATACGGTGGGGGGACAAATATTGATTTCTGAGAGTACTGTAAAAGCTTGCGATGCCAATTTGCGTATTGATAGTCAACTTGAAGTCACTCCTAAGGGGGTGAAAGCACCTATAACGCTTGTTGAAGTGGGGGGGATAGCTGGAAAATTTAATATTTTTCTGCCAGAAAAAAAGCCGCTTGAGTTGATTGAATTGGAAAATTCACTCGCTATCAAATTTACGATTCTTGCTGAGAAAAATGTCAGTGATGATTTGTATGATGGCAAACTGGTTAAGTTGTTGACATCAGTGGCTGAGATTGAGGCGGATATTGCTGTGGAAAAATTGTCGAATTTGAAAATTATTTTATTTGAGCCAGCAGGTAAGGAGGTGACAAGCGATTTATATGCTAAGGTGACTGAGGTATTATCTCCTTCGAGGTTTAGAGTGGCTTTCACTTCTATGGCACCTGTCGTTAAGGGCTTTTTGGAACGAGCAATCCTTAGCTAAAATTAATTCTATCAAAAAATCCTATTTCTTTAAGAAATAGGATTTTTAGGAGCGTTAATGTTTGACTCGCACAGCCCACACGTAGTTTTTAAACGTATTACCGTATTTTCCAACGTTGTCATCATATAGGTTAGCGTACCATGCGTGGGACGATGAGTACGAAGTAGATGACCAATACCAGTACGACTTCACGCCGATAAATACATCTCCTTCTGTCCATTGTCCCGTTCCCTCAGCATTTCCGAGTGCTGGTTTCTCATATCTCTTATCCAGCATTGCTTCCCACTCTTCCTTAGTAGGCAAACGCCAATCACCTTTTTGAGAACCATCACGAAGTCCACATACTCCTTGGCTTAAGTTGGCAGCCCATTGCTTGGCTTCTATCCAGTTTTTTTCGCCAGCACAATTGGCATTTTTCATCCAAATAATGCCCGTTTTGTTATCTCTGACGGTGCCATCGCCATTATCTACATAGCGGAAAAAGCGCAATGCTTTAATTTTTTCTTCAAGCGATTGGATTTTATTCTGCTGTGCTTGGATTTTTTCTTCGAGCCCTTGGATTTTTGCCTGTTGCGCTTGATTTTTTTCTTCGAGCCCTTGGATTTTCGCCTGTTGCGCTTGATTTTTTTCTTCGAGCCCTTGGATTTTCTCCGCTTGCGCTTGGTTAGTTTTTTGCAAGGCTTGATTTTTTTCTTCGAGCCCTTGGATTTTCTCCGCTTGCGCTTGGTTAGTTTTTTGCAAGGCTTGATTTTTTTCTTCGAGCAATTGAATTTTCGCCGCTTGCTTTTGTTTTTGCGAAGCTTGAAATTCGAGCAATTGGATGTTCATCTGTTGCGTTTGAAGTTGCTCATATAAGCCCTTCATACAACTAATGAATTCTTCAGTACTTGGCGCCTCTTCAAAACGACATATCTCGCTTTGAGCCCCCGTTAATGGCATCAAGAGTACTAAAAAAACAAGTTTTTTTATCATCAGATTTATCTCCTTTGTTGTAATGTAAATATTTTGGATCAGCCAGATTTATCTTGGACTATGACACCAAACCCGATGCTTTCCATTTTCAATCAATGGCGGTTCGAGATGTTGACATTTATCCATGACAAATGGACAGCGGGTATGAAAGTGACAACCGCTTGGTGGATTGAGTGAAGAGGGTACTTCGCCTTTTAGTAATTTGGGTTGATAGGCGACATCAGGATCAGGGATGGGATTAGCGGCTATCAGGGCTTGTGTATAGGGATGTTTTGGTGATTCAAAGAGAGTCTTGGCTGGTCCCATTTCTACAATTTTCCCTAAATACATCACAGCGACACGAACCGCGATATGTTGCACCACATTGAGATCGTGGGAAATAAACAAATAGGCTAACTTTTTATCCTCCGCCTGAAGTTCGCGCAACAGGTTGATGATTTCCGCCTGAATAGAAACATCAAGTGCCGACACCGCTTCATCACAAACAATAAAGTTGGGTTCAAGTGCCAGTGCCCGCGCAATACCAATGCGTTGTCGTTGTCCACCAGAAAATTCATGGGGATAGCGTGACCGATAGGATGGAGACAATCCCACTTTTTTAAGAATTTCTTCAACGCGCTGCTCTAAATCAGTGCCCGTCGCTTTTTTGTGAACTTTAAGCGCCTCTCCCACAATATTGCCCACCGTCATGCGTGGATTGAGTGAACTATAGGGATCTTGAAAAATAATTTGCATTTTAAGGCGTTGACGGCGAAGTTCAGCCGTTTTCATCTGCAAAATATCTTTGCCTTCAAAATAAACGGCGCCATCAGTCGGTGCTATCAAGCGGAGCAAGGCTCTACCAGCGGTCGTTTTTCCACAACCGGATTCGCCAACTAAACCGAGCGTTTCTCCCGGGTAGATATCAAAAGATATCCCATCAACCGCTTTTGTCCAAGCGCGTGAAAAAAATCCAGTGCGTTTTGGAAAATGTTTTTTGAGATTTTTGACTGAGATAAGAGGGTTCATGATTTTCGCGTTTATGTTATAATTTAAAGTTCACCGTGCCATATCGTATCGGGCAACCACAAGGGATTGCCCCTACAGAGGACCGCATTTTTTGTTTCCGAGGCAAAAAACCTGTAGCTTACCCTCGTTCCCACGCTCTGCGTGGGAAACGAAGTAACGGAGCGAAGCGGAGATCATGCCTGCTGGGACGCTCCACGTCCTGCACCGCAGAGCGGTGCTAACATACACTCCCACGCAGAGCGTGGGAGCGAGAAAATATCATGCAATACGCAGAACTCATTCAATTTGAAAATTTAGAGTCCGTTATTCAACTCCGTCATGCCGATCTTTCGGCTAAACGCTTAATCACAACTTACGTCATTTCAGACGAAATGGCGGCTAAGTTGACTGACTTAATCTTTGAACAATTGCGTTTTGACCAAACAAAAGGCTTATTTATCGTTGGTAACTATGGCACCGGTAAATCTCATCTGATGGCGGTTATTTCCAGTATCGCGGAAAATGCCGATTTGGTCAAATATTTGAGCCATCAAAAAGTGGCTAAAGCCGCGCATATTGCGGGCAAATTTCATGTCATACGTGTGGAAATGAGTGCCGTTGAACGCTCACTACGCGATTGTCTCATTGAAGAAATTGAAAACTATCTCAATCGCATCAATATCAATTTCCAATTTCCCTCAGCTCAGCAAATAACCAATCATAAAGTCGCCTTTGAAAAAATGATGGCGACTTTTGAGGCGCATTATCCAGAGCAAGGTTTATTGCTCGTCGTTGATGAATTATTGGAATTTTTAAGCAGTCGAAAAGATCGAGAACTTATTTTAGATTTGAGCTTTCTCCGCGAAATCGGCGAAATTTGTCAAAATTCACGCTTTTCCTTTATCGCGGGATTACAGGAAACCGTATTTGATAATCCACGCTTTAAATTTGCCGCCAATGAATTGCGTCGCGTTAAAGATCGTTTTGAGCAAGTATTGATTACGCGCAAAGATATTAAATTCGTCGTCGCGCAGCGGCTGCTGAAAAAAAACGCTGATCAAAAGGATAAAATCCGCGCCTATTTGCAACCCTTTGCTAAATTTTACAGCACGATGAATGAGCGTTTGGATGAATTTGTCGAACTTTTTCCGATACATCCTGATTATATTGATATTTTTGAACGGATTATCGCTGTCCAACAGCGCGAAATTCTTAAAACGTTAGAACGCGCTATACAAACTTTGTTGGCGCAAGAAGTGCCCTTATCTTATCCCAAGTTGTTGGCTTATGACACTTATTGGCATACGCTCCGAGAAAATTTCTCCTTTCGTGCCAGCGATGAAATTCGAGAAGTGATTAATTGTAGCCAAGTTTTAGAAGATCGCATCACCAGCGCCTTTACTCGCCCCAATTATAAAGCAATGGCATTGCGGATTATTCACGCCCTCTCCGTGCATCGCTTGACAACGCCTGATTTTTATACCCCTGTCGGCGTCACCGCGCGAGAGCTTTTGGATAATTTATGCCTATTTCAATCGGGTATTGAAGATTTAGGCAATCCCGCAGATGATTTATTGTCTCAAGTCGAATTAGTCTTGCATGAGATTTTAAAAACGGTTAATCGACAATTTATTTCGGCAAATCCCAATAATGGGCAATATTATCTTGATCTCAAAAAAACCGAAGATTTTGATGCCATTATCGAAAATCGCGCTGACATTATCGAAGATAATGAACTTGATCGTTATTATTATGTCGTACTCCGACAAGTGATGGAATTGACTGATGCGCCTTATGTTGGCCATTTTCTCATTTGGCAACATGCCATAGAATGGCTCAGCCATAAAGTCACTCGCCAAGGTTACTTATTTTTTGGTACGCCCAATGAGCGTGCAACGGTTGTGCCGACACGGGATTTTTATCTCTATTTTCTACCGCCCTATGATCCGCCCAAATATAAAAAAAATGCGACAGATGAAGTTTTTTTTCGCTTGAAAGAAAAAGATGCAAACTTTGAGCAAAGCTTACGCTATTATACCGCAGCCTCTATTTTAGTCTTGAATTCGTCGGGGCATCCTAAATCGGTGTATGATACCAAAGCCAAATTTTATTTCAATCAATTAGTCGTCTGGTTGCAAGAACACTTCACAAATGCTTTTGAAGTCACCTATCAAAACCGCACTAAACCTTTATTAGATTGGACAAAGGGAAAAAAGGCGGGGCTTGGCATGGATGCGCGTTTGAATTTTCGTGAATTGATAGAATTAGTGGCAAGTTTATGTTTAGAAAAGTATTTTTATGAAATGGCGCCCGCATATCCCGTTTTTTCAACCCTGATCACAGGCGATAATCTGAGCCAAGCTGCCCAAGAAGCCTTGCACGGTATTACCAGCAAAAAACGCTCTAAACAAGCCAATAGTATTTTAGATGCTTTACAATTATTAGAGGGAGACATGCTTAAAGGGCAATATGCCAGCGAGATTTTTAACTTGCTACATCAAAAACCACAAGGGCAAGTGCTCAATCGGCATGAAATCTTGTCCGAATACTATTTTGCGCCGGAAAAATATCGCCTTGAGCCAGAGTTTGTTATTATAATAATAGCAGCCTTGGTTTACGCTGGAGAAGTCGTACTCGCTTTGCCGGGACAAAAATTGGATGTCTCGAATTTTGCGCGATTGGCAGAAATGCCCCTTAAAGATTTGTTGCTTTTTAAGCATATCGAGCGCCCAAAGGATTTTAATGTGCCCGCCTTAAAAGCCTTATTTGAGCTATTCAATTTATCCAGCGAACTCGCCATCGCTTTGACACAAAATGATCAAGTGCCAGTACATGAATTACAAAATCAAGTCAAGAGTCGCTTAGAAAGTTTGCTAAAAGCTGACTTAAACAATGGACTGATTTTTTGGGGAAAAGCGGTATTGAGTGAGGCGGAAATTGAAAATCATCGAGAGCAATTGGCAAAAACTAAACAGTTTTTAGAAACCCTGCATTCTTATACGACGGCGGCGCATTTCAAACATTTTCGATATACGCTCGAAGAAGTGACTGCACAAGGATTTGAGTCTTTAAAAGAAATTGAACAATTGCAAAACCTGCTCCAAGATTTGAAGACGGCAACGGCTTATTTGATGACAGCGGAAGTGGTGTTACCGTCTGATCATGAGTGGGTTTTTGAAATGAAAAAGTTGCGCGAGCGCCTATTGCCCCGCATAAAGACGCAACGAACGACGACTGGTTTTAGTTATCATACCCAACAAGAACTGGGCATTTTGCAAAAAAGCTATCGGCAGATTTATCTTGATTTACACCAACAAGCGAGACTTGGGGCGAGAGAAACTGATGAGAAAAATCAATTGTTACAGGATGTTCGCTTGGAACACTTAAAAAAATTGGTTAAAATTGATTTGATGCCCCGACAACAGCTAGAGGATTGGGAGTGGCGTTTGAAGCAACTGCCGACTTGTTTTGATTTAAGTGAATATGATTTATTTGTGCATACCTTTTGTCCGCATTGCGAATTTAAACCCTCATCAGAATCGCCAGAGTCTGCCGCTGATAAATTGACAGAACTCAGCGACAGTTTAGAACAACTCTATAGTGGATGGACACAAATATTGTTGACGGAGTTAAAAGCGGTTGCTGATTCGGAACAATGGGCACTTGTCCAAGCTAAAAACCGTCGCTTATTGGATCAATTTTTGAGTGATAAAACGCTGCCAGAGGAGATGAGTCCCGCATTTTTGGAGGCTGTGCGAGAAGCTTTGATGGGACTTGACAAAGTCAGCTTTAATTTCAATGACTTGCAAAGTTCGATTGTGACGGGCGGCTTTCCAGTGACGTTGCTAGAATTGCAAAGACGGATTGAGGGGTATTTGCGGACAATTATGAGGGATAAAGAAGAGCGTCATGTACGGATTGTGCTAGAATAACGACAATCAATTGACAGGTATTTTTGACTTATCCCTGTCGTTAAAAATAAGGAGTATCCCCAATGAATTTTGTGATTCCTGATGAATTTTTACAGACAGCTCCACTGTCTGCTGCCGACATCAAGCGAGAAGTTGCAGTGCTACTTTTACAAAAAAAGGTGTTAAATGTAGAACAAGCGACTCAAGTCGCCGATGTGCATCCACTTGAATTTGAACAATTACTGGTACAGCGTAAAATTCCAGCACTGTTAAAATTCAAAAAATTAAGTCAACTGCAAAAAAGAGATTGTATTGTCGGTGATCCCGAAGATTTTGTACATTTTGATTGGGCTAAAGAATGGAACAGTTGATTTATTTAGATACACACGCTATCGTTTGGTTATATATTGATGAATTTAAAAAGTTTCCTACTGATACGCTCAAACTGATTGAAAATCATCCTGTGCGTATTTCTCCGATGGTGTTGCTTGAATTAGGATACTTGCATGAAATTGGACGCTTGCAAAATTCCGGCAAAACAATCATTGAAACCCTGAAACATACGCTAGAATTAAGGATATGCGATTTAGATCATATCAAGATCATTGAGTCTGCCCTTGAACTACGATAAATCAATCAACCTTGGTGACGAAAGATACACTTATTCGTCACCATTATCAACACAGTTATTGGGATTCGGGAACTCTATCTGGCGAAAAATATGCTTAAGTGGCGCGGGTTTCCAAACGCTAGATATTTGCAAAAACCTTAATAACTACAAGGATTATATTTAAGAAAGGATAAACCCAGTTCTAGTTATGTTTTGACTTATCCATTCTTAAATGTAATCCCTGTAGTTATTATGTAAATTGGGACAATAAACAATGACAATAAAAACGACATTCACATTTTTCATTTTTTTGATGATTTTTTTGACCCCCGTACAGGCCAAGCGTCTCGCTTTAGTGATTGGTAACGGAGACTACAAAAACATACCCTCACTGTCTCAACCTGTGAATGATGCCCAGGCTATGGCAAAAGTGCTTAGAAACTTAGGCTTTCAAGTCATTTTAAAGATCAATGCCAACGAAAAAATGATGAAAGACGTTGTGGATGATTTTGGGCAACGTTTGCGTCAGGGTGACATGGGCTTATTTTATTTTTCTGGATATGCTTTACAGTATGACAACCAGAATTATTTAGTGCCACGATGGGCAAACATCAGAACTGAAGCCGATATTGAATTTAAAGCTTTTGATCTCGCTTTTGTCTTGCGAGAAATGACTAATCGTGAAGGTGCCAATATCCTCATTCTTGATGCCAATCGGGATAATCCCTATAAAAAGCACATCAACTTAAAAAAAGGCTTAGCGAAAATAAGGCCTCCGAAAGAGACTCTGATTGCTTACTCTGGAGGCGGGGCGAAAAATAGTCTTTATACCCAATACTTGTTGACAGCTTTACGTGAAAAGGCATATTTGAATATCTCCTATCTGTTTACAAAGGTGAAAAAACAAATGGAGGCGGAGGGCAAACCAGTGCCTTGGCACGCTTCCTCATTAATAAAGTCTATTTGTTTTGGAAAATGTGGCGTTTCAGAGTCAAAAATTTCGCAACAGTTGGAAGAGTGCGAAAAGCATTTTCAAGCCAATCGTTTAACCAGTGGCAAAGGTGGCACCGCCTTATCTTGTTATAAAGAACTCTTGGAAATAGATAAGGAGAAGGGATTAGAGGGCTTGAAAAAAATTGAGGATCGTTATATCCAATGGATAAAACGCGCCTTGGAGAGGGGACAAAAAAATAAAGCGGAGCGCTATTTAGCCAGTTTAGCTTTAGTCAATCCAAGCGCACCGACGAATTTATCTGAGTTAGAGGCTTGGGAGCAATCTCGTCCGTCTGCGCCAAAGGAGAAAGATAAAATAAAAAAATTTGTTCCCCGTATTGAGTTTACCCCTAATAGCTTTAGGGCGGGCCAAACTTTCCGTGATCGTTTGGAAAAGGGAGGAGCAGGACCTGAAATGGTCTGGATTCCCGCAGGACGCTTTAAAATGGGAGATATTCAGGGCGTTGGTAATACGGATGAACAACCGGTGCATGAAGTAACTGTAGAGGGCTTTGCGATGGGGATCTATGAGATCACTTTTGAGGACTATGATCGCTTTGTTAAAGTAACGGGACATAGAAAGCCAAATGATAATGGTTGGGGACGAAAGAATCGCCCAGTGATTTGGGTTTCTTGGCAAGAAGCAACGCTTTATGCGGAATGGTTGAGTGAGCAAACGGGACGACATTATCGTTTACCCACCGAATCTGAATGGGAATATGCCGCCCGCGCAGGGACAGAAACGATTTATGGGTGGGGCAATGAGATTGGCTCTAATCGCGCTAATTGTGCGGGCAGCGGGAGTCAATGGAGTAATCTGCAAACAGCCCCTGTGGGTTCTTTTAAGGCGAATCCGTTTGGATTATACGATATAGTGGGAAATGCTTGGGAATGGACATGCTCAGCCTATCAATTTAGATATCTTGGAGGCGAGCAAGGCTGTGTAGATAAAAAGAAAAGCAATTATCGGGTACTGCGTGGCGGCTCTTGGTTTCTCGATCCGAAACTTTGTCGCGTTGCGATTCGTAACAGGGGACATTCGTACAGTATGTATGATAATGTTGGTTTTCGGGTGGTTGCCGTTCCTACTGTCTCGACTGAGGAAAGTGAGGAAGAAGTCAGTGATTGAGGGCAGAGCGTCGTTTTTTTTTCGAGAGAAAATATAAACTATTTTTATTAAATATCAAATGTTTATTGAATATACGTCATATTATACTTGATATTAGCCATTTTTTAGTTTATATTTATTGTTTTTTCGGAGCTGGGGCAACCATAAAGGATTGCCCCTACAATATCGTTTCTTCTTGTAGGGGCAATCCCTTGTGGTTGCCGTTTGAAAAACCACAATAAGGAAAACATTCAAAATGTCAAAAAGAAGTTCAAAATGTCGTTTGACGCTGATAGCTATTCTATGCTTTAGTTCAAACTTAACATGGGCTGCCGAAGCAGTCAGGACAGCACCAGCGGATTTAACTGATTTGGCTAAAGCCATGGATATTCCTGCCTCTCAAATCATTTCAGTCTCTCTTGGTACAAGCGATCCTGATGGTGTGAGTATTTTTACTGCGCCGCTAGGTGATTTTTTCCCTATTATTGGCGATAGTTTCGTGATCCTGTCGACCGGCGAGGCATCAAGTGCCTCTCTCCCTAATAACGAGGAGGGGCTTTCGGCTACACTGAGCGGTTTAAATAATTCACAAGGAGAAGATATGGTGCAAATGGCGTATGAACTCCAAGCACCAACCGGCAGTACGTGCCTCCGTTTCGAGTTCAGCTTTTTGTCGGAAGAATTTCCTGAATTCGTGGGAAGTGAATATAACGATGTTTTTACGGCAGAATATCCTAATTCGGATATAACGATTGTAGGCAACGATATTGTGGCCCCCTTGAACTTTGCCTCTGACACGGAAGGTAACGTGATCAGTGTCAACACGGTGTTCGGTGTTTTTGATAACACGGGTACCACCTACGATGGTAGTACGCCACTCTTGACCGCTACCACGCCTATTGATAGCACCCAGCCTGTTCGAGTCGTCTTTACGATTCAGGATATAGGAGATTCCATTTTCGACTCTGCGGTATTTCTTGACAATTTTCGTTGGAGCTTTGAACAAGATTGTAGTCAAGGCTCTCAACTATCAACCGTTAGATTTACCACAACTAGCGTTGATGTTGCTGAAACAGCCGGCACTGTCACCCTCACTGTCACTCGTATTGACGGGAGTGATGGTGAGTTAACGGTCAACTATGCCACAGCGAATGGCACAGCCACTGATGGTAGTGATTATGTTGGTGCCACTGGTACGCTGACTTGGGCAAATGGCGACACGAGCGACAAAACATTGACGGTAACGATTACCGATGACACCCTGTCTGAAAATAATGAAACTTTCACAGTTACTCTCTCTGAGCTAGTCAGTGGGCTGAGTGTAGACACTGCCACTGTTACCATTATAGATAATGATGATGATAACGGACAAGTAGGCAGCCCGCAAATCACCTCTTCTACCATTAATGAAACGGCTGGCACTGTCACCGTCACTGTCAGTCGTGTTGGCGGGAGTAATGGAGCGTTAACGGTCAACTATGCCACTGCGGATGGCACAGCCACTGATGGTAGTGATTATGTTGGTGCCACTGGTACGCTGACTTGGGCGGATGGCGACAGTAGCGACAAAACCTTCACAGTAACGATTAGCGATGACAGCCAGTCAGAAGGTAATGAAACTTTTATAGTCAACCTAACTGATCCAGTCAGTGGGGAGAATTTAGATAATGGCACTGTCACCATTATTGATAATGATAGTACTCTCGTCACCCTCGGCTCTTTGACAGCAACCGGCTTAGAAAATAGGGTACGCTTAGAATGGGAAACGGTCACAGAGTTTGACAGTATTGGTTTCCATATATGGCGTGCCACTGGCGAAGGTTGGAAATATGGTGATTATTCAACGGTGACGAGACTGACTGACCAACTTATTCCAGCAGAAGGTAATAGCGGTGCGGGTGCCTCTTATTCTTATATAGATTATGATGTAGCGCCTTCCGTCACTTATTACTATGGCTTAGAAGATCGTAACGGGGTTGGTGAACCCACCTACTATTTGAATAACATAGACTCGGCGACTGTAAAATAAGTCGTCTCAAATAATAATATACCAAGGGCAACCACTAGGGGGTTGCCCCTACAACCCCATGATTACCGTAGGGGCAATCCTTTATGGTTGCCCTGGACATCTTGGCTTTGAGTGTAACCTATATCTTGATACTGATAACTGATAAAAGGAAACCAACATGAAAATAGACACATTCGCACTGACGCTTATATTGATGAGCTTTATACCAGCAGCCCACCGAAACGCATTTGGGCGGACAAGCGCATTATAAAATTCACCAAGGGCAACCAAACAATTAAAATCAATAGACTGATAAAACTAATATTCATCTTTTGCAAATGTTCTGGCTTTTTTTAACGACAGGGATTATTTATTAGCAGAGATAAGTCAAAATCTTTAATACAAAAAACCTAACAACCATAACGGTATTTTTCTCTCACTACCAAGCTCAATATCATCTATGGCTAAATAACTGTTTGGCAAATTTTTTATTTGAGAAAAATCTTTATTTTTACCACCTATTTCAAACAAATAGGTATCATCAATTAAATAATCCCCTGATTTCGCATAGTTAATACGATGGTTTGCCAGCATAGAAGTAAAAAATGATTCCCTCAGCGTTCCCTTATTAGAAGAAAGGCACAGCGCTTGAAACAAATTTGGATTGTTTAACAGGATTTTCTCAGGTTTATTCATGCTAGCTTTTGTTTTTGCACCAATAATACGAATCAATTCACCCGCATCTAGGGCATCAATATAATGATAAAGTGTCCTAATATTAATACCAGTATCTCTTGATAAAGAAGTCATATTCAGCTCACCGGGCGGTGATTCGCATAATCTTACCAACAGTTTTTTTAAAATCGTAATGTTTTTAGTGTCTATATGATGAATCAAAGGTAAGTCACTTTCAATGACTTTATTAATCGCCTCGGTGAGCTTGAGGAGAAACACTCCTTCACCCTCAATAAAGAAAGGATAAGCACCATAACGCAAATAATCCGCAAAATATTGCAGTGGTTTAATATGGGATAAAATTCCAGCCGTCACTTCAAGCGGGTGCTCTAAAATATTTGTGATGGCATACGATTGAAAAGATTGTTGGTATTTTAATTCTAAAAATTCACGAAAAGACAATACTGGTACTTTATAAATAACAACCCGCCTTGATAAATCCGCTTTATCTAAAGCGATAGCAGAAGAACCTGAAAAAATAACCTTGAGATCAAAAAAATCATAAATCGTTTTTAAATCTCGCTCAAAATCGGCTTGATAATGAATTTCATCAACTAATAATAGCTTTCCGCCGCGTTGATAAAAAACTTCTGCAATGTCAAGCAATTTATGACCATTGATGATAGGATTATCCAGAGAAATATATAAGATATTTTTTAATCTGCTAAAACCCAAATCCAACTCCGCCATATATTGATGCAAAAGCGTTGTTTTCCCAACTCCTTTAGCACCTACCAAGGCAATCATTTTTTGTGAAAAATCAATTTGCTTAAGGATAGCGCGTTGATAATCAGGTTTGGGAGAGTTATAAAAGGTAATTGAGTAATAAAATAACTTATCAAAGATTTCCATGTTTTCTAGTTATGTAGTGGACTACATATATTATAGGCTATTTTATGTATTAGGATACATGATTTAAAAACCTTAACGACAGGGCAATCCTTTATGGTTGCCCTTGTGTATAAGTTTTTATGGCCGCTGCCGAATATGCAGTTCGCGCAATTGCTCAGGGCTCGCCGCTGACGGTGCCGAAGTCAACAAACAACTCGCCGTTTGCGTTTTCGGGAATGCAATCACTTCACGAATCGAATTCGCTCCACTCATCAGCATCACTAATCGATCTAAACCAAATGCAATGCCCCCATGTGGCGGACAACCATATTTGAGCGCATCCAGCAAAAAGCCAAATTTTTCACGCGCTTCTTCTTCACCAATGCCCAGCACTTTAAATGCTGCCGATTGCATCTCTGTGCTGTGAATACGGATAGAGCCCCCCCCAATTTCTTGGCCATTCAACACCATATCATAAGCCCGCGATAAACAAGTCTCCGGTTTGGTTTCCAGCATTTCAATGTCTTTTGGCGCCGTAAATGGATGGTGTAAAGATATCCAACGGTTTTCATCCCATTCAAACATCGGATAGTCGATTATCCACAGAGGTTTCCACCCTTTTTGTACCAGTTTGAGATCTTCTCCGATTTTTAATCGTAACGCGCCCAAGGCTTCATTGACGATTTTGGCCTTATCTGCGCCAAAGAAAATGATGCTACCTGAGTCTGCCTTGGTACGTTCTAAAATAGCAGAGATAGCATTATCAGGTAAAAATTTTAAAATGGGAGACTGTAAACCTTCGCGCCCTGCGTTAATGTCATTGACTTTGATATATGCTAAACCTTTCGCGCCATAAATCGCCACAAATTTGGTATAGTCGTCGATTTGTTTGCGTGATATTCCCTGACTCGGTACACAGAGCGCCGCAACACGTCCTTTCGGATCTTTAGCCGGATTGGCAAAGACTTTAAATTGAACATCAGCCATTAAGTCACCCACATCGGTGAGTTCCAAGGGCACACGCAAATCGGGTTTATCCGAGCCATAGCGGCGCATGGCTTCTTGATAAGTCATACGTGGAAAGGGATCAGGCAAATCTTCATTGAGGACCGTTTTAAACAGTCCACGTATCATGGATTCCATCAAATTTGTAATGATGCTTTCATCAATGAAAGACATTTCAATATCTAATTGTGTAAATTCTGGCTGACGATCTGCCCGTAAATCTTCATCACGAAAGCAGCGCACAATTTGATAATAGCGATCCATGCCTGACATCATCAACAATTGTTTAAATAATTGAGGTGATTGTGGCAGAGCAAAAAATTGGCCGGGATGGGTGCGACTGGGGACTAAATAATCGCGTGCGCCTTCGGGAGTGGCTTTAGTCAGCATGGGCGTTTCAATATCTAAAAAGCCCTGTTCATCCAAAAAATGACGCAATAATCGGGTGATTTTGGCACGTAATTGAAGATGTGCCAACATTTCTGGACGGCGCAAGTCGATATAGCGATAACGTAAGCGAATGTCTTCGCCAACATGGAGATCGTCCAGATGAAAGGGCGGGGTTTCGGCGGCATTTAAAATATCAATGTGCTCTCCCACCACTTCGACTTGTCCCGTTGAAAGTTCTGGATTTTCAGTCCCTTCGGGGCGAAGGCGTACTTTGCCTTGGATGCGTAAAACATATTCAGGACGCACCCGTTCAGCAATAGCGAATGTCTCAGCGGCTTCTGGATTGAATACCACTTGGACAATGCCTTCACGATCACGTAGATCGAAAAAAATGAGGCCCCCATGATCGCGGCGGCGATGTAGCCATCCGCACAAAGTGACAGATTTATCTATTAAAGATTTATTCAGTTGTCCACAGTAGTGGCTACGCATGGAAAAAATTCTCCCAGAGTCTAATCGTTATTTGATGTAGAAGATGTGTTTGAAGTCGCTGGTGGTGGGCTACTTTTTTCTTCAGGTTTATCTGAAGGTTTATGTTTTTTACCGGAAAAATCAGTTTGATACCAGCCAGTACCTTTTAAATGAAAAGCGGACGCAGAAACTAGTTTTTTAAGGGTATTTTGTCCACAAGCGGGACATTGCTCTAATGGCTGATCACTCATTTTTTGTAAAACTTCCATCTTGTGACCACAATCAGTGCAGGTATATTCATAAAAAGGCATGATGGTTTTTTCCTTTTTAATTAAAAACGGAAAATAAAAAATAGGTATATATAATAACAAAATCAAGATGCCATTAGACTTGTGTCCAGATTACAACAAAAAAAAATCCTATTTCTTAAATAAAGAAATAGGATTTTTCACAAGTATGTTCCGTATAACATAGCTGGTTTTAATTGTTAGGTTTTTGTCGCTCAATAAATTCCACAATCACCTGACCTTCCTCCAGAGAAGGGCGATAGTACATTTTCACGTTTTGCGTATAGGGGTAAATAATCCGCGCAACGTTTTGAGCCCGCAATTTTGCCGTTTGTGGAAACGGAAGATTGTTTTCATGATGCACTATGCCTGAAAAAATTTCAACCGAATAGAAAGGAGTAATATCCAAACGTTTGAGCTTGTTTTCAAGCTTGACCGTTTCTGCTTGGTTGAGGTGTACATGTGTAACATTAAATACTAGCCCTAGCTGTTGCTTAACCTGACGACGCTGAGTCTGCTTTGACGGTTTTGCTGAATAACGGTTTGGTGATGGCACTTTAGCCTGCACATCAATCTGCGTTTTATCGCTTTCCGTTTGTTGATTGAGAATCAAGGTGATTAATGCCATATTGAAAAGGAAAAGAACCACTAAGGCAAACGATTTTCTGAGTGCTTTAAACATAATAATAACCTCGTTATGACACGATATACTCGCTAAACCTACGAGCTTTTGTTCGGCCACTCTACCTGTTTATATACATTCTACATTAAATAAAGATCATTATCAATCGTTTATAGCACTGTGAAACAGGAACCTTAACGATTTAGTGATTGATCCTGAAGAGTGCATTGGCCAATGCTGAATTTGCACAACAATGGCCAGTCATCACGGAACGCATAGTGCCCTTAGCAGATGCCGAACCTTGGGATGACAAAAATGATAAATTACAATATCTAATACGATAAAGTTATTAAATAACTTTAAGTTTGTAAAATAATTTGTTGTTATTATTAATATAATATATTTTTATAGCGGTTAATGTTTAGCGACGACGATGGATATATCTCAGCAAGCCATCAGTAGAGCCATCGTGTTTCGTCTCTTGCTTGTTGTTAAGAGCGGGCAATAAAGTATTAGCAACTTGTTTACCAAGTTCAACACCCCATTGGTCAAAGGGATTAATACCCCAACAAATACCTTGTACAAAAACTTTATGCTCATACAAGGCAATCAATGTCCCTAAAACATGTGGAGTTAGCTTTTGATAAACCAGCGTATTAGTCGGTTGATTACCGGAAAATACGCGATGGGACAATTGTTCCATTGGTGCTAAGGCATCCCTGGTTTTTTCAGGTGTTCTGCCCATCATTAAGGCATGCGTTTGTGCCAGCGCGTTGGACAAAACGGCGTTTTGATGTCCTGGTAAATCATGTTGGCTTTCAATGGCAACCAGAAAATCAGCCGGGATTAAATGGGTGCCTTGATGTAGCAACTGATAAAAGGCATGTTGCCCATTATTACCCGGGGCACCCCAAATAATTGGGCATGTTGGATAATCAACACGCTCTCCCTCACGAGTGACAGACTTACCCAAACTTTCCATGACTAATTGTTGTAAATAGGCGGGCAACAGTTCTAAACTATAATCATAAGGCAAGATCGCATGGGTAGTCGCCTTAAAAAAACTGCTATACCACACCCCAATGAGTCCCATTAAGACCGGCAAATTTTCTGCCAACGGCACCGTTTCAAAATGCTTATCCAATTCATGGGCACCTGCCAAGAATTGTTCAAAATTATCCATACCAATCATCAGCAAAATCGGCAAGCCTATCGCTGACCACAACGAATAACGCCCGCCTACCCAGTCCCAAAATTCAAACATATTGGCCGGATCAATGCCAAATTCAGTGACTTGTTGTCGAGCGGTGCTAACTGCGACGAAATGTTTAGCCACCGCTTTCTCATCACCCAACTTATCTATCAGCCATTGTCGCGCACTTTGGGCATTGAGTATGGTTTCCTGAGTCGTAAACGTTTTGGATGCGATAATAAACAAAGTGGTTTCGGGATTAAGCTTTGCCAAAGTTTCGCCCAAATGTGTGCCATCGACATTGGAGATAAAATAACCCTGTAAGCGTGCATGATGATAGGCTTTCAATGCCCTTGTTACCATTGCGGGTCCTAAATCAGAGCCGCCGATCCCAATATTAACAATAGATTCAATGGGTTTACCGGTATAACCGCGCCACGCACCAGAACGTACCGACTCGCTAAATTGCCCCATTTTTGCCAACACGGCGTTGACATTGGGCATGACATCTTTGCCATCTACCAAAATCGGACGATTGGAGCGGTTGCGGAGAGCAATATGTAAGGCAGCACGTTGCTCAGTATTATTGACCTTTTCCCCCTGAAATAGACGGCTAATCCAATCTTGCAAATTTGTCTCTGCCGCTAAATTAAGCAATAAAACGAGAGTGTCACTGGTTAAACGGTTTTTAGAATAATCCAGCAACAAGCCACACGCTTCGACTGAAAATTTTTCAAAGCGTTGGTTATCAAGTGCAAACAAGTCACGTAAATGTACTTGCGCTAAATAGTGTTGATGGGTTTTGATATCTGCCCAGGCAACAGAATGGCTGATGAGGCTGTTCATAATTTCAATTACTCTTTTATAAAAAATCGAAACAATCTATTCTTTTTTGTCTTTTTTTGTTTAGGGATTTGTTTTTCCGGCAATGTTTTCGCGACTGGCACTTTTTGTAGTCCATATGGGATAATATTTTCCGAGGGGCTCGCGCTCCTTTTTTGCGACGGATTTTTTTGACGCAAGTTGAGATGATGGGGCAACCTTGTGATGTATTTCGCCAATTCATCTAAAAATGTCTCATTGATTTCTTTTGGTTGTAGACTGTACACCACCTTCTTGCCTAACTCAGCAAAATTCGTCACCATCAAATCAATAGTGCTGCTTTTAAATTGACCTGTAAATTGAAATTCAACAATAATCGATGGTTCAAATAGAAAAATGGTTTTGATAGCCTCGGAATCTGGATCAGATTCTTCAGTATCAATAAAAGAGATATGATGCTTGGCAAAGTATTTTCTTTGTGAATTCGCATCAGACAGATTGTGTATTTTCAAACGGTATTTATACGGCGTTTGACAAATACAGCGCAAGAGAAAATCGCTACTCGTGTCAATAAAATCACTATTTTTTAATGAGTGATGAGATTTTTTCGCGTAGACATTGTCAAAAAGCGCGACCCGGTAATTTTGTTGTTGAAAATCAGCAATTTCACCATAACCTTTTATTTCGTAGCTCACCTGGGTATCAGGTTTAAGATAATTAAGTTGATCAGTCAACTCACGTAGAAACTCGCGCATTCGTTCTAATGTGGGTTTGATCTGAGTACGAAATATTTTTTTTCGTTGCCCTCGTAGTTGTTGTGCTTGTAATTCATTTGCTTTGTCTTGTTCTTGGCGTTCTTCGCTTGCCTTCTTGAGTTGCTCAAGATAACTCATAGATAGACACTCCCGATTGTACAGAATTGCTAAAAGTTTATCGCTTGATTTATGAGTAAAAATCTTTAATATTCAAGCCTGTTACAATAATAAATGAAAGTAAAAAATGAAATTATACTCGATTAATAGGGTTGAAAGCTCAAAGGATTGATATTATACCCATTCTAAATTGCTTTGCAATTCTTTATATCTAACTTTTAATGACTCCCACTCAATGAAAAAAATTACATTTTTTTTAATACTGTTAACGCTCAATACCTATGCGGTAGATAAAAATCCCATAGAGTTTAACAATCCTGAGCAAGAAAAACGCTATCAGGAACTGATAGAAGAATTGCGTTGTGTTGTCTGTCAAAATCAATCCGTTGCGGATTCCAATGCCGAATTGGCGCAAGACATACGCGATCTCGTCCGCAATAAAATCCGTGAAGGTCAAACAGACCAACAAATCACCAATTTTATGGTAGATCGTTATGGTGACTTTGTCCTGTATAATCCCCCGCTCAAAGCCAAGACTTATGTATTATGGTTGGGACCCTTAGTACTGCTACTGGTAGGGTTTATTGTGTTGTTCTACTTTATCCGTCGTCACGCGCAAACAACTGACACACTGGTCAACCTAACTGACGAAGAACGCCAGAAAATAAAACAAGTACTTGAAAAATAAGGAATGTAAAAAAAATGCTCACATTTTGGATTATTGCCGCCATTTTAACGACACTCGCCATCGCTTTTGTTATACCACCACTGCTGAAAAAAAATCCGCCAGCGACCAATATTGATCGTAACAGCCTCAATGTCGCCATCTATAAGGATCGGCTCGCGGAGCTAGAACAGGAAAACTTGACACCAAAACAACTGCTACAGGCTAAGCAAGAATTGGAAAAAACCCTTGCCCAAGATTTAGACGACAATCCGACACTTGCCCATCAACCCCGTGCCCGTTGGGCGACAGTTGTTGTGCTACTCGCCATCCCAGCTTTAGCATTTAGTACCTATTGGAAATTGGGTGCCAAGGAGCTGATCGCGCCCCCAACCCAAGTTGCACATCCAAAAGATACCAATATGCCTGGTAACTTTGACGAAATGGTTAATAAATTAGCCAAGCGTCTACAACAACAACCCGACGATCAAAAGGGTTGGCGCATGTTAGCACGCTCATACATCGTGCTTAAACGCTATGACGATGCAGCGCGCGCTTATAATAAATTGTTGGCACTGGTAGGCGATCAAGACCCAGAATTACTCACGGAGCTTGCCAGAGTCTTAGTCCAAGCCAATGACGGCCAATTTGCTGGACAACCGACAATATTACTCAAAGCGGCTTTGGATTTAGAGCCTAACCATCCAAACGCACTGTTATTATCAGGTTTAGCCGCTGTACAAAAAAACAACTACAATGTTGCTATTAAGCATTGGGAACGCCTTTTACAACAAATTCCCCCAGAAAATGTGCAAGCGCAACAGATGGTAGAAACGTATATTGCCGATGCACGCGCTCAACTCACACCAAATGCTGAGCCGGTGGCACCACAAAGTGTGGCAACTGAGTCAACAGTGACTCAACTTCAAGTCCATGTCACTTTATCGTCAGCCTTACAAGATAAAGTGAACCCGAACGATACATTATTCATCTACGCCCGTGCGACAAAAGGCCCACCCATGCCCTTAGCCATTGTCGAAAAAATGGCAAGTGAGTTACCGATTACTGTCACATTAGATGACAGCAAGGCTATGATGCCAACCATGAAATTATCTTCTTTTCAAGAAGTCACAATATTAGCACGGATATCAAAAAGCGGCTCTGCCAAATTACAAGCTGGCGATTTACAAGGACAACTGAGTCCTGTTGTTTTATCTCAACAAGATAAGGTAGAAATTGTGATTAATCAGATAGCCGAATAACCTTAAGGAGTCCAAGATTTATCTTGGACGAGGAACCTATACAAATGATTGAGATAAAAAACAAAAATACTGGAAATCTCATCTTGAGCCTCTCCGCTGACACACTCTCAGGGGCAGACTTGCATGAAATTGATTTAACTGAAGCCGACTTGAGCAATGCCGATTTACGTCATGCTGATCTCTCCCATAGCGACTTATCCCACGCCAATCTTGAATCTGCACAACTACAACATGCTAATTTGATAGGAACACAACTTGCCTATGCAAAGCTCGATCATGCCGATTTAAGCGAAGCTCGCTTAAGTGATGGCACCCCATTTAGTGGTGCTATTTTAATGGAAGCCAGACTACACCATGCTAAACTCATCAGTGCCGATTTGCGTTATGCCGATTTGCACCAAGCCGATCTCTCTTATGCCGATCTCACAAAAGCTTTTCTCCAAGGTGCCAATTTGCACCAAGCTAATCTCAGATGTACCCATTTATGTGGCGCCATGTTCGTTGATGCCGATCTGAGTGCCAGCGATTTGAGAGAGAGCAATTTATGTGACGCACATTTAAACAGTGCTAATTTAATGAACGCCAATCTCAGTGAAGCCTTCCTCAGCGGCGATAAGAACTCTAAACCAGCGACTTTGATAAGAGCCAATTTAACACGCGCCATTTTGCTTAATGCCCGTTTAAATCATGTTGTGCTAAAAGAGGCTAATCTTTATCATGCGGATTTACGCAATACTGACTTATCTCATGCCTTATTAGGTGGCGCACACTTACGTCGTGCCAATGTAGAAGGTACCAATTTTGCCGGCGTTGAACTTGCCGCTGTGATAATGGATTTTGCCAATTTTTCTAAGGCAAAAAATGCTGACATCCCCTCTTATAAAATAAATTTACGTTAGTCTCGACGCGGAGCGTCGAGGCAGGCATTCCCACGCAGAGCGTGGGAACGAGGGCGTTCTCGTTCCTTTGCATCACGTTCTCGTTCCCATGCTCTGCGTGG
>JALXAQ010000225.1 GCA_026991885.1 Thiotrichaceae bacterium
GTGTCGTTCGTTACCTATGGACACGCAACACTCGATACAGGTGGGTGGTTAGCCCTTACCTGACCGGGACTTTCACCCAGCAAGAAATGCCAAGCTTCGCTTGGCGCACGCACCCTACGCTCGCTACTATCTGCTATAGTCAAGGGATTTTAATGACGGATCCCAGGCACACTCAGAATCCGTCCATTACTCTTTATCATCAGATAGAGCTCAAGATCGCCATACTCCGGCGCATCCGGTGGCAACTCGTTAGCACGGACTGAGACGTTACACCACTGAAAACGCTTGCGAATATCCCAAATTTCGCCTCGACTCGTGCGATAAGTCGGAAAATGATCCAGCATACCGACCATATTCGTCAGATGTTGACCACGTATCCATTTGCCAGCATTAAGACGGTGACAATCAGTGCAAGCAAAATTCAATTGTCCGATCTTTCGCGTTATTAAATCTTCAGCACGTCTCAGAGCAATCTGCGTATTCAGATCGTTTGTTTCTATAGCAATCGCTTGCCCGTTAGCCAAATAGCGCAAATAAATCGCCAAAGCCAAATTTTCTTCACTTTGTGCCAAATACTCAGCCCCAGTGGTGGCACGCGCATGACGTGTCACAAATTCTTCTATACCGATAACCTTGTTCAAACGAGGCTCAACCTTAGGCATATTAACCGCCCATCTGGCAAAGCTTTCTTCTGGATTTTCATGGCAATCTTGGCAAGATTGACCACGACTGCCCCGCTTATTAAAAAGCGCTTCTCCTAATTCCAGCGCAAACATCCCCGGATTTTCAAATTCATCCAGATTATCACGTTCCTCAACGGGAACCGGACGTTTTTCAGGATTATCGACTGGGTTGTCAAATTCAACTACTTTCTTCAAACTTTGCAAATAAGACACCACATCTTTAATTTCTGCCTTGGTCAATATGCCATAAGCACCGAAAGGGGGCATAACCGTATAATGATTATAAATCCGGGGATCATAAATATGATTGAACAAAAAATCGTCAGGGCGTTGCCATATACCCAGGGTCGAAATATTAATCCCCACATTGCCTGGTAGAGAGACATCTGGCAAAATATGACAGGCGACACAATTGCCCTTTTTGCGATTAGCGATCAATTTTTTGCCGTTGGCAGGTGAGCCCTTGATGGGAGTCTCAATGGTTTGGATAAAAGACACCGGTCTCGTTATGCCTTGCCTCAAATTACAATAATTGTTCCAATTGCTTTGTCGCCATGTGCTATAACGTTTCCAAGGGCTGGCATGAGCGGACTTTTCCAGTTCCAGCGGCACAGTGTTTGACATTTCGGCACAAAAAGTGGATAACGGCAATAATGTCAATATCGCCAATAGGTATGAACGAGTGTCTATCAATTTTCTTTTTCCTTTACTGTAACGGGTTAAAATCAAATATTTACAACTAACTTTTTGAATTGACTTATGAATTAATACTAAAATGCTTAATTTTACAAAATCACCACATCAACCTATACTACTAATGGCAGGGGGAACAGGCGGGCATGTATTTCCCGCCCTAGCAATCGCCGAAGCCCTACGAACACAAGGCTTTGCCGTCTGCTGGTTAGGAACGCGACGGGGTTTAGAAGCCCGTGTTGTACCCCAGGCTGAAATAGATATAAAATATATTAGCATTGAGGGCATACGTGGAAAAGGTTTGTTCAGTATATTAGCGGCTCCCTTTAAAATTACATTAGCCGTATGGCAATCTGTGCGAGTTTTACGCGCCTTACGCCCCGCCGCCGTTGTTGGTATGGGCGGATTTGTCACCGGACCAGGCGGAGTTGCGGCATGGCTTTTACGCATTCCTTTATTAATTCACGAACAAAATGCGATTGCCGGATTGACCAATCGTTGGTTAGCGCGATTGGCTTTGAAAGTGATGGAAGCTTTTCCCGATACTTTTCCCAAAAAATACCATGCTATCTATACGGGAAATCCGCTACGTGCTAATATTATGAACTTATCGCCGTCTGTGCCTGTGCATGATCCCTGGCGCGTCTTAATTGTGGGCGGTAGTTTGGGAGCCAAAGCTTTAAATGATACCGTGCCACAGGCGCTGCTGCAAGTGCCAGGTGCGCTTGAAGTTTGGCATCAAACGGGAAAAATACACATTGATGCCATGCAAAAAGCTTATGAAGGCGCACCGTTTAAAGCGCGAATAGTCGCTTTTATTGAAGATATGGCGGACGCTTATGCCTGGGCGGATGTCGTGATTTGTCGGGCGGGTGCCATAACTGTTGGAGAATTGGCACAAGCTGGCATTGCCAGTATCTTAGTGCCTTATCCTTATGCCGTCGATGATCATCAAACCAGCAATGCCCAGTTTTTGTCAAAAAAGGGCGCCGCGATATTATTACCACAAACTGACTTAACCGTCGAAAAATTAGCGACTTTAATGACAGAATTGCACAACAATCCTGCCCGCTTACAGGCAATGTCAGCGGCAGCGCGAAAGTGTGCCACACCTCTTGCATTACAAAAAGTGGTCGAATTAGTAACGGCCTATTCTGGAAAAAATTAAAAGAATGTACGTCAATGAAAAATCTCTTCCCAAGCGCGGAAGACGCATTCATTTTATCGGTATAGGCGGCGTAGGCATGGGCGGTATTGCAGAAGTGATGCACCGCTTGGGCTATGCTGTCTCTGGCTCTGATTTGCACAAAAATCGCATGACGCGATATTTAATAGATTTAGGTATCAAAGTGCAAATTGGACATCTGGCTGAGCATGTATATGGTTGCGATGTGGTCGTGATTTCCAGTGCCGTAAAAGATGATAATCCTGAAGTACAAGCCGCCCGTGCGCGACGCATCCCAGTTGTACCACGCGCTGAAATGTTAGGCGAATTAATGCGCTTTCGCCAAGGGATTGCCATTGCCGGTACACATGGCAAAACCACCACAACCAGTTTGATTGCCAGTTTATTAGCCCAAGGCGACTTGGATCCCACATTTGTGATAGGGGGACGTTTAAATAGTGCCGGAACACATGCCAGTTTGGGCGCGGGAAAATATTTAGTGGCTGAAGCCGATGAAAGTGATGCCTCTTTTTTATATTTAAAGCCAGTCATGGCAGTCGTCACCAACATCGACGCTGACCATATACGCACATATAATAATGATTTTAATCAGTTAAAAGAAACTTTTCTCGTTTTTTTGCAACAACTACCGTTTTATGGTTTAGCGGTTTTGTGTATTGATGACCCCCAAATAGAGGGCATCTTGCCACAATTGACTAAACCGATGATAACTTATGGCTTATCAGAAAAAGCCGATATTCGCGCCACCGATATCCAGGCTCGCTTGGGACAAACACACTTTAAAGTTTTACAAGATCAGAGTCCTTGGTTAAATGTGGTATTAAATTTGCCTGGTAAACATAATGTGCGTAATGCCTTAGCCGCGATAGCCATCGCGCATGAGGTGGGCGTTTCTGATGCCGCAATCACTCGCGCTTTATCAGCCTTTAGTGGTATAGGGCGGCGCTTTCAAATGCAAAATATCTTGATAAAAGTAGGAGAAATTTTGCACATTGATGATTATGGACATCATCCATCTGAAATTGCCGCTATGCTACAAGCGATAAGTGATAGCTGGCCACAACGACGTCTCGTTGTTGCTTTTCAACCACATCGCTACACGCGCACTTATGATTTATTTGATAAATTTGTGCAAATCTTATCGGGTGTTGAGATATTGTTATTAGTTGACATTTATGCGGCAGGAGAGACACCGATTGTAGGAGCGACGGGGGAAGCTTTATGCGAGGCGATTTCTGAGAAAGGACAAATTAAACCCGTGTTTGTGGCAGAGCCTGAGCAATTGCCTTCTGTCTTGTCACCTTTATTACGAGATCAAGATATTTTATTGACTTTAGGGGCTGGCAATATTGGTGCTGTTGCTGCTATGTTATCAGAATCTTTAGCTGTAGGAAAAGAAGATGACTCAGTGTCCAACCAAGACTGAAAAAAATATTAATTTCAAAGAATTACGTGGAAAATTAACTGAAAATGAGCCCCTGTCTGAGCATACCTCATGGCGTGTAGGCGGACCCGCTGACTGGTTTTATGCGCCAGCAGATATGGCAGATTTAGCCGAATTCATATTACAAGTGCCAGCACCTCAACCAGTTTTTTGGCTAGGCTTAGGTAGCAACCTCCTTGTGCGGGATGGTGGAATACGGGGGGCGGTGATACAGACGGCGGGTTTACTGAATGAAATAAAATCATTAGATGAAACAACGCTCTATGTTGAAGCCGGCGTGAGTTCAGCCAAAGTTGCCCGCTTCGCGGCACGCGCTGGTTTGACGGGGGCGGAATTTTTAAGCGGTATTCCGGGCACCTTTGGGGGCGCTTTAGCCATGAATGCCGGCGCTTGGGGCACTGAAACCTGGTCACTGGTGCAAAGTGTAGAGACTTTAGATAGACAAGGACAATTTCATCAGCGTCAAATAACGGATTACACAATTGCTTATCGCAGCGTCAAAGGACCCAAAAATGAATGGTTTGTTGCGGCGACTTTGCAATTGTCTCCAGAAACAGAGAATAGCAAGGCTAAAATTCAAGCATTATTAAAACAACGCAATGATAAGCAACCAGTGGGTTTGCCCTGTTGCGGCTCCGTCTTTCGTAATCCACCCGACGATTATGCGGCTCGTTTGATAGAGGAGGCGGGTTGGAAAGCGCATTGTGTCGGCGGTGCTTGCGTTTCTGAAAAACATGCTAATTTCATAATTAATCACAATGCTGCAACGGCGGCTGAAATTGAAAATTTAATTGTACAGATCAAAGTTTCTGTCAAACATATGTCTGGTATTACTTTGATACCCGAAGTCCATATTGTAGGAGAACGCAGCAGCAAAGCTAGCGATATATGAGATAAAATGAAAAAAGACTTTGGTAAAGTAGCAGTACTGATGGGCGGCAACTCGGCAGAACGAGAAGTTTCCCTCAAAAGCGGACAAGCGATTTTAGAGGCTTTATTACGTCAAGGTGTCGATGCCTTGGGTATAGATACAGCCCATGATATTGTGGGACAATTGACCAAAACACAGATTGATCGCGTCTTCATCGCATTACATGGACGCGGGGGCGAAGATGGCACCATACAAGGTTTACTAGAACATTTGGGACTACCCTATACTGGCAGTGGCGTGTTAGGTTCGGCATTAGCGATGGATAAATACCGTACTAAACAACTCTGGCAAGGATTAGGACTACCAACGCCTGCCTCTGTTCCTTTACATGCTGACAGTGATTTTAGTCAAGTGGTTGCACAAGTCGGCTTACCGCTGATGGTCAAACCCGTGTTAGAAGGTTCCAGTGTTGGCATCAGTAAAGTCACCACTGTCAATGAACTCGCCCAAGCTGTCGAAACCGCACTTGAATTTGATTGTCTCATTATAGCTGAACACTTTGTCAGCGGAATAGAATATACGGCTGCTATTTTGCAGGATACAGTATTTCCCCTAATACGTTTAGAAACGCCCCGTGATTTTTACGATTTTACGGCTAAATATAGCGACAACAAGACTTCTTATATCTGTCCTTGTGGTTTACCCGCTGAACAAGAACAGGCTTTACAAAAACTGGCCAAGCAAGCCTTTTTATCTATTGGGGCTTTTGGATGGGGGCGGGTGGATTTTATCGTTGATTCAGCAGGACAAGCATGGTTGCTAGAAGTCAATACCATACCGGGGATGACAGATCATAGCTTGGTTCCAAAAGCCGCTCAAGTGGCCGGTATCAATTTTGATGAATTGATATTGCGTATTTTAGAGATAGAACTTTTAAAAAAATGAGGAGGTTATCAAAGTGTTTGAATTAATGGATACCTACAGCCAAAATGCTGTCATTAAAGTAGTTGGGATTGGTGGAGGCGGCGGTAACGCCGTTGAGCACATGCTCCAGGGTAATATTGAAGGCGTTGAATTTATTTGTGCCAATACCGACGCACAAGCCCTTAAAAACTCATCGGCACGGACCATTTTGCAATTAGGCACCGAAGTCACTAAAGGGTTGGGGGCGGGCGCTAACCCCCAAATAGGTGAACAAGCGGCTTTGGAAGATCGTGAACGTATTATGGCAGTCCTTGAGGGGACTGATATGGTATTTGTCACGGCTGGCATGGGTGGCGGTACTGGCACCGGAGCAGCCCCCGTTGTGGCACAAGTTGCCAAAGAAATCGGCATACTGACAGTAGCCGTCGTCACCCGTCCCTTTCCATTTGAAGGTAGAAAACGCGCCAAAGTTGCGGAAGCCGGTCTGAAAGAACTGAACGCTCAAGTTGATTCTTTGATTATTATTCCTAATGAAAAATTGCTGAGCGTCTTGGGCAGAGAAACCACATTATTGGAGGCCTTCAAAGCCGCTAATGGTGTCCTGTATAGTGCCGTTCAAGGGATTTCTGAATTGATCACGCGCCCTGGCTTGATTAATGTGGACTTTGCTGATGTGACCACTGTTATGCAAGATCAAGGTCTGGCGATGATGGGCTCTGGTTATGCTAAAGGTGAAGGTCGTGCCCGTAAGGCTGGTCTTGAAGCTATATCGAGTCCTCTCTTAGAAGACATAGATTTATCTGGTGCTCGCGGGATATTAGTCAATATGACAGCCGGTCCCGATTTAAGCATTGGGGAATTTGAAGAAATGGGTGATGTGGTTGAAGAATTTGCATCAGAAAATGCCACGGTGGTGGTGGGCACAGTGCTTGATCCTGATATGGAAGACGAACTGCGTGTCACGGTGATTGCAACGGGTGTCGGCCCGCTCACTAAAGAACAAGAAGAACAAGAACAAGAACAAGCATCCATGACAGCCGCCTCCCAATCAAGTCTTCTCAATCAAACCGGCAAGAGAAGTGATTTTGGGGAGAGCGGCAAGCCCACAGTAACACCGCTGCAACCCAAGAAAAGGACAGTCAACTCTCTTAATGAGGATAGACAAGCTGGTGACGATTATTTAGATATTCCTGCCTTTTTACGTCAGCAAACGAACTGAAAATTATGATCAGACAGCGTACATTAAAGAAGGTGATTAATACCAGTGGTGTTGGTTTACATAGTGGTAAAAAAGTTTGCTTAAGCTTAAGACCAGCACCGGTGAACAGTGGGATTATTTTCAGGCGTATTGATTTAGAACAGCCAGTGGAAATTCCCGCGTGTGCCGAACAGGTTGGAGATACACGCTTTTGTACAACATTGGTCAAAGGAAAGGTTAAAGTTTCAACAGTCGAACATTTGTTATCCGCCTTAGCAGGTTTAGGTATAGATAACGCTTATATTGATGTCAATGCAGCAGAAATTCCTATCATGGATGGCAGTGCTGCACCATTTGTCTTTTTGATTCAATCCGCTGGCATTGAGGAACAAAATGCCACTAAGAAATATATTCGTATTAAACGCCCAGTACAAGTCAAACAGGGCGACAAATGGGCACGTTTTGATCCCTTTAATGGTTTCAAAGTGAATTTCAAAATAGATTTTGCTCATCCAGTCTTTACACGGACTCGTCAATCGGTTGAAATTGACCTTTCTAAAAACGCTTTTGTCAAAGAAGTGAGCCGGGCTCGAACCTTTGGTTTCATGCACGATTTTGAGTTATTGCGGGAAAATAATTTAGCCTTAGGAGGTAATCTCGATAATGCCATCGTCGTCGGAGACTATCGCATTTTGAACGAGGGTGGCTTGCGTTATGAGGATGAATTTGTGAGACATAAGGTACTTGATGCCGTTGGAGATTTATATCTCGTGGGATATGGCATGATAGGTGCCTTCACTGGATATAAATCTGGACATGCTCTTAACAATATTTTATTGCGTACTTTGTTAGCCAATAAACAGGCGTGGGAGATAGTACAAGCCCCTGTCACTGTGCCAACTTTCAATCCTCTTCAACCAGTGGCTGTGTATTCTTAACTTAACTTATATTTTATTTAATTAAAAAAAAATCCTATTTCTTTAAGAAATAGGATTTTTAGATTGTTACTTTTCATGACTGACTCGAAGGACGTACCTTGACTTCTATTTGCTCAATTGTTGTTGGCAGGCTACTGTGCTCTTGCCATTGCTGCAACAGTTTGGGTACCATATAACGCAACCGAGTGCCCCAAATAGAAGAATCTGCCTGTACGACCAAAATTTTCTGCCGAAAATTAGCAACATGACAATGCTGGTTTAAGGGGCTAGGCAAGCTGGCTTGAAAGATTTTATCAAGTTCTTTAATCGTTTGAATATGTTCTAACAAGGGCTTTAAAACGCCCGATGGGTTTGCTATCAATTGACTAAAGGATTTCATAAATAGTCATTATAACAATAAATAAAAGGAAGGTATTCCAGTCGCGCCAAAATGGTGTCACGATCAAGTATCTGGGTGCAATGCCAGAAAACTTATCAGTTATCAGTGAACAGTTACCAAAGGCAAGAGATGGATTGCACGTCTTTTGTTGAAAAATAAAAAACCAAGTTTCGTACCCGAAACTTGGTTTTTTTTATTTTTAGTCCCATTTATAACGCTTAACTAAAACTGATTAAACTAAAAATTGAAAAACGCTATCTATTATTATGATAATGAGTAAATTTTTTTCCAAAATTTTCGGCAGCCGTAACGAACGGCTCATCAAACGCATGTCCAAGGTGGTCAACCAAATCAACAGCTTGGAACCCTCTTTTACTGCTCTTACTGATGCACAATTAAAAGACAAAACCGCAGAATTTCGTCAACGTTTAGAGGCCGGTGCCTCATTAGATGATCTACTGCCCGAAGCCTTTGCCACCGTCCGTGAAGCGGGCAAACGTACCCTCAATATGCGCCATTTCGATGTCCAACTCATCGGCGGTATGGTCCTGCACCAAGGCAAAATTGCGGAAATGCGTACTGGAGAGGGCAAAACCTTAGTGTCAACGCTAGCCGCCTACCTGAATGCCTTATCCGGTAAAGGCGTTCATATTATTACCGTCAACGATTACCTGGCGAGCCGCGATGCTGATTGGATGGGAAAAATTTATAATTTTCTAGGTATGACAGTCGGAGTCAGCCTATCAGGCCTGTCACATGAGGAAAAACAAGCCGCTTATGCGGCGGACATCACCTACGGCACCAACAATGAGTTTGGCTTTGACTATCTACGCGATAATATGGCCTTTAGCATCAATGACAAAGTGCAACGGGACTTAAATTTTGCCATCGTTGATGAAGTGGACTCGATTTTAATTGATGAAGCCCGTACTCCGCTGATTATCTCTGGTCCCACCGATGATAATTCCGTTTTATACCAGCGCATCAATGTCATTATTCCTCATTTGAAACCACAAGAACGTGAAACCGAAAAAGATGAGGAAGTCGAAGTGCCAGGGGATTATTATGTTGATGAAAAACATAAACAAGTGACCCTGAGTGATGAAGGCCATGAACACATTGAAGAAGCGCTCATCAAAGAAGGCATACTCAAACCGGGCGAGAGCTTATATGATGCCTCTAATATTAGCTTGATGCACCATGTCCACGCTGCCCTTCGTGCCCATACGCTATTTCAGCGCGATGTGGATTACATTGTCAAAGACAACCAAGTCATTATTATCGACGAATTCACCGGGCGGCAAATGCCGGGGCGACGCTGGTCCGAAGGGCTACATCAAGCCGTCGAAGCTAAAGAAAATGCACAGATTCAAAACGAAAACCAAACATTGGCTTCCATTACTTTCCAAAACCTGTTTCGTCTCTATGACAAACTCTCTGGGATGACGGGCACGGCGGATACAGAAGCTTATGAATTTCAACAAATTTACGGACTAGAAGTCGTCGTCATTCCCACCAATAAACCTATGATTCGTGACGATAAGGGCGACTTGATTTACCTCACGATAGAGGAAAAATACCATGCCATTATTGAAGACATTAAAAGTTGCCAGCAAGCAGGACAACCCGTCTTAGTCGGTACCACTTCGATTGAAAATTCGGAAATCCTCTCAAAACTGTTGGAACAACAGAATATCAAACATCAAGTTTTGAATGCCCGATTTCATGAACAAGAAGCCCAAATTATTGCACAAGCCGGCAGTCCAGGCACCATCACCATTGCCACCAACATGGCAGGGCGCGGTACCGATATTGTGCTAGGTGGCAATATTGAATTTGAAATTAAAGACATGGGCGATAATCCTGACGAAGCGGAAGTTGAAAAAAAGCGTCACGAATGGCAACAACGTCACGCCGCCGTTATCAAGAGTGGCGGATTGCACATCATTGGCACAGAGCGCCACGAATCACGGCGTATTGATAACCAACTACGTGGTCGTTCTGGACGGCAAGGTGATCCAGGCTCTACTCGCTTCTACTTATCCTTACAAGACAACTTGATGCGTATTTTTGCCTCAGAACGTGTTTCAAAATTAATGCAAAAATTGGGCATGGAAAAAAATGAGGCGATTGAACATCCTTGGGTGAGTAAGGCGATTGAAAACGCACAACGCAAAGTTGAAGGGCATAACTTCGACATTCGCAAACAGTTGCTCGAATATGATGACATTGCGAATGATCAACGTAAAATTATCTACGAACAACGCAATGAATTAATGGCGGTTGATTCCATTTATGAGACCATCCAAGCCATTCGTCACGATGTTCTGATGGAGCTGATAGATGTCTATATTCCGCCTCAAAGTTTGGACGAATTATGGCATATTCCTGAGCTTGAAGTCGCCATCGAACAACACTTTGGTCTCCGTTTACCGATTGGACAATGGTTGGAAGAAGATCATAGTTTACATGAAACACCCTTACGCGAAAAAATAGAAAAACAGATTGTCGCAGCCTACAACGAAAAAGAAAAATTGGTTGGTACCGAAGTCATCCGCCATTTTGAAAAAGCGGTCATGTTACAAGTGCTTGATGGTCATTGGAAAGAACATTTAGCCGCGATGGACTACCTACGTCAAGGCATCCATCTACGCAGCTTTGCCCAGCAAAATCCCAAGCACGAATATAAACGTGAAGCGTTTGAAATGTTTTCTCAATTGCTTGATCGCATCAAGCATGAAGTTGTTGGTATCATTTCCAAAGTGCAAATCCGTGCTCAAGCGGATGTCGATGCGGTAGAAGAACAACGGCGGCAGACGGTACGGATGCAATTTAGACATGCGAAGGTAGATGGTTTGACTAATGAAGTGGCAGATGATGAGCAGCGACAAAAAAAACCGGCTCCCAAACGGCCTTTTGTGCGAAAGGAGCGTAAAGTAGGCCGTAATGAACCTTGTCCTTGTGGCTCTGGTAAGAAATATAAGCAGTGCCACGGGAAAATTACTTAATAATTATCGACGCGGAGCGTCGATGCAGGCATTCCCACGCAGAGCGTGGGAACGAGAACAACCGTGGGAACGAAAACAACAAGGAAACAGGATGTTTTCTCGTTCGACGCGGAGCGTCGATGCAGGCATTCCCACGCAGAGCGTGGGAACGAGAACAACCGTGGGAACGAAAACAAGCAGTGCCACGGGAAAATTACTTAATAATTATCGACGCGGAG
>JALXAQ010000226.1:0-27257 GCA_026991885.1 Thiotrichaceae bacterium
AAATAATCCCAGAGTGCCACCAATAACAGCACCCCATGGTCCACCAACCGAACCACCAACTGAGGCACCACTTATCATACCCATGAAACGATTGAACTCTGGCTCTGGTAATTTAGCTGCCTGTGTTGGTGTCATGCCAAGCAATCTTGCACCTCGCTCGAGGTTACTATACACCGCTTCCTGGTCAAAATTATGTCGCGCTATTGCCTCGTTAATCCGATCTTGTGCCCGAGCATAAACACGGTCACCGACTTTAATTTGAGCGTCACCAGGAATTAGTGACATTTTGGTAATATCAGCACCGGTATTAGCTGCATCTCGATAACGTGAGGCAATAGCCCCTTCCTGAGCAATATCACCGCGTAAGGCTCGGTCTGCATTGGATGCAGCAATATCTTTATTAGCCATGCCTGCGCGTAACCCTCTATTCAAATTATCACTCTGAATATTAGATGAGGCTATATCACCGCGTAAGGCTCGGTCTGCATTACCGACATTAATATCGGCATTCGCCAGGTCACCCTTGAGCAGTCTGTCTGCATTAGCGATCTCAGTACCGACATTGAAAATATCGCCACGTAAGGCTCGGTCAATATTGCCCACGTCTAAATTGGCTTTAGCAGTATCAGCTTGCAAGCCTAAACCGGCTCGTTTGTTTGAAAAATCACCCGCAATACCTGACGCCTGAGCCATGCGATTCATGGCTGATTCATTGGCTCCTGCCACTGTGCCAGCATTTATTTGTGACAATGCCTCACTTGCCTTGCCTGCCTGAGTTGCCAGATTCTGACCTAATGATCCAGCCCCAAGGTCGGCAGATAATGCCAGGCTTCCTGTTTGTCGAGCTAATTCCTCAGCCGCCCTACCGGCTGCCAATCCTGCAGCAATATCACCACGACTGCCACCATACTGCCCGGCAAACTGAGACTGACTTCTCAGTTCCGGCATAACACGCTCGAGGAAATTCTTAGCTGAATCTGAGGATAGGCTTTTTGCACTCTCAATCTGAGGCAATATATTACGAGCAAAATCACTGGTTAATTGTGACGACATATTGCTGAAATTGCGCTCTGTGGCACCGCCAGCCTGATCCAGTAATGAATTTAACTGAGGATTAACCTCACCACGCATTAAGCGTTTTAGTGCCTGAGATGGATCTACAGCAGGTCCAGTTAAATTAATCTGATTAGGGTCTACCGTCCCCGCTGAGACTTGTGACAGTATTTTTTCAGGACTAATATTGGCATTAATATTGTTGATGTTTAGGTCGGTATTAGCATTGCCTGTGGATAAGTCAGCAGTAACATTCTGAGGGGTAAAATCTATTCCAGATGTATCAGCCTGTTTTTTGAACAGGTTATAATAATCCCCACCCTGACCAGTAAAGTTTTTAATAAACTCCGCAGCGTCAAGGGTAGATTGCTCGCCTGTCAACTGACTAGCATTAGGGTCAGGGGTAAATTGTCCTTGATACATTTCAGGTGGTGGAGCATTGAGTAAATCACCTATTTGGCCATATATTTTTTTTGCAATGGCATCTTTGGATAAGTTTGGGTTACTTGATGGAATGCTTATTGATCCTGGAGGTGGCGCGCCACTTGGTGTACCACCCTGATAAGGATTTGGAGTGATATTAGAATAATCAGGAACAAAATTAGCAGCATCAGATTGAAATTTATCAACTTGAGCTTGTGCCCCAATAGGATTATCTGCAAATTTTTGCTCCCAAGCTTTGGCATAATCTACTGGCTGAGCATCTGGCAAAGCACTTGCATTGTCTGTTCCTGGCTGATTAACAGAAAACCCATTATTTACCCATTTTTTAAAGGTTTCCTGATCCATTTTTAATATTTGTTCTACTGGAACTTTATATCTATCGGCAAGTTGCTGGTAGGTATATCTAGCACCAGGTGCAGGATAAAAACTTTCTGGTATTTGATCTGTTGCTTTTGCCATTACCTATTATCCCAATGAATTCCACGTTGAATTATAGTAAATATAAGCACCCTCACCACTGCCAGGGTTCCAGTTTGAGCCATCTGCATATCTTATCATTCCGTCACGCGGTTTATCTGGTGCCACATGCGTTTTAGGCAGATAACCGGCTCTCAATACCTCTAGTATGGCACTGATTCGCCAGAATTCACGTGATACCTGCTCTACTACCTGATCAAGGTTAGCAGTCTGGATACGCTCAGGCGTGTAAGCCAGTTCATCAATATCACTCATTGGTCACCCATTACCTGAAAATCTATGCCAAAACCTAATAATTTCCAGGATATATTTGTTGTTGACTCAAACTTCACACCAATTAATCGGCCTGTCACCAATACGTCAATATGTGTTGAGGTACCAATAGTAAATGCCTTGGCTGGCGTCCAGGTAACTGTACCATCTGGCACTAACTGCGTACCGACATAGCAATTCAATACCCCACCCTCTGTACCTGTTACGCGAGGAAATAAACGATAAATCGATTTATAAGAATCGGTATCGTTTTTCAACTTACCTTTGAACTTATTTACACGAGAAAGATTAAGACCTAACCGGGTAATATAGGCAGTCATATTGCTGCCGTCTTCCTGCTCGGTTGTATCAAATTGAAATAGCTTCTTGCTGCTTGGTTTAGTACCGACCAGGCGAGTAAGTGTGGGATTAAATGAGGTTTGATCCCAGGCTGTTGTATCACTATCCCAAGTACCTGAATCACCATCCCAGGTGGTATTAGCATCAGGAATTAATCCTTGCATCATGTGTGAGATATTATCCAAATCTCGAATAGTGGTTGTATTTTCTCGATAATTCCAAACCATTGCCAGGTTTGGATATTCAGAGCCAGACTGAGGAAAACAAAACCATATCTCGTTTTCAACATAATATGGCACAACGAATGAGCGCACATATTTGGTTGAATCAATCTGATTATAAATCCAATCCTTAATCCGTTTTTCAGCAATTGATTGCAGGGACTGACCATTGTGCATGTAAATGTCATTGTGACCAAATACCGCGTGATTATTACCGGAAAATATTGCAGAACAACGCCTGGTTAATGCGCCTAAGTCTGGAAATATTTGGAATAAACGAAAAATTGAAGGCGCACCAATGAACTGCATGCCCCAGGTCGAATGCTCTTTATAAACAATATTAATATCATTGAGCTGCATACAATCAATCAGGAAATCATTAGTTTCAGCAAATTCATAACGCCCGGCATCTTTTGTTGGGTCTGCGAAGTCCCAGCTTGACGGCACAGTACCAAAGGGCGCTGGGTGACTCCAGCGCAATTCTCGAGGGTTTCTTATTCCATTTTTCTTAATGTCACCAGCAATCAGGTAATTTTTAAACGGTCGAATGAATCGGCATGTAGTTGATGATGTACTAGACCAGTTTTCTAATGGTTTAATCGTTTTCGATATTGACGGCCCTGCGCTATCGTCACCCCACTGGAATGGCACATTCTCGCCATTATTCAGTATGCCAATACCACCAAACACCCCACCCGTCCAATTAACGTCAGCAGTTGCTGAGTAAGTTGCGTGTGATATATCACTATGCGTATTGCCGTCAGTACCATAAATTTTGCTTTTTGAGGCATACGCCCAGAAATTATTGGCGTCAGTTACCAGTGACATTGAGAACATAGCAGAAATTGAAATAGATGCAGTTGCCGAGAAAGCATCCGCGTGGCCTTTCATTTTTAGTGCTATGCCATTCTGAAAACGAACATTTCTACCGTCTGACCAGACATTGTTATCGAGGTCATAATCAGGGATATCGGTTATAATCCCGCGCTCACCGATGTTGTCGAAGTCGATTCTCACAATTAAATCATCTTTAACCTAAAACGATACTGTATTCTTTGAGGTGACGAATAATCATTGCGAATATATAGACTAACATAACCAGATGATGCTGGCCCAACCCCACCCATTATTGCATCACTACCTCTATTACCTCGAACGAATCTATTGTGATTACTATCATACCAAATTGAACATGACCATGAGCTTCTGCTTGTTAAGCCGTAGGCATCGAAATCAACCTGAATTGGAAATGATACGACAGAATACTGATGTGATACTAAAACTATAGCGCTATTTGAAATAGACAAAGAACCTTCAACAGTTTGATAATTACCAGAATCAACTTTATCAGCTATTGAAGCCGATAGTTCATTCAACTTTGTATTAATCGCTGATATTGACGCTGATAATAATGAAATTAGTGTATTATTGCTTGACACGGAAGCAGAAAGCGTACTGATTCTGGCATTGTTATTCGAGACAGAATTGGAAAGCGCGTCAATTAATACGTGTAATTGTGAGATCGAGGCAGAGTGATCACTTAACCGGCTACTAATAGCGGACAATGAAAGCGAATGGCTACTTAGCTGAGAATTGATGTTTGAAATCGACAGTGAGAATTGATCCAGTTTTTCCTGTACTGTTTCGTCAACACCAATGAGCTTATTGATTTCTGCCTGGCTTGCCGAGATTGCACCGTCAATATTAGGGAATGTATTTAATATCCCGGTTTTCAGGTTGCGAATATGATTGTCACCGTCAGATTTTGGGTCTGAACCATCCGGGTTAGTATTAACCAGGTCTGAAATGTAAGTTACGCTCTCGACTGCCATTGTTTATGTGCCTGCTGAATCTTTCAGTTTAGTGATAGTACCCAATGTGAGATTAATCTGATTGGCTTCCACGCCAGTTGTTGAACTGGCTGATAAATCGCAGTGCGCAATCAATCTACCGCTGGCTTCCATTCGTAAAATAGAATACTTGGCTTTCATGCCGTCACCAGAGGTGAAATTGTGGTTATCCATCGTTAATTTGGTTGCAGTACCAGATGCCGTCCAGTCAACATTTGTCATTAAATGCTGCGTCATTGTAAGGCTAGACGAACACTCACTTGACGACACCTGACTGTATGCACTGTGACTAGCTGCCGGAGTATACGCCGATGTATGCAGCGACATTGCCAGCGTTAAACTAAAATCAGCAGACGGGTGGCCAGCCTCCTGATAACTCTGATATACAACCCAATTGCCCTCAGCCATTATAAAAACCCTCTTATCGGTGATTCATCCTGAAAACGTGCGTTACGCTTTTTCAGCCTGCGATACTCTTTCATCTCGCTGCGTTCTGCTCTTGCTGCACGTTCTGCATTGTGTAATGTGTTTGAGTATATGTCCTCCAGTGCGTGAAATCTAATCAGACCAAACATTTCATTAGTCCACACTGTGCTATCAGAGCGCGTTAGCTCTGGCAAAACATATTGATAACTCATAGTAACTGAATAAGTGGCGTCCGGGGTGGGGTATAGTTTGATCTGAGAATCATAGATCATGTACCGCTCGGGCTGACTCGATACATCGTTTGCCACAAATAATTCATCCATTACCGCCTTGCTTTCTGTTTTTAATGGATAGGAATTATTATTGATGGTGATAATTAGTGAATCACATTCGAGAAAATCATCTGGAAGTGGCAATCTTGCCTGATCTGGCGTGGTGCCGAAGGTGGCTCGTCTTTCGTTGAACCACCAACGTTCATCCTCATAATACCGGACGGCTGCTTTAATAGCCGTCTCACAAACGGCGGTTAAGTCTGTTCGTAGGGAATCACTGAGTAGCTGATCCCTTAAATCCTTCATAGTGCTCATTGACGATAGCCCTAATTTTCTGGTAGCCAAGGCCTAATTGCTTGGCTGTCTTCCTAAGAGATTTTAGTCTATCGTAGGTTTCCAGTACAAGTTTTGTCTGGATTTGCTTATCTGGGGCTGTTTTTAACGGTACAGGCTTACTACTTGGCAGAGGAAAGCCATATTCGTCGATACCTTCGGTTCGTCGTGCCTCGCTTCGTCTGCTCATGTTTTTTTCACCTCATACGTGTAAATAACATTTTTATCCCAGTGTTTCATGCTATTGAATTCCTTCCACCACTGGTCTGCCCATTCACATCCCATATACTCTGGCCATAAGGGTAATGCAATAGTGAAATGAATTAGCTTAGCATCTGGATTTTCGGGTAATTCGCCAACCAGGTGATTCCATTCCTTGTGTAGCTCACCAATTAGTGATTCTGATTCTAACCACTTGAATTGGTGAAGCTCAAGACCACTGGCAGTATTAACATATTCAGGTGTTAATGCTTTGCATTTTTCGCAGTTGAACACCATAACAGACGACCAGTTTTTCTTTGCATATTTGCTCTGGTCATTGCCCAGGTATTTTTTAGTTGTAGTGGGTGTATAGTCATGTTTTACCACCGATACCGCTGCATTAGGATCGACCTCGTGCATGATTTCATGAATGTCAGCCTGCAATATCATGTCTGAATCCATGAAAATAGCATATCCCTGATAGTCACAAAGAAATGGCACCAAAAACCGGGTAAACGAAAATTCATTACTTTGCCGTGGGTCACGCTCTCGCATATAAATACTACCCAACTGGCTTAGCATGATAGGTGATACAGCCACCGGTGCCGAGGCTCTTTTTTGTATTGAGTGATTCAATACGTGATAAGCCACAGATTCCACCTGATCAAACCCTATAAATACTTTTAATTGACTCATTACTTAATTGCCTCCACGCGCATGTCGCGCTTTTCTTTTTTATGATATTGGGCTGGTTTTTCAGCAACTAGCTCAAACCCGACTTGTTTTAGCCCAGCTTTGAGCGTTTCCGGTGAGTAAGCCCATTTGTGCATCATGTAAGGATTTTTATGCCCAGGGTCTCCATAGATAGGCCAGAAAAACATAGGGCCATCCAGCTTACCGGTAGTAAATGCGTGACGTAGTACCTTCATTAAATCAGGGCACTCGAGCACCAGCACACCGCCTGGCTTCAATATCCTGCGCCATTCTGTCAGAATATTTTCTGCTTCCCAGGGATAGAAATGCTCAATCAGGTGAATGGCCATCACCTCGTCTGCATAATTGTCAGGAAAAGGCAAAGCGCCTGAAATGTCACAATTAACATCAGCATCTTTAATGTCAACATTAATCCAGCCATCCAGTTTTCGTCTGCCACAGCCTAAATTGATTCGAATAGGTTTAGCCATTTTCTTGCTATTGCCTCCCTGCTATATGCTTGTCTTACGAATTGTTGGCCGTGGAATATTTTTTCCTGCACCAATTTTGGATGATTCAAAGCCCAATCAACGCCGTCACTAATAGTATCGCCCAGATAAATGAAATCCGACAATTTTCTGTACGCCTCGCTTATCCCAGTGGCCACCACAAAACGACCTAGATTAATCGCTTCAATTGCACGATTTGCTGAGGCGCATGGTTTTACTTTTGGGATAATGACAACGTCACTGCGTTCTACAGCTCTTTCCACTGCCTTTGGTGACCAGGGTGTAAATATCAGCCCTTTGTCAATACCAGGCTTGTTATACGCCGAAACAACCTCTAACAGGCCAGGGAATGACAATCCAGACAGGGTATTAATATTGGTCGGTGAGCCAAACCAGCAAAGCCGAGGTACACCGCTTGGCTGGAACCTAGCAAATTGCGGAAATGTTTCAATCGGATCTTCAATAACAATAGCATCACGCCCTGTTACCTCGATAATACGTTTACGCATATTTTCAGAATTGCATGTGACCACATTAGCGTGATTAATCATTGCACGATAATGATCACCTTTTTCCCGATCAAAGTGATCGTCGCAAACATCGAATACCGTTTTTGTCTCACATGACCTGATACGCTCAACGTCACTATCCCAATGCTTTGAGAACACGTTAATATCAGCGTTATTGTCAACGTGTGATTTATCCGTATATTGCGATTGCCATAACATGACTGACGAAGGAATCCGTATACGATAACGAAATGAGGCGAATTCATCGCCAACCGGTGTAACATAATTGATGTTTAATTTATTTTTCATGATCGTGGCAACCAGGTTGAAATAAAATCATTATTGTTAACGCGATTGAATGACAACAACACGAAATACTTTGAGATGTATTCAATCCAGCTTGGATAATCCAGTACGGTCTGAGTAACAGATTCCCCGTTATCCATTAGTTTGCTAGATTCATTGGTGGAAATAGCAACAACTAATGTTTTTTTGGTTACCCTCTTTAAATCTTCCATTACTGCTTTTAACTTCGACGCCTCAACAAACGGCAAAACGTGAGTGCATACCACCACGTCAGCCGGGTTGGGTGTGTCTGAAATCTCAGGAATTGCCGGGTCAAATGATTTGATATTTAAGGAAGGTACAGATTTAGCAAGATTCTGCTTACCAGCACCATAATCCAGCACATCCTTACTGCCCACACTGTTTGCCACGTCTACCACTAGCTGTGCCCACTGGCCACCAGCAGCCCCATATTCCTCACGCCTGCTATGCATTTCTGTTTGCAGTGCGCGATAATCGTCAGTAATTGTATTCAACGCCAAGCTCCTTTAATAAATCTCTTAATATTTTACGCTTAACAGGCTCCCAATTCTTATCAGCGCCTTGCTGATATAGCCTTACCCAATCGCCGTACATGGCCATGTGCTCGCCATCTGGTGAGTAGTAGCGCCACGCCTTGCCGTAGGGTGTTAGTACCTTACAATCCACACCCGCAGCGCCACATAAATGCACCAAAGAGGTATTTACACTAATGACCTGATTTAGCCGCTTAATTAATGCAAGAGTCCAACCGTAATCAGTCTCATGCACATATTTTGGGTGAATAATATTAGTGCCATGCTTGGCGTTAAATGCTTTGACTTCCTCTTTTGAGTTGGGCGTGTACTGCATTGAAATCCAATTGATATTGAGATGCTCCAGGCGCTTAATGATTGGTAGGTAATCCTCGAGCGTGATTGAGCGCAAATCAGTACGGGTTTTCTTTTTGCCACCTTTCCAGGTAATACCGATATTAATACCCTCTGGTAAATCAATTGCCTGATATTTTTCGTCGTCTTCCTCGAGGTAAACCAGGCGCGGCCAGTCATTTGCTGTTTTGATAAAATGGCGTGGTAAATCAGCAATTGCTATTCTTGCAGTAATATTCTGATCCTGATACCAATCGATAATCTTTTCCTTGCGAGTGGGATACATCTCATCAATCCAGGGAAATGCGTCACGAAACATACTAATTAATCGCGGGTGACAATCAAACGTTACTTTTTTTACATGATGAAATGGCTTTGATAATAACGAGGCGTACATGATCTCGTCACCAATGCCTTGCTCACCATATACCACCAGGTGATCTGTTTCACCGCCATCCCATTCTTTAGCACCAGCATAAAAACGCTCGTGCCGAATACCGGCTCCCATGCCGTGTGAGTAGTTTTTGAATCCCTGCTCGTATTTACCTTGCTCGAGCTGACAAAGGGCCAGATTCCACCAGGAATGGTGATTTGACGGGTCTTTTTCCGTTGCAATCGTCAGTATTCGTTCTCCCTCTGCTGGCTCACCCTCATTGACAAATGAGGTACCATAATTATTCCAGTTGTCGCCTTTGTCTGGCGCCAGCTCAACCGCTTTTTTATAACATCGAATTGCCTGCTTCCGGTGTAAATCAATACGATATGCGTTACCTAGATTGTTCCAGGCCTCCGGCATTCTACCGTCAATTGTCGTGGATCGTTCCAGCAATTGAATACCGAGCGCGTTTTTATCAATCTGAATGTAGAGTGTGCCTAAAAGCTGGAGAATCTGAGGATTTGCGGGTTCTTTTGAGAGTAAGTCAAGATAGACTTTCTCGACTTTTTCGAGTGCTTTAAAATCGTTTCGATCACTTGCGTTTTGATGATATGACAGTATGTCTTTTAATTCCATATTGCATCCTTCTATATAAAAATACCGGTAAGATTTTCACCCTACCGGTATTGTTTTTACCAATCAGGCAATAAATTACGTTTCCTGATTCCACTCATACCAGGCAGCAATTGAAATTGAACCAACGGCAGTTGCCGAAGTAACACTATCAATCGTGACATCAATCGTGTCAGCCGCTGTATATTCATAGTCCATAGTCAGTGCATTGAAATTGAACAGCGTGGTTGAGCCACTAGCAGACAATAAAAAACGATCTGCGTCATTACCGTCACCCACTGTAATACCAACCAGACTACCTGGAATATTCACAGAGACATTGCCACCCAGTAATTTTGCACCGTCAGGCACGTGAACCATTCTAATCACGTCACCAGCCGATAAATTGGCTGATAGATTATATGTCTCACGAATACCGTTAATACCGATGTTCGCAATAGGCTGGACACCTGACATTGCTGCACTTGCTGTTAATGTTGCCATATCAAGACCCTCCTATTATCCTGCACCAGTCGAAACGACGATGGTTGCAAGGTCTTTGTTATTAAATCGAGTTTTCTTCAAACCCATGATACAACCGGATGAAACACCCAATTGATTCTCATAGTCAAAAAGTTCCTCGACCCAATTCATAGACCCTTTACTGTAGCCCTTACCAAATGCACAAACCGCAGATTGTGCCCCAAATAATACCGCACGGCGTACCTGTGAATTATTAGGTGCCAACGGTACGTTTTCTGATTCATGCAGTACAACGCCATTGTATTCGCCGAGTGAGCCATTATAGATACCAGACTCTTTTTCACCCTCGACCAATGCACGTTGCGTATCAAACCAGGTAATCTTTGACGTACTGTATTCAGTACGCAAATCTTTAACCTGATTAGGGTGCAGCATCATCACAAACTTTTTAGAGCCTTTCACATTGATTGCTCGAATCAGTGGATCGAGCGTTTTTGCTTTCTCAATCGCCTCATCGATCAATGTCAGTGTGAATTGATTATTGGCACTGTCTGACAAGCTTGCTTCTGAATCCTCACCAGAAAAAATATGGTGATCAGAATCAGGTGCTGATACTGCCTGCAACCCGGTATATTCCAGCGATTGACCGCTATCAATACCGCAGATTTGGTTTAACCAAGAGACATCCATTCGACGTGACCACCAGTCCTTTAACCCGTCCTTAGCTTCCTCACGAGTGGAAAATGGTACACGTTGCTCAGATGCTCGCCCGTGTGTACGAACGGCGTGACGAAGTTGATCGATAATCACTGAATCAGTGTAAATCGTTAGCGCTTCCTCATGCCCCTCAAGTGTCGCATCACCAATACGGCCCTTGCCAGATAGCTGCATACGTAGTCCAAATGTCACTTTGTAACCCGATTCCTTCAATTCATTCTTGATGTGAATCGGTGCACTTGCACTTGTTCCCATGAAGCGGAAGCAGTACGTGTCTTCCAGCATTTCCTTCATGAGCGTAGCAGACCATTCTTGCCTGGCCATCGCGTGATTGACTGAATATTCTGACGTAGACAAAATAAATTCCTCAATCGTTACGTTAATAAACAAGTTTACCCGTGTATCGCCTGGGCTGCGTATGCGACCAATTACCGTGACCGTCGGATTTCTTTAACGCTGAAATGGAGCGAATCAGCCAACTAACGCGGACTGTGACGTAATTTACAGCTAATTATAGACTAATATGGGTTTTTTGTGCCAAATGCTGATTTCCAGATTTCATTGAACTCCTCATCAGGAGATTTTAGCAGTTGTTCAACACTGAGATTACCACCTGATTTATTTTGCCCTCGGGCTGCGGCTGCGGCTGCATCCTTAGTAGCAAATTCTTCCTTGATACGCTGAGTGTCATCTTGTAATTGCCCAGAATCGCTTGACTGTTGAGTTTGCTCAGGCCTAACGTAGCCGAACTGATCAATTGATTGTTGATACAAAATCTGAGCAGGATTCAGGCCAAGATTTAATAATTGTCTGGCCTCATCAAATTCATGTTTGAATATACCGTCAATTGCCTGTTGCTCAGTAAAACCCTGTTCCATTAGCATATTGAACTGAGCCTGACGCATGTGGGAGATTGATTCTTTAAAATCGGGTGTTTTTTCTTCGAATTCTGTCTGTTTTTGCAGAATTGCTGCATGCACTGCTTCATTTTGCTGAGTTTCAATGGCTTTTTGCTGCTGCTGCTCGTTGCCAGCTTTTAATTGCTCAATTTCTTTTTCAAGCTGTGCTGTCCGTGCCTTGGCATATCCTGCTGGATCAAATTCCGGATCGGGCAATTCTTCTTCTTGTGCCTGCTGAGGATTCCTGAGTGATTCGAGCTGTGTTTTCAGCTCATCAACCGAGGCACGTAATTCATTCAGCTCACGCTCTTTTTGCTGCCGGTTGTTTCGCTCGCGTAATAACTCGTGAAGCGGCACCTGTTGTGCCTGCTGCTGATTCTTTTCTGTCTCTGGCGTTTTATCGTCGCTTGACGCTTTTTTGTCGTCACCTGGTGTTTGTTGATCGGCGCTGTTATCGCCTTCCTGGCTGTCGCCACTTGCCTGCTGCTGTGACTCATTACTTTGTGATTGGTCATCAGCTGATTGTGCCTGCTGCTCTGCGGCCTGCTCAAGCGCTTGTTCACTTGCGTTTTCATTGGTAGTTTCTTGCTCACTACTACCAGATTCACCCTCGTTCTGATCGTCAGTAGATGGTACCAGTAAATCAATTACACTATTGCCATTTTGTCCCATATTGTTAACCTCCAGCTAGTTTTTGCCCTGTTTCTGCTGCGTTTTTCTGCGCCTCAGTTTCCACTTTCGCCTTCTCAGGCTCAATCAATGCGATTGTTTCTTTCGCTTTCGCGCTGTCCAGACTCGCTTTTGCTGCATCCTTCTGAATTGCTGTTAATGCTGCTTTTTCCTGAATTTGAGCTGCTTTTTGCTGGGCTAATATCTTTTGCTGATCTGGCTGCATTTGTTTTTTCCAGGACTCTTTTAGTGAGGAAGGAATCGGCAAATAATCAAAAATATCATCCGGCATTGGTACGCCCATCTTGAGCATGTTCGGTAATAGCGTTTGCATGATTTGCCACACCTTATCCTTCTGATTTGGCGAGTAAGGCGCGTCATCGACGATAATATCGTATTCTGCCATGCCTTCCATTTTCAGCAGTGGCACGTATTCTTTTTTGTTTGTAATGCGAATTAATCGGCCATCGGTCAGATATTTGTCAATATATTGCAATAGAGTTTTACCTTGATCCTTACGGAAACGCCGAATAGCATTAAATGCCCAGGATAAAATCGCTATGCCTGACTGCCTACGCTGAGCCTCAACAATCCCTGCCTGATCAGCCTTAGTTAGTCCCAACATCTCAACCGGGATACCAGTCACATCGTTAAATGCCTCAATCGAATGCTGCATTAATCTGTCTAATCCACTCGGGTATTGTGATTCCGGTGTAGGCATAAGTTTTCCGCCCTGAATTGAGCCTGCCTCGACCTCTGTGATTTCGTCAGGTTTCGCCCAGGATTCTTTTGCCTTGTGAATATTAGTGAATACGCCTTCCTCGGCGATAATACCCTTACCAGCAGTTGCCAACTGATACAGTATTGACGAGAAAAACACATTGGCCCAACGCTGAGGGTCTTTGAGTGAGCGAACCAGGCCATACCATGATGCCGTTTTATGACAGCGCTTACCGGTTGTGATCTCAATAGAAAACCTCTCAACCGGTGCAGGGCCTCTTTCTAGTACCGTATTGCCTGTGACAAATGCTCTGTAATACACGCGGGTGGGGATTGGGTTAGCAGTGTACGGCAATCCCATAAAATCGAATTGTTCTTTTAATTTGTTGAATTTATTAACGCTGATACTGATTGTTTCATTGTTATAGCGAACCTTGTGCTTTTTCTCCATCTCAAACCATTCAATCATTACCACCATTTGCTGATTGTCGGGCACATTCTCTGCCTGATCGTTTTTATACAGCCACGCCTTATCTGCTCGATGTATCTCGCTTTCCCACCACATTGACGTACTGTCAAAACCACCACTGCTAATATCTTTATCAGGCCATTCTTCCTCGATATCGTCCTTGTCCCAGGGCTTAATACGCATAACCCAGCGCTTATCCTGTGCATTTTTGCGTTTAACCATTGGATCCCAGAACAATTCGTTTACCCAGTCGATATGCTCATTGAGAATCATTCCCTCTGGATCCTGATCAAACGATATTTTTGTTTCGAGTGCGCCTATGCCAGTTGTGACTAGATCGATGAAAACCTCCACCTCCTCGTCATCTGCGTCAGTCTCATCCCTTACCCATTGTGCAGCTGAATTGAGCACCTCGGCTTGTTTTGAATCCTGATCGCCAGTAGTACGCGGTAGATACGTTGTTTCTTGTTTATTCTGAATATGCATGCCCACGACAGCATCAACAAACGGCCCACAGCGATTATATGTCACTGACGGTCTGCCCTCACGCTCAGCTAAGTCCTGCTCATCCCATTGGTTACCCGCAACGAACAAACGTGACTCTTGGGCCTCTTTGCGTGAGTCCTGTGTGTGATCAGCTGCTGATTTATGCATTAATTGCAGCTCGGAGACAAAATCCAGATCATTGAGTTTTGACAATCGTTTCATATACTGCTCATCCAGCTTTTACGTGTTCGTTTACCATAACGCTCTCTTACTTGCACCTGCTCTCGTATTTTTGGGAATCTCAGATTAACGTCATACAGTCGTGCCATGACATCGAGCATATCATCGTGAGCTAATAACGGGAACATATCATATTCCTCGTTTAAAAACTGCTCAATCAGATCAACATGCTTACCATCGTATTGTAATCGTGCGATCTGGGGAGGAAGATAAATACGACCTTCTTCAAAATGCGGTATTAGTCGCTTAATACGATCATTTTTAGCAACCCTACCGCCTAGTTCCTCGATGTCGAATCGATAGTTAATATCAGCTTGCTCCATCTTGATATGCTCGATGTCACTATCTTTGCCATATTTTTCGTAGCCAACCAGGTATGGACGCCATTTCTGATGCAATCTGATTAGCTCATTTGTACGCTCACCTAAGTTTAACTTGTCACGCACCATATCAAGCACATAGAAGTTGTGATCAGCACCAAGGCCCCATACGATCATTGTCGTATAATCGCTACTTTTCTTTTTTTCGCCAGCCGGGTCAACCAGCAGTATTTTATTCATGCCAGTGCCGTCAATCCTATCCTCAGTGAATTTTAGCCATTTGCGCTGAAACCCCTGAGCATCGTCAGTATATGGGTTTTGTAGCATTTGCGAGTTGAACGTATAGATACCCATTTTTTTACGCTTGTCAGCTAATTCCTCGTCAGTTAAATAAACTGGTTTACCGTCTGGTTTACCATCAATTGTAGCCGGATAAATGCGCGGTTCAACTGCACCACGCTGCATCATTACTTTGTATGCATCGTTGTAACTGTACCGCGTGCCTATATAACGCTCCACTCCGCCCCTGGTGCCCAGGTTTAACGATAACTCCCATTGCTCGACTGACTTTGCGACAATATCGGGATTACGCGCCACTTTTTCCGTGATTACATCGTCATACACTCTCAGCATCCAGTGACCGCCTGTTGGCATTGAATCGATAATGCCGTATGCCTCAATGGTTTTTTCTTTTGGATTATCCTTACGCTTAACATTTAGCCCATTGTCCAATGACCACGAATCACTTTCGTTTTTTGGATCAGCATACAAAATGTCAGGAAACCAGGCTTTGAGCTTTGCATTATCTTGCAGCTCATTTTTGATTTGCTCTAAAAACTTTTTGGCAATTGGACGAGAGAACGAAAAAATAACAGATGTGATTTCGCGATCCCCCCACCAGGACTGGATGGGATCGTCACCATGCGAGGCTAATATATCCTGTATCGTTTTAGCGTATGTGATGATTGTCGATTTACGATGATCTCGCGCCCACAGATCGAGATAACCATTCGGATTGTTTTGCACCTCACGACACCTGTCAAACAACCACTTATCGTCAAAATCTGTACGCCGAAAAACATAGCGAATGAGAAAATACAGGTCAGTTCGGCAAAGATTTCTTAGGTGGCCTATCTGCTTCTCCACCGGTAAACTGGCTAATGAAATCATGAGTTTCGGATAGGCTTGCATGGATATGTTTATGCTCATGCTCTACTTTACCTTTGACATTGACGTTAACACCAAACATACCCAAATGCTGCCCGAGTAAATACAATGCACCTTTTTTATCCATGAGTTTTAGCTTAGTCGTTACTGTGCGCTCCGGGCCTCGCTCTGTGTCAACAATAACCTCTTTTACATCAATACCGACCACTGCTTTTGCAAAGTGCGCCGGTAATTTATTGATACTTAAAAGATCACCTTTTTCGTCAAATGCATCTCGAATATCATAAAACCCACCGAGTGCTAACTCATTGATGATCATCTCACGAGTAACTTCGATTTTTTTTAAATCTTTATTCAGCTCTCGCTGTATTGCGAGCATGACCTCAGGTTTTTGCATAGTAATATACGCTGATCGCTCAGCATATTTTGATGAATAACCCGCACGAATAGCCGCTTCTTTACCATTAAAATCTACAAGATATTCTCTAACGAATCTTTGTTGCTTTTCCGTGAGTCTTACTTTCTTTGTCATTTTCGTGCCCAGTTATTGCGTAAAAATCGTTGCTTAACGGCTTTTTTCCACGCTCGTTTTAATTTTATTACGTCAGGGGGTGAGGGTAATTTGGGGTGTGTTTTGTGGTGATTGAAAATATTTTGAATCGGATCACCTTTTTGCATGTCAATATCAGCTGCATATGTCGGGGTAAACTCTTTGCCCTCTCGCAATTGAAACGTAAATCTATCACGTGTTGCAACGTAACAATATTGTCTGTCGTTGTCATCAACAACAAATGTGACCGAACCATTTGCCATCATTTTTTTGTATGTATTACGATTTAGCGCAACGCCTTTGCCCATATTTTTTATTGCCTCTCTTTTGTAACCCAGTTGCCAAACTGCCGTGATTTAGTGCCCCAGGTGCCGCTGACACGCGATTTTGTTGTCCATTGCCCTGGATTGTTACCTATTGCTGACACTGATACCCCAACCCACTGATATTGTCCAGTGCCTAACGCTAGTATAGCCGTACGCGGTACTGATGTAACCGGAGATGAGCCTTGCCAGATGACCGTACCAGAACCCGGTACTGTATGTTTAATAACGTATGTTGACGGGCTATCGCCCTGCCACGCAAATGACCCCGCCCCTGGCGAGACAGTTACACCAGCACTAACACCGAGCGCTGTTAATGTCTCGCCCTGCCAGTTGACTAACCCAGCCCCAGGCGTGGCGGTTAAAATATTGAGTGTGGATACCGAAGGGGAACTGCCGACCCAATTAACAACGCCTGATCCTAGAACAGCATCCTTGCGTGTTTTTGTCGTGAGACTTGAGCCGTTGTATTTAAACGAGCCTGCGCCTGGACTAACAGTAACACCGCCAGACGTGCTGTAGGGTATGTGTACTGTGGAGGGTTGTAATATCTGATAAAAGTCATTAAATAGAGATCGTATTTCGTCGTCTGTAAAATCGACATCAGAAATAAAAAAATCTCGTAGGAAACCTGTTAATCTTAGCCCACTATAAATGCCTGTCCCTGCGCTGTCTGTATATGCACCGAGTAATAAATTAAATGTGGTGTTATATCCGGCGCCGCCATTGCTTGTAGTCGTTGTACCAATTTTTGCACCATCAATCCATAGCTCAATTGTATTAGATCGAATAACGCATATTGCAAAATGCTCTTTGCCGTCATTATACCCGGAGCCTGCATCGACTGTGTAAACAGCAGCATTTGTCTCTAACGTAAAATATAAATTTGTTGATGATTCTTTTATTAAAAAATATCGTCCAACATCTGCCCCAGCTCGTGATTTATCAAATAATGAGTATTCGCTATCAGTCGTGCTGAATCTAATACCGTATGTTGCGAGACCACTGATGACGTCATGCACATCACCATAATTTATCCAACTTGAGCCGTCAAAATATGTTGCTAATTTACCCTCTGATGATCTTAGTTCTGTGCCTGTCACAGTGCCTGTTAACCTATCTACCAAATCCGCGTCTTTATATGGCCCTAGCGGAGCATACATAGTTAACTTGCGCGCTATTTTATTGCGCTTATTTAATTCGGCGCGACGACTTGGTATTTTAGTTTTTGTACTACTGTATTGTAAAAGTCCCACGGCTCAGCCTACGTCGGTGCAACAGTAAACGGCGTGATCTTAACAGTAGTCGGATTTGCAGAGTAACTAATCTGCTGCCCACACTCGTTTTTAATGTAAAAGTCTGCGTTAGTGACGCCCTCAAGATTAATGATGATCTCTTTACGAACAGCTACGTCTTGATCATCCATGACCCATGCGCCTACGTACTCGGCAATATTATCAATATCGCTTGCCGCAGGAACTGGGGTTGTATCGCTTGCTCCGTCAATGTTATTGCGAGTCATCCATAAGCTGATCACACTGCCTGCTGTCGGAGCTGCCGCGAATGTATCGACAATTTCAAGCACAGCTCTGGCGTAGGGGTAATCGTCTGTAGAATTATCCAAAGGCGTCATTGTTAAGTTTGTCATTGTAGAATACGTGTTAGCAGCATTGGCAAGCGTAGCTGCTAGACTAATGACCGTTGTTGTCGTTGAGCTGTAATTGTATTTTAAATCATTAGCTGCCATTGTTTAACCTTGCTTATATTTATTGAGCGCAATCGACACTTCGTTGACCGTCAATCGCCCCGTCCATTTTCGTTTAATCCCTGTCACAACAACATCACCAGACTGATTTTTAGCAGTAGTCTGTCTAGTAGGGCCGCCAAATAATACTTCCGCTACAGTTGCAGGCTCTTGTAGTAAGAGCAGATGAGTTTCCGGCTGCGTATTGACACTTTTCCAGACATCATTGATTCCCTGCCTAATTTTGCCGCGAGTAGCATCAATAAAATCACGATTAACTATGAGCGACCATGCTTCTCGTTTACCTGCGCTCAGCGTATCAAACTGAGCAATCTGTGTATTCTCAAACAGCTCATTTGTTGATACTGCTGTTCTCCACGCCATTGTTGACGTTGCAGAATTGTAAAAATCTGTGATTGCTACATCGTCACGAATATTTAATGCGTCAATAACTACTTGATTTGTATTCGCTCGTATATCATTTGCTAAAGTTTGTTGCTGCGCTGCTGATAATGCCATGTTTTACACTCCATTAACTGTTTAAGTACGATCTGCTAATTATAGTATCTAATATCACAACTGATAACACCCTCTAATACGATCTAAAATTAACCGATTTATAAAAATATACATTATTTTGCATTTTTTATTTGACATTATGCAATCATTGCACTATTGTGTAATTAACAGATAGAGGTTATCTGTTTTAAATAAAACAGGAGGTGTAAAATGAAAATAAATACAGACCGAGTTGTTTTGGCCGGATGGAATCGAGTCCAAAACATGAGTTGTGATGACCGTGTTAGCTTGTGGCACGAGACGCGCAACTCGTTTGTGAGAGCGTTGAGACGAGAACTTGGAGTACCTCGTCTTAATAAAAAACAGTTTGATGCCACATGCGATATGGCGTCCGCTGTTAACGATACGCCCGGATGGGACTCCAGCTGGGACTTAGCAGAGTCAATATTAAAAGACCTGCTAAAAAATAAGGGGTGAGGAATGGAGACCAACTCCCCACCCACTTTGCATATACTCTGCAAAAAATCGGGATTGGATGGAACCCGAGAATTGCTAGCGATTACCGGCATAAAACGCAGGACGGCTCACGAGTGGTTTAAGTCCAAGCGTCAATTGATTGAGTGTTTGATCATCGGCGCTGGTAGACTGAAAAAACTACGAGAGCTTGATTTGCTGGACTAGATTACGCCCGGTTTTTACCGGGCTTTTCATTATGCCATTTAGTTAAAAAACGATGGGTTAACAGTGCAATGACCTCGCGCTGTGAATGATTAGGGAACATCTCAATCATTTCTGAGATTTGATCAACTTTTAGTCGTACACATAACGCTAGTTTTTCGGTGTTACTTAGTGCATTGAATTTTGTTTTTATGTCATTTTTTGCAGCGTCAATCTTGTTGTGCTTATCCTGATATTCCATTTGCTGCACCAGGTCAGGATACTCACTCATTGCAACTCTCCAGCAGATACCGTGCGATCAATAATGCATCCGCTCGATTGTGATGTTTTTGCAGCTTTAGCGGTGCAGCGCGGAACATCATACGCGCTAGACTCAGCGCTATTTTTTTACCGCCATTTTGCTCACCTGGGATTTTAAAATACGATTTCCATTTTTTGCTTGGTGTAATGCTGTAATCGATTTCGGCTACCTGGACCACTGCTTCGATTGAGCCGTATGTGTGTCCCAGTGACATGAGTGACGTTGGCCCCATCGTTCGGTTTTCTTTGCCGGGTATTTTTTTTGGATGCATGACTTTTTGTTCCTCGATTGCGATTGTCACATCCTCTTTTTTGCAAAGATCGAGATGTTGCCAGAGCAATTTATGCAGCTCAAAAGCGTCAATTTTCCGTTTCACTTTTGCCGTAGTACGGTTTTTTGACGCTGTTCTTTTTTCGACCGTTGGCATGTCAAAAACGAACAAAAACTTACCGGTTTCCGAGATGCCAGCGACAGCGCCTGTAATGCCTGGATCGATGCCTACATAAATCATATTGTTTTTATTTCCTTGTTTTATAACGGTTTTACTTTGCCTAATACAATTGACATTACACGCCTGGCATAATCTGCCGCACTCTCATTTTTGCCACGAGGCACTTTGTCAAGAAACTTTTCTGAGTTCTCCATCATCACGTGAGACGGCGATTTTCTGACGCGAATTCCGTTTTTTTCGTAGTCGTCAATGATCTCCAGTCCCTGGCTGATTGTGATGCTGTTCAGGTGTGGCCAGCAGTACCAGGGGCCGCCGCCTTTCGTTGAACGAGAATGTGCGCCGACTTCTGGGCATCGTCTGCCCTCATGCTCCCATTCACATGTACCGCTTAATTCGGCCTGTGTTGTCCTCTGCGAGGTTTTATTTTTACCCCTTTGGTTCCACCCACAATTGCAGTGATCGTTGCCTGGCGGTATCACAGATTTGCATTTTGGACAGTATTTGAAGCTCATTTCTGGCAGCCAACCGGAGTACCAAGTATTTTGCTCATTTCTGCCATGGCTTCCTCCCGAGTCATGGTGAGTTTTTTGACAGGCTCACGGTGGTGCTCGACATGGTGAGTTTTTTCAGCCGGTTTTTCAAACTCGAACATACCCTCGCTGAGTTCTGCGATGATGCCCTGGTATGTCGCCTTGGCGGTTTTACGCAGGTCTGCGTCACTCAGGTGTGACAAATCCCACGAGCTGATGCGTTTTTTCATCTCGTAGACGATTGGGTGGAACCAGTCGCTTGCAACCAGGGCGCGGTAGGTTTTTTCGAACAGGGGGATGTTGTAATCTGCTGGGCATGGTTTACACCAGGCAATGAATTTTCCACAGCTAGGTAAAAAATCTGATTCTGATGCCCTGGCTTTTTCAAGCCCGTGTTTTATCATGGCGGTTGAGTTTATATTATTTTCGAAAAATCCCTTCGTCCATTCTTTTTTTGCCATTTTTATGATTTCGGCAGTTTCCTGTTCAGTGGCTCCCCTCCAGGTTGCTCGCCAGCCAGGAAATATTACCGACAATTGCTTGAAGACGTGATCAACCAACGTTTTCACTTCGTCTGGTATATTATCTTGCAATGTGTGTGATGATTGATCGATGTTGTTGTGTGTGAGTTTTGTCATAGTCCGAGATCTTCTTTGTGCCAGTCTGATTCCTCGGAAATTGCGAGAGCTGTTTTTTCCGAGGATTGTTTGTTACGCGAAATCCAGCCGCTTGCCGAAGATCGCCATTTTTTCATTTTGTTTTTTCCCACCATCCAGTTTTTTGAGTCATAAAAAAACCAAAAATTATCTGCTGATTTTTCACTCTCTCCTTTCGCCAAAAAAAACATTCTCACTTCCGCGATTGACGGTGGTGAAAATCTATTTTTGCCATTTATCGAAATTTCCCCCCTAGATATATTTTCTTTTACTTCTTCTTTTACTTCTTCTTTTACTTCTTCTTTTACTTCTTCTTTTACTTCTTCTTTTGTGGCATTTTTGGTTACATTTACCGGGTTTATGTCAACATTAATTAAGTTTTTGTATGCATTAATGTCGATTAGCATATATTCTGCTGAATATTTCGCCTCTTTTTTTCGCTTGGATGCTTCGAAATAACGCTTCTGAATTGCCTTTGAAGTGAGTATTTTGTATTGGTCAAATAAGTTATTGTCGAATATTTGTCGACATAAACATGAGTTAATGCATACTTTAATGTCATTAATGTCAACATTAATTCTATGTTTAAGTAGCAACAAGATATCATCTGAATAGGTTATATAGTAACCATCATTGCTATAAATCATCTGCCAGAGACTCACTAAAACAGCAAGTCCAGGTGCCCCATTTTCGATGATATACATCTGTGTTTTTTCATCAAATTGACAATCTATAGGGAAATATTCGATGCCCTGTTTTGTTGGTCTTGCCATATTTAATTCCCTGTTTTATCGACAAGATTAAGGTCAAGATTTAACGTTTTGGCCAGTTTTTCGGCATCCTCAATTCGAGTTGACTTGTCATTATTGAGCAGGCGTATAACCTTCGAGTAACTAAGATCGGCCTTATCAGCCAGTTCCTTAGCTGTATTAATATCAGAATCAACCATTGCTTTTTTAAAGGCATTTCCTAAATGCATATTAACCTCCTTTTGTTTTATATTAGTTTAAGTTAATTATCACAGATTGCAAAATATTTTTACAGTTTACATTGTTTTTTTATAAAAACGAAATTATAATCAATTTGTAACAATCGAAAAACAAAAGGAGACAGTTATGATTACCACATTATCAGTACTTTGTTTCGTGCTGCTTTTTTCAACTATTTGGTATCACGGACGATACATTAAAACCAATCGTGAGCTAACGAATTTGAGGCATCGATATTTTCGATTAGATGGTAAATACATGGAATTGTATATTAAGATTAATGACGCAAGGTCTCGTTTAGAGGCAGTATATTTTGCCCCCCTTTGCGACACTATGAAAGACTCAGCACGAGGTGAGCACAATGCTGATAATAGATAATTGCGCGGCAACCATCTCCAATGTCAACATGCGCAAAGAAAATCACGGTGATGAGTCAGAGCCAGCTTTTGATATTACGTTCCATACGATTGTTCACGCGGAATGTATCAAGGGCGTTTGGAATGAGAGCCTAATTAACGCTTTCTGGGCCAAAGAGGGCAAGGCGCTGTTGTATACCGGTATTGATAAAATATCGCTTAATATTTTCTTTGAATCAGCAAACGTTACGTTTAAAGAGCCGACCGGGCACAAAACAACTTATGCTGATTGTAAGGTAAAAAAATTCAGTCTTAAACCTCGTGAGCTGCAAATGGTCGAGCTAAAGTTCCAGGTGCAATATCAACCAGAGACCGAGGAAGAAATTATTCCAGCGTATCGGTGCCTGAAACTTCGTGACGGCGTATAGGTTAGCGTTGATGCAAATGAGATTAGTCAGAATGAGCCTAATGAGGTTCAGGAAGAAATCTTCCAAAACGGCGCACCGGACGACGATCCTTTTAGCGGTTCTGACCTCGAGGACCTTGGCGAGCTACATTAAAAACAAAAAAACAACAATATGGACGGAACCTTGAAAAATGAAACCATCGAAATATCAGGCCGCAATTTATGCGGCCATTGAAAACACAAATGAATCTATCATCATCCAGGCTGCGGCTGGGTCTGGAAAAACCACAACAGCGATAGAGTGCGCATATCGCCTGTATCCCGGTTTAAGCACAATATTTCTCGCGTTTAACAAATCCATTGCCGACGAGTTAAAAGAACGTGTGCCGCCTCACTGTGTTGCCTCAACATTCAATAGTTTGGGTAACCGGGCACTTTATCAAGCGCTTGGCCGATCTCAGTTGAACAGCAATAAAACCCGGCAGATTGCCCGTAAAATTTTATGTGACCTCGAATATCGAAAATTTGGTGACGAGGTGAAGAAATTGATTGATCTCTGCAAAGCTTACTGTATATCGCCAAAAGGTTACGCTGGCAGAGATGACAGTGACGACAATATCGAATGGCTAATTGACCGGTTCAATATTGACGTCGACGAGGAAAATATTCCGCAGCTTATTTCTATTGTTAGGGATGTATTGGCAACTAGCATTAACATTCGATCCGTAATCGATTTCAATGACCAGCTTTATTTGCCGGTTATACTCGGTATCCCAATGAATCGATATGACGTCATTTTTATTGACGAATCACAAGATGTTTCTCCAGTACAGTTAGTGATGATAAAAAAATCACTGTCACGTAACGGTAGAATTATTGCAATCGGTGACAGTAATCAAAGTATTTATGGTTTTCGCGGCTCGGACACTGGCTCAATGCAAAAAATACAGCAGCAGTTTAAATGCAAGGAATATCCGTTATCAATCTCTTATCGATGTGCAAAAAACATCGTGCGTTATGCTCAGCAGTATGTTGACAATATCGAATATTTTGAGCAGGCAGATAACGGTATTGTTTCATGCTGGACAAATTATAACGTCAATGATTTCAAATCAGATGACCTGGTGATGTGTCGTAACACTGCGCCATTGATTACGTTTGCCTATACCTGTATAGCCAGACGCCTTGCCGTAAGAGTGCTTGGTAGAGAGATTGGCGAACGCCTAATCAATCTGATTGACCGATTAAAACCAGCTGGTGTTTACGGTGAAAATGGCCTGGTAACGAAATTAGAAAAATGGCGAGATGATGAGATTGAGGTTTTATTAAATAAAGGCGCTGACGAGAAGGCCGATGCTGTTAATGACCAGTGTGATTCTATTATTGCGTTTTTAAGTAATGCCAGCATTGAATCAATTGATCAATTAAAAAAAGAAATACGCTCTTTATTTGACAATAATACTCAATGCATGACGTTATGCACATGCCACAAAGCCAAAGGCCTGGAATCCGAAAGAGCTTTTATTCTTGAGCCAGGATTAATGCCTAGTAGTTATGCAAAACAAGAATGGGCAAAGCAGCAAGAAATCAATCTGCAATATGTTGCTGTTACTCGTGCCAAAAAAGAACTGGTTTTTATTCGTCAGAGTGATTTCGAGGTAAAAACAAATGATAACATTTAATGAGGTTAAAAAAGACCTAATGCGCCGTGTTTATAATTGCCGAACAATGGACGAGGTTAGAGACGTTGAGGAAGCAATGAAACCATTTTTTAGTGACAGCGAAATTACTGGCGCCACTTATTTTACCCGTAAGCATTTAGAAATTAGGGCTAATAAAAAAGCGGGTAAACAGAAATTTAATTTCAGCCGAAAACAAGAAACAGGAGATTGCAATTATGGAGAAGCACGGTAGATTTTTAATATTCGCATGGAATCTTGGTGACGAGGACGTTAACGACAATCCACTTTCTAAAATCATTGAGAGTGTTGACACCAATGACGAGGTAAACAAAGCGATTAGAGAACATTCTGACTTCGATTTTATCAGCGTGTTTGATTGTGACGAACGTGAAACTATTATGGAACTGGATAATATTCCATTTTGAAAATGGTGAATTAAAATGACAAAACTTACTCAAGCAATAATGGTTATCATCGGTATTTTGTTTATCTCCGGGATTGAAAGCGTGGCGAATATTTTATTTGGAGTGATTGGATTGTGAATTATTACGAAGCAACGTATATAAAACAGTTTGCTAATAGTAACAATACAAGAGACGGTAAAGCAAATCTCGTTACAGCAAAAACCAAAATAGCATCTTTAGTTAATGACGACTGGATATATTCGATGCATTGGCCAGAAGACGAAACCTGGGTTAATCAAGCGAGAAAAGATGTTGATAAAGCTTTAATATCAGCAAGAGAAAGAGTCTCTGAACTAGAACAAGCGCGAGGTATACTTGACTGTATTTATCTTGATGCTGATAAAAGTGAGGAAAGCGGATTATGACACCAACACTAAAACAATACATTGAAAGTACTGATCGGAACAAATTCTGGAGCATCTCAGACGGCGAACGTGAAAACCTGCTCGACGAAGCAATCGAACTGCTGTTGGAACTCGAGCAGATAAATAAAGATATGCACTCTCAAGTATCTGGGTATCTGCACGGCGAAGACTGGAAGCATTGGCAAGAACACAATGCTGAGCGGTTTAAAGTTAACAGCATATCAGGTAATGATAGTAATACTGTAAAAGTCATTATGAACGATACGTTGCGCGAGATCGTTGAGCAGGCGTATATTGCTGGGCAATCTGATACTAGATTAGGCCCATCATATAGTAATGCTCGAGCCTATTTTGACAGAGTATTTTCAGTAACGACAGAGGACTGAGAAATGAGCAACAAAATTTACATTATTAATTTTCACACCGGTAGCTCAGACCCACAAGCACTTCGAGAGTACGCGCTGGGTAAAAAACAGCTCGATTATAAACCGTTTATCCCGATGAGCGATGAAGGGCTGGAACGCCTGGCGAAAGACCTGGCGGAACACAAAGACATCGACGCAATGGCACGAGAGATTGCTGAAAAAATCCTGGCCGCTGCTGATAAAGAAAAAGCAGAGACAGAAAAGCACAAAGAAGTTGCAGCGCGTAATCTTTATTGACGGCGTGCTGATGATGTGCCGCTTGAGCACAGGGGTAAATGCCCTGCTTATCAGACTATTAGCAAAGGTGACACTGATACGTGTATCGGTTTAAATAGTAAATGTGTTTGGATTGATGATCACCACATATGTATAAAGGAACCATCTATGCTTACTTGTCAAGACATCTACGACCCGGTGACTGAAGAGGAATAAATCAATGGATATTTACGAAAGAGCTTTAAAAGTTGTGCAAAAGTGGCGTACAGTTAATTGTGTAACCAATGCTGAAAGTGAGGCTGTGATACAGTCACTGAAGTCACTGATAACCGACGCTCTGCGAGAGCTAGAGGCAGAAATTAATTGCACAGATGTAGTACGACAAGATGCGTTAATGAAGTACGACCCAGTTGACGGTAGCGAAAATCCGTATCCGTCTAGTGCAAAACAGTACAGAAGCTATCATGGTAAGGTTGCGTGGTTGCATAACCCCTGGACAGGCGAGAAACGAAATCCGTTGGATATTGGCAGTGATGTTTTTGGTTTGTTAATTTCTAATAGTAGAGACTGAAAAATGACTAAACTAACATACGAAACAACTTGGTATCTCGAGTACTTTATTCGCACATACAGCTCAGATGTATTAATAAC
>JALXAQ010000226.1:27267-36330 GCA_026991885.1 Thiotrichaceae bacterium
ATGTAGTAAGAACAGTACTGACGATAATAGCACTCTTATTCGCGTTCTGGGTATCAGTTGAGACTGACGATATTTTTATTGTAAAAGCATTTTTCATAGTTTTGTTTTCAGCGTTTGGTGTGTTTTTCGCGTATCGGCTTGGTACGTTGATTGAAACGCATCGGGAGTTGGAGAAGAGGGACAGATATGCATTTACTAGGATGGATTGACTACAGTGAGGTGGAAGATGGCTTCGAAGAATCTATAGGTGGTTTTGGTGGATTTTTTGTTGGTGGGATGCGATGGAAAGACTACATTGAGCAGTATAACGAAAAAGGTGCCGAATATGCTGAGGCATTACGAGCTGGTGTTCTGGAAAGAAAACTTAAATATAACGGAAGCGAACATCAAAATTCAATAGAGGGTGTACCCGTGTTTAGCGATGGTACAATAGCCACTTTTAGTTTTCGCGCTTGGGGTGATTTGATTGCGGCAGTGTGGAGCGAGGAAGAAAATATTGATTACTCTTACATGGATTTTTATTGCTAATTATAAAACAGATAAGATATGGAAGGTGAATTTTGAAGGTGCTAGTAGCTTGTGAGTACTCCGGTCGTGTAAGAGACGCTTTTGTTGCAAAAGGACATGAAGCTGTAAGTTGTGACTTACTGCCAACAGAGCAGTTCGGGCCGCATTATCAAGGTGATGTATTTGATATTATTGATTATGGTTTTGATTTAATGATTGCACATCCACCTTGCACTTATTTGACATGTTCCGCTGAGTGGGCTTATAAAGATCCGAAAGACATTAATAAAAAACTCTCTCCAGACAAGTTATACGGTCAAGCGCGTAGGGATGCAAGAGAAGATGCAATCAAATTTTTTATAAGATTAGCTCTAGCGCGTATTGATAAAATTTGTATTGAGAATTCGATAGGCGTTATGTCAACAAGATTTAGAAAACCTGATCAGTTTATACAACCATATGAATATGGGCATGATGCGAGTAAGAGAACGTGCCTGTGGTTGAAGGGTTTACCACAATTACAACCCACAAACTATATTGAGCCGCGTTATGTCAACGGACTACCACGCTGGGGCAACCAGACAGACTCAGAGCAAAATAGAGAGCCACCGTCGAAAGATCGGTGGAAGGTAAGATCAACAACATGGCAAGGATGGGCTGACGCGATGGCAGATCAATGGGGCTGAAAATGAAACCATTTAAACGACTATTAAAATACATTTTAACAATGATTGCACTACTTGTGTTTTCCCCGATCATTATGTTTTGCGTACTAGCAGAATTGTTTGGTGATAAGTGCGATTCAGTTGCTGGGAGCTTAGTAGAGCTTCGCTGGCGTCTTAGTAATACTGATATAAGCGACATAGTCGGTATTTTAAAAGATTTGAGGTGTGCGGTTGGATGGCATTTTAAAAAGCATACTATAAAGTATGCGGGTTTAGTGCCAGGTGAGTGGAAATGCAAACGATGCTGTAAGACCGGAGAAAAGTGATGAGTCTAGGAAAGAAACAAGAACTTTTTATGCGATTATTGCCGAGGTTAATAGACAAAGCGCACGAATTAGGATTTGAAATCCGAGGTGGTGATCTTTTTAGAAGTCCGAGAGTTTTTGGTTATGTCGGCGAATCGAAAGGGTACGGGCATAAGCGGTCTGGTCACAAGTTAAAACTCGCAATTGATCTGAATTTGTTCAAAGATGGTAAATACATGAGCGAAACAGAAGATCATCGAGAGCTTGGGGAATGGTGGGAGCAGCAACATGAACTGTGTCGATGGGGCGGTAGATTTAATGATGGGAATCATTATTCACTTGAGCATGATGGTGTGAAATGAACGAACTAATACTATCAACGATCATGCTATTCGCGGATTACGGGCAAACAAGATACATCGTGAGTAATAGTGATCGGTATTATGAAACCAATGTTTTGCTTGGGCCAAACCCGTGTGCTAGTGATGTTGATAAATATTTTACAGGTGTGATTTTGCTGAATGCTGGCGTTAAATTATTGCTACCGAAGCGGCAGGCTGAGAAAACCTGGCGCATTGTTAGCATATTCCAGGCGTCTTTCGTGACACAGAATCAGAGGTTAGGAATTGGGTTTGATTATCGTTTTTAAAAATTAGTAAACAAAACAGGAAATAGAAAATGAATGAAAAAACTATAGAACCAGGAATTTATGACAACCTTAGCAACGATCAGTACCACAATTCACCAGGAATTTCTAAATCAGGTCTCGCTATTATTGCCGAGAAATCACCACTTCACTATTGGGCTGCATATCTTGACCCAGAGCGAAAGCCTCGAGAAGAAACTGAGGCTTTTAAGTTTGGCTCAGCTGCACACAAAATAATTCTCGAGCCGGAGGAATTCTACGACGAATATGACGTAATGCCACAGAGCATTGCAACATTAACAGGCAAGGGTTCTGCTACAGCAAAAAAACAATATAACGAGGAAATGGCTAGGGCTGGTAAAATCGTCCTGAAAAAAGATCAAATGGATTTACTCGAGGGCATGTCTGCTCGTATTATCGATCACCCAGAAGCCGGGCCAATGTTGTCAGGTGGCAAGGCTGAAACATCTTTTTACTGGATTGATGAGGATACAGGCGTTTTATGTAAATGTCGGCCTGATTATTGGATACCTGGTATTGCCATCCCTGACTATAAAACAACGACTGACGCCAGAGATAGTGAATTTGCTAAATCATGTGCAAAATTCACTTATGATATTCAGGCGGCATTTTATGCTGACGGTGTAAGAGCATTAACGGGTGATGATCTTTATATGCCATTTATTGCACAGGAAAAAGATTCTCCTTTTGCGCTCAATGTATTTTATATCGATCCGTCTGACGTAGCGCTGGGACGTGACAAGTATAAACGGGCACTGGAGGTGTACGCACGTTGCCTGGATACAGATAGTTGGCCAGGATACCCCACCCAGGTAAGAACTATTTCTTTACCTGCGTGGAGTAAAAAGAAGTAAGCAGTAAAAAAACAAATATTATTAGTTAACAAATTAGAAGGAAATTAAAATGAGCAACGAATTATCCAATATGACCGATTCAAACATTATGTTATTTGACGAAACTCGGTTTATGCAGCTTGAAAAAATCTCTCAGGTTATGGCTAGTGGCACGGTGTCAATACCTCGTCATTTGCAAAACAAACCAGGCGATTGTTTGGCGGTTGCTATGCAGGCAGCACAATGGGGTATGAATCCATTTGCAGTAGCGCAGAAGACATATTTCATCAATCACACAATCTCTTACGAGGCACAATTAGTAAACGCTGTTGTTAGCACCTCAAAAGCCATTATCGGCGCGTTTAAGTATGAATATATCGGTAACTGGGATGCTATTTCAGGCACAAAACCAACCACCAATGCCGGGTGGGGGGATAAAGAAAAAGGGCTGGCTATTCAAGTGGGTGCTGTATTAGCCGGTGAAACTGAAATCACCTGGGGCGAGCCAGTTTATCTTTCGTCCGTTCAGGTAAGAAATTCACCATTGTGGAAAACTCACGTTAAGCAGCAAATGGCTTATCTTGGCGTTAATATGTGGGCACGAATGTATACACCAGCCGTAATTCTCGGTGTTTATACACCAGAAGAAATATTGGCACGTGACATCACGCCTGGTACAGCATCAGAAGATGAGCAAAAGGAAAAGCTGGAAAAACATAAACGCAATGTTAAAAAACAGCCGATTGAAGGCAGTGCGGAAGTTATTAATGAGCCTGCACCTGAATCGCCTATCAGTATTGCAGAATTTGAAAAACTGATTAATGAGGCCGAGACACAGGAGCAAATAAAATACCTGGCCTCACAGGGTGCGCTTATGAAAGGGGCAACCAAAGCAAAAGCGACTAAGCTATATAAAGCCCGCGTAGCCTTTTTGAAGCAACAACATGAGCATCAGTCTACCGCTAATCAAGATGCTCCAGAGCCTGCTATTGGTGAGGCATACCGCATGCTTAATCTGGCAAAAACACAGGACGATCTTGATGTAATTGTTGATCTTATTATGAGCCTAAATAAAGAGGGTAAGATCAGTAAAGAAGAAATCGAGGAATTTGACAAAGCAATGTCAGGGGTATCTGAAAATATTGCCAGCAATGAAGGTGAATAATAGTGCTGTGCTTATCACGAAGTTCTGGTAAGCAATTTGTGATTGTAAAAGATGGTGAGATTATCCTTACCATCTTTTACCCAAAGAGCAAAAACAAGCATCAGGGTAAATTTGGTTTTAAGGCAGCCTCTGACATTAAGATATATCGTGCAGAGGTGTGGGAAAGAATGGTTGAGCAGGGAGAATGCTAACATGAAAAAGTTAAGACAGGCTATTTGGAATTTTGCAATAAAGAATCATCCAGAGGCTATGCTATTAAGCAGACCTTTAATTATTTTGCGTGCAGTGCTTTTTCCATTGGATACGATTTATTGGAAAATCAACACTAAAACAGGGTATCAATGGTTAAAAGATACATGGATCATTGAGGGAGTTGAATACTCTGGCAAAGTAATGCGAGACATCAACAATTCAAATGGTAAGGTATATCGCATAACGCGGGTTGGTAATTGTGTGCACTTTGAAAGATTAAGAAAGTTCGAGGGTAAATATGAGAAACAGTAAAGCTAAACATCTTCGTAGACGTACTGAGGCAGCAACAACAGGTCTGCCTTTGGTTGCATACAACGATTGGCATCCACCGGCTTATCGCGGGATTTTGGATAATCTTGGAATTGTAATTAGTTATCAGAAAATAATGCTGGGGTTACCTACTATGATGACTGATTGCACAAGACTGGTATATAAGAAATTAAAACAAATGAGCTAGTTGCATTTATACAAATACCGTCATACAATAAATATTCATTTTTCATCTCCCATCCGTACCTAGCCCGGTTTTTCCGGGCTTTTTTTATTTTTTCTCACTTACTTTTTTACCAGCCCAAAACGATACTGTCATTACCCAGACCATGTTGAAGGTTTCATCAGCAATCAATTTCATCTCTGGCTTACCATTGTATGCCGCAATATAAGGCATTGTTAAAACTGCACATTTAACCAATGTCATTACAATTGCCAGGACGGCAGGAACCCACTCATATTCAGATCGAGGGTCATATTTGGTTTCAATCTCGGTTTTGTCATTGCTCATGGTTTATCTTTCTCCAATAATTTGCTTTTCAATAATGCGATTTCACGTTCCTGGTTAATGATTTTTTGCTTTTGCTCACTATCCAGCTCAGATTTAATGTCAATAATCGTTCGCTTGAGATCATCCATTTTCTCAGAAATCGGCTCAAGTGCCTTATTCATACCGTTAATGGTCGGATAATCACGCAGTATCATTTCAGTATGCTCTTTTTGTGCCTTTTCCACTCGGCCTATGGCTTTTGAATTATGTTCCTCGACCTTGCTTATCCAGGCGTCAGTAGCATCAATGCGTTTATGGGTTCGGTTGTCTCGGTAAAGCGCATAAATCAGTACTACGATTGACGCAACAACCGCCTGTACTGCACTCCAGATTTCGCCATTATTACCAGCGTTTAACATATATCGGTTCCCTTTTAATTTATCGATTGCCGACTTCCCTCACCACATTATTAATTATTAATTTCTTGTTCCATTTGCTGCACTACCTTATTTAAGCCCTGGTAGTAATCCTTAAATAATTTGTTTTTATCGCGTCTTATGTCATTGATTTGGCGTTCTTTCTCAGCTGCGCTTAATGTTTTGTCATACATGATATACATGGATGCCTTACGTAATTCAGAAGCAGTTTTTGACGCCTGGGTAAAATACTTATCCAATTCAGATAAGTATGCTGTTTCTTTATTGGTCAGTATTTTTTCCATTGAGGAATCAACAGATAACCGTTTTTTCGCAAGATTAATATCTGCTTTTGCTGTAACCGCTCTTTCTCTTAGCTTATAGAATTTTTCTATCCAGCGAGTTCTATAAGGCACCTGACGTGGTAGAAACTGTTTACCAAAATACTGTTTGGCTCCAGATTTGAATGGTCTTTCACCCCACTGTTTTTTGTTCCATAGTGCCATTTCAGCCGCATCAGCAACAAAGTTTTCAAGATAACCAAAGTAACCGCGTGAAATGTGTTTTGCCTGGAGCGGTGATACGCCGAGCGTTTTGCCAATCTCGACGTAAAGCTGAGGTGTACGCTCATTAAATTGCAAGTAAGGTGATGCTTGCTCGAGATAATCAGGCACAATTGGACTATCAGCAAAGTTTTTATTCTGGGCCAGCTCAATCCAGGGGTTTGCAACACCAGGGAAAAAATTAGAATTCAGATTATATGCAAGAGAATAAGTCAGCACTTTCGCTGCATCAGCCCCTTCTTTCTGATTAATATAATCGATAAGCGTTTCCACACCCTGCATAATCATCGAGAAGAAACCGTGAGGTTTTGGAATTTGGTAATGCTCCCCACCCACTTTAATGTGGAAAAATCTAACTCTCTCGTCCGCTGTCAGCCCTTTGTACCAATCGTCATCCTCATTCATGGCAGCCAATAATAACGTGATAGAGGCGAACCCAGCAGCAGCAATGGCCATTCTTACTTTTAAATCCTCTAAACTAACTCGCCCACTTTCTGTTTTAAATAAATTGGAAAACCTGATTTCACCATCTTTATCGGCAAATGCCCGAATGTCACGGTCAACTGACTGGATAAACGCACCGTGGAACGGAATAGTGCGCTGTAGCATCACAAATGGCGCGTATGAGCCGTGTTTTCTGAAATCGGTGCTGATCTCTCGTGCAGCAAATGCCGCTTCTCTTGCGCTTTTACCTTCCTTTCGTTGCTGAATGTAATATCCCACCCTGGTGGACATTTCAGGTGAATCAATAATACGCACGTAAGCGTTTAGCAGATTTCTGAAAAATAATGAAGGATTGACCCAATGCCCTGGCATTTCGTGCTGTGGTCTGCCTGCTGTTTCATCAAGTGCTGTTCTTGCACGGCCAGCCCAGCCACCGCCATTAGCCAGCATTTCCGAATAATAGGAATTCTTACCCATAGCGTGAGCCAGCATTGAACCAAACCCCAGCATATTGTGATAAATGGGTTTGAATTTTCCACCACTGATAATAGTGGCTGTTTGCACGTCACGTATCAGATTAGGAATTGAGAACTGAGGCATTGAGGTTATCAGCACTGTTTGCATACTCTTAACACCATAAGCAAAGCCAACAGCTTTACCGAAGGCACCATCTGGCAATGACCAGCCGTTTAGATTATCCAGCATATCGGTTATTAGCTCGCCTTCTTTTGATATTTCAACCCACTTACGCTTGCCGGTTGTGCTATCAATAAAAGAAGTGACCATGGTCTCAGAGGTTTTAGGCATGTGCCCGAATGTCCAAAACATTAATTGTTCCGGGTGATCGCTAAAATACCGCTCAATATCCTTAATATCGATGACATCATTATTCATATCACCGGAAATGATTTGCCCATCTTTGGCCACCGTAACATCAAGTGCAACCATGGCATTCGTTACTTTCTGCGCCATTTGGTCAAGTGTTGCTTTGATTGGTTTACTATCCGATTTTATTGTTGTGAAAAACTTGGCGCCCTGGTCTGATTCTAGGCCCATCTCATAGAGCTTACGCAATGCTCTTGCCTGGAGAGAGGCTTTTAAGTGCTGGAAGTCTCCCTGAACAATATTGTCGTAAATATTTTGCAAGTTCTGGCTACCACCACGAAGGCGTTTAAGATTCCCGCTTCCCGCAAATGATTCACCAATACCTTCTACAACGCGATTAAATGGCACATAATTTTGATTTTTCTCCAGCATCTTTTTAGCCGCGTTCTTCTCAACATACCCGGTTTCTACCATGAAGTTCATTAAATTGGTGCGGTATACCTGATAATCGTCAAATGCCTTTTCAAACCAAGGATACCGTTTTGCTTGTGCTAACCCGGCATTGATCATGCCCTGGTCAAGTAAGTTTTCTCGCCCCTGCTCTGTCAGTTCAACTGCTCGCCTGGCAATGAAATATTTTTGCTGTGCCTCAAATACATTGACGCCTTTACTCAATGACTTTTTAAAGACGCTTTCAATTGAAGGCCCACTGAATTCAATCTCACCATTTTCATTGAATGTTGGTGCCCCACGTTTCACCATCTCGTAGAAAATGCCCTCTACCCCATTCAGCAATTGTAATTCTTTATAGGCGCTTTCAGTGGCATCACCAATCTTGCCTTTTATCTCACGCTCAATGACCTTAGCAGCGTGAATATGATCAACGTAACGCTGTCTCATTAACTCCATTGGTCTACGATGTAAGGCGTAATCAAGCTGTTCTCGCTTATTTAATTGAATCCCATTCATAACCGCGCCCAATCTCGCGTCACTGCCCTGGTAATACCATTGGTGCATTAATTCCTGTAATCTCAGCATTTGCTTACCAAGGCTTTTATTTTTAGCCAGAATCTTCTCGAATTTTGCAGTAAAGCCAGGTGCTTGTTCTTTTGCCGATGGATAGCGTGTTAGCCAAAGCCGAACAAATTCGGCGAATCCCTCAGAAGACATGACTTTCGGATCGTCTGTATAAGAGAGCGCGTTTATTTCGTCTTCATACTCACTGCTTTTATAAGCCTTTCTGAAATCATCTTTCACAGCTGAATTAAAATCCAGATAGTGCGCCATCTCGTGCGCCATTACCTCGATTTTTCCGTATTGCTTAATTCTCACCTCACCAGGCTTATGTTTATAAAAACCTAATCGATCTTTGCCCTTAATCTTTCCCTCATATAATCGTGGGCCAATGATATTAACCAGTGCCAGACGAATACTTTCATGTCTTACTGGTTTGTTAGGGGTGGGGATTTTTACTTTTTTCTTGCCAGTTACCTCAACATAACCTGATTTAGGCCGCTCAAAGCCTTCCACGTCATAGGATTGGTATAGTGTCTGATAGTTTTCACCAGGTGCATTGAACTGCAATAATTTATCAGCGGGTTTTTTCGAGGCGCTAGTTTTCTCTGTTTTTTTGGTCTCAGGGGTTGTTAGGGATAATTGAC
>JALXAQ010000226.1:36340-38483 GCA_026991885.1 Thiotrichaceae bacterium
TTTTTTAGGTGCTTTTAATTGATTATTTTTTTCAGGTATTTTATTTAACTCTGAATCACTTATATTTACACCGACATGCTTTGCTTTGCTGCCATAGGGAATAAAATAACTCGTTCCATTCTCGTCACTCATAGCTATAGCATCAAAACCCTGATCTATTGCTATCTCACCCCTAATATTTTGTAATTCCCATGAAGCTTCACCAATATCGTTTGGAAGATATTCTGACAAGAAATGATTAGCACCATTATTGATATTGTATCTATCCTCATCACTAATGTAGTTGTTTAACTCCTCATCGCCTGCTGTAAGATCGTATAATGCATCAATTTCCTCATTATTAGCTGTTGGAAATCGTTTTTTTAAAAACGATATAGTTTTTTCATAATCCAAGTCAACATCACCATTTTCGGCAACTTTACCTTTTCTTGGTACATAGGTATGGTTAAATCCACCTTTACCTAAAGCTGCACCTTCAAACCCATTTAGAGCAAATACTCCGTTAAATACATCACCTTTATTAGTTATTGTTCCGTCAAAATCTTTATTTCCAGATTCATGAGTTAAAGGAAAGTCTAAATCATATTCATCCTTAACAGATTTGGAAAATGATGTATTGTTTTTGTCTTTTTTGGGGATTTTAGTTTTAGAAGCAGGCTTCCTAAAATCTATTACCGGTATTTTTTTAATACCAAGCTTCATAGCCATTAACGCCCTATGCCTGCCGTTTTCTTTCCCATCAGAATAAATTACAGGCGGGTCTAATTTTCTTCCACTGTTGACATGATCGATTAGGTCATCGACATTCTCGATTGTATCTTCACTAGTTTCGTTTAAAGGCGTTACTTGAGATAGATATTCCTTTGGCGTCATCTCAGTAAGTCTACCGCCTCTTGCTTTATAATCAGCATCACCCCACCATTCATTAATATCAGCCATAGGATATTTTTTTGTGGTTGAAGGTCCTCTCATTGAGGATTCTGGGTTCACAGATTCGACAGGTGGTATCTCACCTGGTGGTTTTTCAGACTGTGGTTCCTTTGTTTGTGAGGGTACCATTGGCTCAACTGGTGTTTGCTGATCTGGAACGTTAGTTGTCTGAATGGTTTGCTGGGCATTCTCAGGGCTTAACGCCTCTCGTGCTATCTGATCGGCGCTATAAGTAGGTACTGCCTGTTCCACATCCTTATTTAATTGTTTGCCCAAATCTTTTTTGGGATTGAATCGAATCTCATTAGTTAACGCAACGGTACCACCAACGCCGCCACCAAATACGCCACCGGCAACAGCGGCAGCGGCAGCCCTGTCAAGTGCCTCATTGAAGTCCATCGCGGTTTTAGTGCCAAGGCGCTCACCCACATATTCAATCATGCCTTCCTGAATGGCCTCAGTGGTTGCCTCTTTTGACAAAGCCTTACCGCCGGTTTTCGCCACTCGTTTTGCTGCGTTTTTAATGCCCGACTTTATTAAATCTTTGCCCAATTCATTCACAGCATCTGTGGTCATGCCTCTGGCGCCTATACGCTCGAGTAATGCACTTGCTGTGGCAAATGGTGCGGCTTCCATAATATCAGTGGTTGTCGCCTTTTCTCTGCCGTCATTAAGCGCCCTCTGCTGGCCCATCTCGCCAGATCGAGCAATAATATAGGTAGGTAGAGAAAACATGACAGCAGCCATGTCAGGGATAGATTTAACACCCTGCTCTAGCCCATAACTGACAACCTCTTTCCAGGCATCACCACTAGCAGCACCACCTTCTTTAAAAGCGTTTTTTACATCCTGCCAGCCTGAGCGCTCCTGATAACTAAGGTCAATATCTTTTAATGCCTTTGCACCCACATCCAACACGTTAGGCGCATTGGTACGAGCGTATTCAGTAGGGGATTGATAATCGGGTAATATGTTACCGTCTTTCCACACAAGTCCACCAAGCGGATAGCGTGACTCCAGTTCGTTACCAATAATTTTTGCTGTATCCAATAAGGCGCCACCTAAGTCACCAGCCCTCTCACCTGCTCCGGCCATCATGTTTTCAAAGTCACTGGTTGGTGGGCCGACTTTATTCTGAATGTCACGAATAAGCTGGTCAGTATTGCCAAGGTTATTACCTAATCCGGTAAATGGTGGATTATTTGGTGTAGGG
>JALXAQ010000227.1:0-10631 GCA_026991885.1 Thiotrichaceae bacterium
GTTAGAGGGTTCTCGGTTTTTCTTGCAGGACGCGGAGCGTCCAGGCAGGCATTCCCACGCAGAGCGTGGGAACGATAAAAAATATTTATGATATTTATTTTAAATTTAAATAAATATAATTAAAGGGCATACGCGCCAACTTAAGGCTAATGTTTAAAAAACAAGAATTGTGATATATTAGCTATTGCGTATGGGACAGGAGTGTGTATATTGGCTGTCTTGATGAATGCTTTCGCTGAACACCCCTCAATATTGTTCGGTGTGAAGCGAAAATATTTAAACTTAGCAATACATTATAATTGGAGAAATCTTTATGTTAAAAAAAACCTATTTACTATGGCTATTTGGGCTGGCTTCACTTTCTCCCAATTTGCCCGCGCAGACTGACTGCAGCAATGTAACCCAAATCCTGAGCAGTGAGTGCAAAGCCCTTGTCGCGCTATATAATAGCACCAATGGCTCACAATGGAAGAAGAACAAGGGCTGGCTTGTAACGAATACGCCTTGTAGTTGGTATGGAATACACTGTAATAATGGACATGTGACAAGATTGTACCTACAGTACAACCAACTCCGTGGTTTTATCCCCCCAGAAATTCAAGGGCTGAGCTATTTGAATGTTCTCAATCTAGAGTCCAACGCTCTGTGTGGAGATATCCCCGTTGAGTTTATGAAGTTGGTGTATTTGGATTCTAACCCTAAGAATGATTTAGACTTAGAGAACAACCACTTAATAGCTTCTAACCCAAAACTGCACAAGTGGCTTGATGAGCGAACACCTGGTTGGGATAATAGCCAAACTCCCTGTCCCGTTGCACAGAACACTGTTGAGAATGATAAGGTTGCTGTTCCTTCTGGACGGCCTGCTCTAGGGCCTTTCTATCGAATAGCCTATAATGCTGCGAACCGTTTAGCGCAGAATGCTTGGAACAACCTTGGTCAGGACTGCACGAATACAAGTGTATTTGTTCAAATCGTGGGAAATGGGGTGGATGATGCGGTAAATGATATTGGGACAAAGTATAAGGGGCACTCTGCTGAACAGTTTGGTAATGGCTTCATTGATGGACTAATCGACGTTTTGGATGAGGTGGTCGATCGCTGCGTGAATGAATGTCAGATGCTCGGTAAAGCAAGTGGTGAATGGTCTGCAAAAATGTTCTGTCGTGTTGCCGAGGTGGTTAAGCATGCGCCAACTTTTACGGTTAAACAGGTGAATATAAGGGGTACGATTTGTGGAGGGGCTTATAGGCTAGGCTGTGAGTCGAATTTTGTTGGAACTATAAGTAATATGTGCCCAAACTACACACAGGGTTCTTCCGTTAGGAGTTTTTACAGAGCAGCAGAAAATGGGTGTTGTTCGTATAATCCTTACTAAGGTTATCACGCGATTCTAGCCCACGAACTGGCTGAACATCGACAAATGGCTTTTGTTTCTGGTGCTTGGCAAGTGGGTAAAACCACTCTGGCTAAACAAATTAGTCAACATTTCCAATCGACTCTATATTTAAACTGGGATGCCATTAAGTTAAGGTTTTTTGTAGGGTGGGTAGAGCGATACGAAGTGGCGGGACGCCCAATCCACAATTGTTATAAATTTACTTCGTTACTTCGTTGCGCTCCTGAATTTCGAGAGATTTCTTACTCGCAGCTTCTTTTTTCTTGGCCATTCTTGGACACCTATCAAAGATAGGTGAAAGTCTCCATGATAATTCGCTCTCTGTTGATACCCCCGTGGGAGTACAACTAGAGTCCTGGATGGGCTGTCTCATCCGGTCGGCGACAACGCTCTAGCAGGATTTGCTTCACCCTCGAAAAGGGAAGCCAACGATGTAACTCCTTATCGTATAACCTCGCTAGAACATTAACCGCTGCATTATGGTCCGCTTGCATAACCGCCCCACACCCGGAGGCACAGTGAAACTTGTCCCCAGTACGTTTGCCGAGGCATCCGCACTGTGAACAGGCTTGAGAAGTATATGCCGCATTGACCATAACTACCGTAGAACCTCTACGGGAAGCTACTATTTCAATGGCTCGCGCCATTAACCCTTTAACCCAACCGCTTAAATGACGATTGGTGTTCTTGCCATAACTTCTTGACTTAAAAGTTTTACTTAAGTCCTCACAAGCAATTGTTTTTGCCTTATCAACGACACGATTGACCGCTGTGAAAACGATTGTTTCAACTTTAGCTTGATGTCTCTTTTTACGCCTATTGAGTTTTTTTCTTCCTAAGTTGTGTTTTCTAATTCTTTTAGCCTTTTTGGGATTTTTGGGTTCAACCTTGCCCAAAACCGCTTTGATCTTATTGCGCCTTTGATATTTTTTCTTCAAATCATCAGATTCTTTTGATAAAACCTCGCCAAAACCTTTACCATAAAATTCACCTTCAGAATCAACAAAAACTTCACTATAACCCTTATCTATGCCAATTTCCTTATTGCCACAAGCACTGTCATCAGTGTTGTCTATTGTGTAATGAATTTCAACTTGACCTTCACGCAGAATTAACAGAATTTGTCCGGTTATGGAATAATTGGTTCCTATTGGGATAGCTATGCGCTTGCCTCTTTTTAAGCTAATAACCTCAATATAATTTCTTCCATTATGTGAAAAACACTTATAGCTACCAGATTCCAAAACAATTTGATTAAAAGTATGATTTTTCCCATGTTTCCAGTCTTGACGCATGAGTCGGCGCAAATACGAATGATTCACCCAAACAGAATCATTTTTTAGCTTCACAAATAATTCTTTACGCTTATCCTTGTCATCAATATTTCTAAAAAGGTGGCGTATAACTTTTTCTTTGGCAGCTTCTCGATTAGCTTTTACATCATCTAAAGTATCAGATAACGTGGCTCGCCATATCCTTTGTGGTAATATCGATACGTGTTTATTGGCTATCCATCCATCACGCACCGGACGGAACTTGGCACTGAGTCCGCCAATCGAACCATAATTGCGCCAAACTTCTGTACGAATAGAACCGCAACGTTTCGCGATTTGATTTAATGCGTCATATTTGCCTTGGTTAAGGTCATCGCTATAAATGATTCTTGTAACTTTTTTAGCTTTTTTCAAAAAGACATTTTTTGTAGTTAAAGGAAATATACTTGTTCATTAACGAGCACTCTATTATAGACTTCTAAAACCGAAGGTCAAGCTTTTTTTTAAGACTTATTTAAGTCTCAAATTTCTTGGACAAAATGGATAATAATGGCCAAAGATGACCAAGAAATTTGGTGCTAGACGTTACACCACAATAACCACCTTCATCTGTCACTAATTTGAGCAAGGTATTACAATGAGGGCAATTAAAAGGCTCATCATCAGTCCAGTCTTCAATTGTTACATAACGATCACAAGCAGGACAAGTCATAGCTCATCTCCTATGTTACTTAAATGGTATATCTTACTTTCTTATTACCATCTACCGAAATTAATCCATGTTGTTTCAAAATATCCATAATTTGCTTAGGCGTTTTCGTTGTATCAAGCGATCTGATTATTGACTGAAGGTGGTTGGTGAGACTATCAACCCGCTTTGGACGTTGTGCTTTCTTAAGCTTCTTAAGTTTTTTTAAGATTGGCTGAACATCAATTGGAAGTTTTGCTTTTTTTTGTTTTGCTTTTTTTTGCACGGCTTTCTTCAAACTATCCGTTGTACTAATTCTCTGGCAAGTTCTACCCTCTTTCTGAATGAATTGAATTAATCTATCCCAACCGGTATCTTTGCTGAAGACGGCAAACTCAACATGATTACCAGCATTGACTTGACATTTACCCAAGTAATAGATCAAATGGAAGTCTAAGTTGTTTTTGCCAACTCCTTTTATTTTTATCACTTTCACCGTCGTTAGTTTGCTTATGTCGATATTAACTTTCTTTTGTTGAGCGCCCAAAAAAACAAAAATACGCGCATAGTCATTGGAAATTGCGTATTCTAAAGCACTGGGTAAGTTCTCAAAATCAATAAAACACCAAGTTTCTTTTTCCATAACGTTATAGAAAAGTCAAAGACGCCGAAATTTTATTGCAGGCATTCCTTTGCCTCGCGTGGGAACGATAAAAACTTATCTCTTGATTTTAATCTCCACCCGTCGATTCTTAGCACGTCCAATTTCAGTACTATTATCAGCGACAGGTTTCCAATCCGCTTCTCCTCTTATCACCAATTTGTCAGAAGTGAGAGCAGGGCATTGACTCTTCAAATAATCGGCCACCGCGATAGCGCGTTCAAGTGATAATTTATGTTTAAAATTATCCGCTGGGCTGCTATCCGCGTGTCCAGTAATCACAATTTTATTGATATGGCTAATATCTCGACAAATTTGCGCCGCTAGTTTATCTAAAAGGCGTTTGACTTGAGCACTCAATCTGGCATCTCCGGGCGCAAAGCGAATATCGTTGGCTTGTTTGGAAAGTACTAGACTCGACACACTTTTGTCGCTTTCTTTCATTGGAGGAGCTGCCCAAGCTTGTTGCGGCGGCGCCTTGCCTACGGGGGGGGGCGATGCGTATCTGTTGTTGAAGCCGTATGATCTCTGCGGTGCTGATTTAAAGCTTTTAGCTCTCATTCCACGCATAGCAGTCGGAGCGGGCATTTGTTGTTCACCAAATACGCCTTCATAAGAGACACCTTCTGGCATTTCTACCGGTTGAACCACCGTTTGTGGTTTGCCGTCAACATTGACGATTTTTTCTTCTACCGCCACAAAGCTCGTCCATTGCGTCATTAAGCGAAAGGTCAATCCCAATTGTGTGACTTTTTCAACCAATTCTTTGGTTTGCCCAGCGCGTACCATTTGTCTCATCAATTGACGTACTTGTTGTCGAGCCCAGACGCTTGCTATCGCCTCATGGGCGGGCGCATTTTGGGGAAGTTTGACACGTAGTCGCTGTTTATAAGGCTGATTTGCCAATTGTCCACGCACAACGATAGTCTCTTCTCCGCCCTTGGTATAGCGTCCATGAATACGAATCGGTTGCCCCGCCCATAAGTCTGGCACAGGAGAAAGTTTGGTGACATCGAGATTGCCCCAGTCGATTTCGATATGCGCTAAGGCGGGACGATCAACGCGCTGGAAAAATTGCTTGATGACTTTGTCGCTGTTTTCATCTTGGCGCACATAAAAGGCTTCGCCTCGTCCAATTTCAGCAGCCCTATCTAACAGGTAGCGGTTAACCGAGGCGCCTACGCCCAAACTAAACACTCTCGCGCCGCGTCTCTCCTTTTCAATGGCTTGAAAAATACGGAATTCGTCACCGACATATCCATCAGTTAATAAAAAAGCAATGCGTAAATAGCCATCAGCGGCAGGTTGCGCCAAAGCATCTAGGATACCTTTACGCATTTCGGTGCCCCCTCTGCCTCGAAAACTGTCCACATAACGCAGGGCTTGTTCGATATTAGCTCTCGTTGCCGGCATCGGTTTGTTCCACAATGTGCCCGTATCTCCAGCAAAGCGCACGACATTAAAGGTATCAGTTGAACGCATGCCTTTGATGAGCATTCGCATCGCTTCTTTAGATTTTTTAATCGGAAATCCACGCATTGAGCCAGAAGTGTCAACAATAAAGATCAGTTCACGGGGAATGACTTGAGCATCTGTGACAGTGCGCTGTGGTTGAATCATCAAAGTGAAAAATCCGCCACGCTCGTCATGGTGAGCAATTGTGGCCATTTCGGGGACTTTGCCCGCCACGTCATAGCGCAACACAAAATCTTTATTGGGTATTGTGTCAGCTTGGTGAAGTTGAATCTGTTTTTCATGCGGATTAATCGTTTTAGTGTCAATGACATGAGAACTCGAATGCACATTTTGAATTGGCACGCCAGCATCTAATTTGACGGATAATGCAATATCGTGTCCCGTGCGCTCACCCGGCTTGAGCACGGGCGGGGTGATACGAGATGCGTCGGGCACATTGCCCTGAATATAGCGAGGTCCCACAACCATGGGGAAAACTAATTCATAATGACTTTCGGCATAACGCAGGATATTGACATAGCGAATTGTAATCGTGATATTATCGCCAGGCATAATGTTGGCGACGGATTGAGTAAAGATATTGGGACGCTCTTGCTCTAACAATGAAGCCCGTTGCCCTCTATCTCGCGCTTGTTCATAAATCTTGCGTGCTTCTTCTCGACGTTTGATAAGGCCCTTGATGGTGCGTTGACCGATGATCATTTGCATATCATCGACCGCAGCATCGTTTGGCAGCGGGAAAGTGTAAACGGCCTCAATTGGCTTTTTAAACGGATTATGATAGTGCTGCGTGACGGTGGCACTTGCGACAAAGCCAGAAACTTCGATTTTGACATCGGTATGTTTTAGCGGCATTTCCAGTTTTTTATCGGGTTTTTGGCCACCGATTTTTTTAACGGATAGGGTGCCCGGATTAACGCCATCGGCGAGACTGGCGGGGCGCTCACTGGCGTGGGCGGGTAGCAGTAATAATGTTATTATAAAGGCCGTCAATATTGACCACATGATGTTTATCCTTTAAGGGTAAGTTCATTTTTAAGTATAGTCTTATAATTAAGTTCACGCAACCAGACGAAAACCGACACTGTTGAGTCGGAAGTCCGAGGTGAGCTTGCTGCGAATAACGCAACTACAGAGACTCGGAAAATCGTACCACGAGCCGCCACGCAGGACCCGATAAGGGTCCTCCCCCTCCCAGACGCTGCCATCTGTTGGCGCCCCCTCATAGTTCTCATGCCAAGGATCAGCACACCATTCCCACACATTTCCGTGCATATCATACAATCCAAAAGCGTTCGGGGGAAAGCTTCCAACATCGCTGGTTTTCCCACGATTATGATTGTGGTTGGCTAATTCGCTGGTAATCGTATCACCAAAGTAAAAGGGTGTCGTTGTCCCAGCACGAGCGGCATATTCCCATTGTGCTTCACTGGGCAAGCTATAGCTTATGGAGGTCATTTCGGACAATCGCTTACAAAATTCTACGGCATCATGCCATGAAACCCATTCTACCGGGCGATTTTTTCTTTTGAACCAAGATGGATTTTTGCCCATCACCGCTTCATATTGTGCCTGTGTGACGGGATATTTGCCCATATAGAAGGGTTCTAGTGTGACTAGGTGTTGTGGACCTTCATCACTGTATCGGTCTTTCTCCGTTTGAGGTGAACCCATCAGGAAGCTGCCCCCCGGAATATGGACCATTTCCAGTGTGATACCTTTGCCCAAATATTCTATTTGGTAGTGGGCGTTTTTGGGGGGGCGCTTGATGATTTTTCCCCGTGTATCTAGGGTGACGCTTTTAAATTGAAAAAGTTTACCTTTCTTTTCTTCCTGTTGTCGTCTTTGCTTTTTTGGCTTTTTCTGCGTCATTAGCGCATATCGTATTTGCTCAATTTTCGTCGCACGATATTCAGCCCACGCAATAGCACTTACCCACTTTTTCCGCCATCCCAGCCATATCACCGCTATCACCACCAGAAAAAAGATGGCTTGCAACAAATTCAACACTATCAGCTCGCTTAAATCGTCTCCATTGCGACATTCTCCCACTAAACAAAAATCTTGATCTAATTCAGAATAAAATCCAGGAGATTGTAATTTGCCGGTTTTGTCACGCACTGCCGCCCGCACTCGGGTGAACAATTGCAGGATCGATAAATTGGGATTATGGTTTATTTCGTCAATGAGGGATGCCGCATAAGGGCTATTACGTTTGCCTTCCAAAGCCACTTCGCCGGCTCTAGCGGCATAAGCGATTAATGAGTTGCCTTGTGCATGTTTCAGCCCCACGGGGCGCTCCCGATCTAAAGGGTTTTTACGATAAGCATCTAAAATGATGATATTGACTTTATTGCCAGCGTCTCGCATGGTATTTAATATAAAGCTGACTTTGATGGTATTTTCATCCAAATTATAATGGCTATTAAACAAGGCAGACTCTGCCCCGATGGGGATTAAATAATTTTCTTCCCCTACTTGCATAGCATGTCCAGCATAATAAAATAAACCCATGCCGTGTAACTGTTGGCCAAATTGTTTAATCTCAGTTCGCATTTCTTTTACGGTGAGATTTGTTCTATGAATGACCTCAAAACCCAGTCTATTTTTCAGTGCCGCCGCTAAATCGGTAGCATTATTGACGGGATTGCTTAAAGAGGCATCGCCTTGATAGCCGCCATTGCCAATGATAAGTGCTAAGCGTGTGTCAAGTGCTTGGACGATGACAGGGTATAATAAGGCTGCCATAATGATTGATTGGCTTATTTTTGACATGGGTTATCAGTTATCCGTTATCATAGATATATTTTTGAGTGCCTTGATAATACAAAAAAAATCCTATTTCTTCAAGAAATAGGATTTTTCATCCCGCTCATCGAGCCGACACAAGTTTTTTTAAGGAGTCCAAGATAAATCTTGGACTCCATATTTCCCTAGAATTGATATTCTAATGAGAAGGTAAAATCCTTTTGTTTCAAATTTGGACGCACTTTGATATGAATTCGATAGTAACCGGGTTCTATCTCTTCAACGAAAATTTTAGCCGCTTTTAAGGGTTGTTTATGAACATATTGCCCTATCCATTGGTTCAGTCTGATTTCTAAATCTGCACGCCCGCTATCAATTTGTTCGCGTTGCAGGATTTTAGCTATATAGTGTGTTAGGCGATTGATGAGAAACAGGTAGGGCAATTGGGTGCCTAACTTGTAGTTGTTTTCAGATTCTTTGCCTTCTTGGCTGGTGCCAAAAAATTTGGGTTTTTGCACGGAATTGGCTTCTTTGTTTTGCTTGATCGTTTGCTCCATCACTTGTGCAAGCAGTGATGTGTCTTGTTGCTTTGCCATGTTGTCCTCCATAATACAAGATAAATCTTGGACTCCGAAAAGTTTGTTGCGGGAAGGCTCTGTACTGATAAAGGTTATCAGTTGTTTTTAGCTTATTTATTATAAATTTTCGTCGGGTGGAGTCGCGAGCTAGCTTAATCCACCCTACAAGCCATTGATTTTTTAAAATGTGACAAATTTTGTCCATCACATGGCTCCATTCGACTCGATCCCGTTTTTGATGAAAAACAAGATCGCTATCTCTTGATGCTCTTAAATATCTTGCACAGGAGGGCGGAAATTTCCCACTAAAAACATTGAATCGCGGATTAAACGGATTACACAGATGACGCGGATTTCAAATCAAAGTCAAAATGCCTGCTGGCTCTTATGTCTTTTTATGTTTTTAATCCGTGTCATTTGTGTAATCCGTATAATCCGTGATTCATAATTTTAAGTGGTATTGGGATTTTCACCACTTCCCACCCTACCTCTAAATTAAAAAGAAAAACTTTCAGTCTGGAGCACTACCAGGCTCAACTTCATCTATCCTATGACATTCCTTGTCTTGTTGACGAGCCAATGTCATTTGAAATGTGAGAATCTGTTGGATTATTTTTTCAGGATTTTGCTTTAAACCTTCCTGACACACGCTTTCTACTTGGTCAAATTGACCACTCCTTCTCAATAGGTCAGCCATAAGGGCTTCTTGGGCACCTGTTTGTGACAGGTTCGACGCACCGTTCGCCTCTTGAAATAGTTGAATGGCTTTTAAGCGGCATAGACGAGAGGCTTCTTGGGCATTCTGATCATCGCATGCCCAGGCGGCATGAACAGCAGCCCAAGCGGCGGCGGAGTAATCGCCGGTTGCCTCTTGAATCATTGCCCAACAAAGAAAATGGTTAGCCAGTTTGGGATAAGCTTTATTATCAAGTTGTTGCCGATACTCTTCTGATTTGACAATCGACTTCGCTTGTGGTGAATCTTTGGAAAGCGCCGGCGCACAATAGCCACAAGATGGGCAACAACGTATCCAACAATCAATAGTGGAACGCGCCATTTGGGGTGGCCTCGTGTCAAGATCAGGCGAGCCAAACTGATTTGTGGAACCTATTCCAGTATATTTATTTATGGGTTTTACCACAAACGAAGCAAGTTTCTTTTTCTTCAAACAGCGTAGTCATTATGTTATTTCTCCAAGTTGCTAAATGAGTAAGGGCATTGACCAGTTATCGTTTCTGAAAAGTCTTAAATTAATGAGAAGGTAAAATCCTTTTGTTTCAAATTCGGGTAATGTCCCTTAACTGCCTTGATGAACAAAAAAATGAAGTGGTGTTTATAGTTAAATGTATGATTTTTATATATATTTATTAACAAATAACTCATAAAAAAACAAAATCAATTTGTTATAGATATAGCCCTTCATCAAGGCAATTAACTCGATGAGCAAGTTTTTAAAGCTTGACTTTTCAATTAATATGGTATAAATGCCTTTTAGGCATAAATAATTTCGCTTTTAGATTTTAAAGATTCACTGGGTTCTAAATTTCCCAGTTCTCGGTGGTTCATATGTTTATTCGAGGGTGCCAATTGAAAGACTTCGGTTATAGTATGACTAAGCTGTTCAAGCTTTTCAGTGGGATTTTCGACAGTGAGTAATCGACGAATAAATGCCAATAAAGAATCTACCTGAATCAGTTGTTGTAGGCTACCCACGGTCGCCGCAGGCTGTTTGTTTTCTAAACGGATATTTTGCTCAGGGTGAAGGAGGAGGCAATGGTCTAGCAGCAGACTCAGAATCAAGCTTCTG
>JALXAQ010000227.1:10641-11384 GCA_026991885.1 Thiotrichaceae bacterium
AATACTAACCATCTATAGGTATAAGCTTGGACTATATCTTGAGTTCGCCAACTCAAGTTAGAGGCAACTAAATAACGATAATCGCTTTCTCCTTCATATTTCAGACCAATAACAAAGCGTTTCTTGTTATGGGCATTAACATATAAACGCGCACTACCAACTTCAACTTGGCGTTGTGTTCCACCTCGAATCGACAAATTTTGTGGGATACAAGTATAGTGGCTAAAAAACTTTTTAACGCTTTTGGTTTTACCCTTGTAACGAATATTTTGGTCGCAACGTATTTGACTAATGACTTGAATTCCCCCAAATTAGCGGCTTGATCCAGAAACACGCAAGTACCATACAAAGCATCAGCTAGGATGACCTTAACTTTAAAAATTGGATGACAGCGCTTAAAATCCTCTAATAAATTTAAAGCGATTTCTAGCTTGGTGGGATAGTCTTTATTTTTTGGAGGAGCGGCGATTTTTTTTGGGAACTGGATCAGGTTGATAAAATGCGATACGAAGTCAGCGAAGCTAAACCGACAGGAATGGTTATTTGGGCTGTGACTAATAATAAAACGATGAATTCTTGCCCATTAATGTAACCACCGCTGGTCTCTTATCATAAAATTTATGAACTTGATAAATTTTCTTGGCTGATTTACTACGTTTTTTGTCAGAGTCGTCGATAACGAGCATCTCTTCAAGAATCCCGTATTTTTTTAATATCAGCCTCACGCTTGCAGTAAGTAACTT
>JALXAQ010000228.1 GCA_026991885.1 Thiotrichaceae bacterium
ATTCTTCTGGTGCTGGATAGTCTTCTTTTAGCTCTTTTAGGATAACTTTTTGATTATCTTCTTTTTTGAGGGCTCTATAGAGGAGCGAGTTGGTGCTTTCGTAAATTTGTTTGATAATTTGGTAATTTGGTAGCATGATTTTATGAAGTCGCTTGGTTTTCGTTATAAAAATCCCCATTGTGGGGACAATCCATGGCCGTTTTTTTTAATATTTTAGCAGAAAAATTTATGTAGAGAACTTTTTTTTAGATAGAGCCGGACAAGAGAGGAATTTGAACATGAAAAAAAATTTCAATATTGCAGGACCTTGTCGTCCTGATGAACACTATATGTTGCCGACACAGGAACGATGTAAAGGTGTTCTTAACCTGATTAAGCAGAAACAGTATTTCGTTATTCATGCGGCACGACAATCTGGAAAAACGACGCTGTTATTGGAATTAGCTCAGCAATTAAATGAGGCGGGGGAGTATTATGCTTTGTATTGTTCATTGGAAACCGTGCAGGGAATCACTGAGGCTGAAAAAGGTATCCCAGCAATTGTCAAAAGATTAAAGCTTGAAGTGGAACTTGATGAACAATTGAGTGGGTATTCTTTTGCCCCTGATGCGGATTATTCCGATTTTAGCACTATTTTGATCAGGAGCTTATCGCAGTTTTGTAAACAGTTAGACAAACCCGTCGTCGTTTTGTTTGACGAAGTTGATTGTCTGTCAAATGGGACATTGATTACGTTTTTGCGACAATTGCGGGATGGATATATCAATCGTGACCGTATTGCTTTTGCCCATTCCATCATTCTGGTTGGTATGCGAAATATTCGTGATTACAAAGGCAAAATCCGTGAGGAAGGAAAAACGCTTGGTAGTGCCAGCCCATTCAATATTGTTTCTGATGCCTTAACCTTGCCCAATTTCACCTTTGAAGAAGTTGCTAATCTCTATGTTCAACATACTGAACAGACGGGGCAAATTTTCTCAGTTTCGGTGCTCGAAAAAATCTATCACAGCACACAGGGACAACCTTGGTTGGTGAACGCTATCGCCCGAGAAATAGTCCAAAAAATTCTCGACAATGATTTTTCACAAACGATTGAACCAAAACACGTTGAACAGGCCGTACAAACCCTGCTCCAACGACGGGATACGCATATTGATAGTTTGATGGAACGCTTGAAAGAAGCACGAGTGCAGCGGATTATTGAGCCGGTGATTATTGGGGAAAGCAAAGGATATAGTGTGTTAGATGATGATCATCAATATGTGCTGGATTTGGGTTTGTTGCGCCATGCTGAGGGGCATTTGATCCCTGCTAATCCCATTTATGGGGAAGTGATTATTCGTACTCTCAGTTCTCGTACTCAAATGGAAATGGAGGAACGGGCTTATCCGGCTTATGTTGTCAATGGCAAATTGGAGATGAAACGCTTGTTGAGTGACTTTCAAACTTTTTGGCGAAAGAATAGTGAAATCTGGGTGGAGCGGTATCAATATCAAGAGGCCGCACCCCATTTAATTTTGCAAGCGTTTTTGCAGCGTTTAGTCAATGGGGGGGGCGTATTTCACGAGAATTGGCCAGTGGGAGTGGGCGACTGGATTTGTGTATTCATTATAAAGGAGATGATTATCCAATAGAACTCAAGTTGCGTTATGGCGAGAAAACTTATCAAGAAGGTTTGGTACAATTGGCGGGGTATATGGATAATTTAAATTGCTTAAAAGGTTGGCTAATTGTATTTGATCGCCGAAAAAATACGCCTTGGAAAAAAAAGATTTTTTGGAAAACTCATAAAAAAGAGGGAAAAACGATCTATATTGTGGGTTGTTGAAAACCGATTTTAAATCTCAGAGGTTTTGGAAACCTCTGAGGTTTGGGCTAAAACTTATCTGGATGCTTTAAATATATAAACAAATATCAGATTCACCAGCAAACTCAAAAAAGCTAGCCGCACCAGCGTACTCGATACCGTCAATGAAGTCTTTGGTGTTGAAATCGAACAAATCTACCGTCATTTGACAAGCTATCATTCTGACATCGGCTTCTATGCATAAGTCGCGCAATTCTTCGACGCTAGCAACACCCTTGCTCTTCATCTTCTTTTTCATCATGCTCGACATCATGCTTTGCATGCCGGGCATACTTTGCATGATGACAGGGACAGGCATAGGCATAGGCATAGCAGGATTGCCTAGCGATGTCACTTGCAAATTGAGCTTTTTCTTCAGCAAGACTAAACCATAGAAAGTGAAAAAGATTTCCGTCTCATAACCCAAGGCGGCAGCGGTTGAGGCAAGAATAAAAGGTGGATAAGCCCAATCAAGGCTACCCTTGGTGGCGATAATCGCCAGTTTTTTTTCATCAGACATAACAATGTCTCCTTGAGTTCAGTGGATTATTTTTTCTTGATGAAAAAGACGTATTTGCCACCTTCTTCTGACGATTCCAGCAATTCGTTGCCAGTCTGTTTAGCAAATGAATCGAAATCCTTGACAGAACCGGGATCAGTTGCAATGATACGCAGGATTTGCTCACTTTCCATCCCTTTGAGCATTTTTTTCGCCCGCAAAATGGGCAAAGGGCAGTTTAAGCCAGAGGCATCCAACTCTTGATCGAAATTAGCCATTTTACTATTCTCCTGTTAAAAATGTGGGTCAAACAAACTGGCACTAAAGTCTGAGAGTTTAGTAATCCAGTCTATTGTTATATACTAATATTTTATTTAAATCAAGTGCATTTGGTAGATTAATCCACCTTACAGACCGATCAATTGTACCAAATCTGTCAATGAGTACATCAAAAAAAATTTATCACTATGAATTTCCTACCTATTTTTTTTAATATCCGCAACCAAGCCTGTTTAGTTGTCGGTGGTGGCACAACGGCTGGGCGTAAAGTCGAATTATTGTTGCGAGCCAATGCCAAAGTCACCGTGGTGGCACCAGAATTGTCTCCGCCATTGGCGCAATGGGCTAATGAGGGGCGCATCATTTTCCGCGCCGATAAATTTGCGCCGACGGATTTAGAGCATTGTCGTTTAGTGATAGCGGCGACTAATGATAAAAGCGTTAATGAACAGGTGTCAACACTGGCGCAGGCGCAAGGTACGCCCGTCAATGTGGTCGATCAACCACAACTTTGCAGTTTTATCATGCCCTCTGTCATTGATCGCTCGCCAGTACAAATTGCCGTTTCTAGCGGCGGTGCTTCACCGGTTTTAGCACGACTGCTACGCGCTCGCTTAGAAACTATGGTACCGGCTTCTTATGGAAAATTAGCCGATTTTGTAGCAAGCTTTAGAGATAAAGTCAAACAGCGTTTCTCTTTTGATGAGCGCCGCCGGTTTTGGGAAGGCGTTTTACAAGGTCCAATTGCTGAGATGTTATTATCAGGGCACAGGCAAGCGGCTACTAAGGCTTTAGAAGATTTGATTGGACAAAAAAAAGCTTTGGCATCTGGTGAGGTGTACCTTGTTGGCGGGGGTCCGGGTGATCCTGATTTATTGACTTTTCGTGCATTGCGCTTAATGCAGCAAGCTGATGTTGTCCTTTATGATCGTTTAGTCTCACCGGGGGTATTAGATTTGGTCAGGCGCGAGGCGGAGCGCATTTATGTTGGCAAAGAGCCGACTCATCATCCTGTCCCCCAAGATGAGATTAATCAGTTGTTGATCCGTTTAGCCAAAGAGGGTAAACGAGTGTTGCGTTTAAAGGGGGGCGATCCGTTTTTATTTGGCAGGGGCGGTGAAGAAATTGAAACTTTGATGGATGAGGGAATAACTTTCCAAGTTGTGCCGGGGATTACTGCTGCTGTTGGTACGTCGGCTTATGCTGGCATTCCTCTCACGCACCGCGATTATGCCCAATCTTGTATTTTTGTCACTGGGCATCTTAAAGATGACAGTATGGATTTGAATTGGGAGGCGTTGGCTCATCCACATCAAACAGTTGTTATTTATATGGGTTTGCGAGGACTGCCGCTGATTTCTCGTGAGTTGATACAACATGGGATGCCGCCTGATAAGCCGGCGGCATTGGTACAAAAGGCGACGACTTCTGATCAGCGGGTATTAGTTGGGACTTTGGAAACTTTGCCCAGTATTGTTGAGGTGGCGGATATTAAGTTGTCTAGTATTATTATTATTGGTGATGTTGTTAAGTTGCATGAGAAACTAGCTTGGTTTGCAGTAGCAAAATAGTTTTCTAAAAAGCCTCTCGCTCCTTTGCCTCGCGCACTCACTTAGACAGACATAAGTTTTTAAATGATTGAAATTAAATAATTTTGTGTCTTGTGGGTAGAGCTAAACCCACCATTTTACGCTGCTCTACCCACCCTACAATTGTCGAAAATGGACTTGTGTATAAGAGAGTGCACAGAGCGTGGAACGAGTATCGACTCGCTAAAATAAAATTAAAAAAAAAACATGTCAAAATATAGCTGGAACGCCAAAGATTATGAGAGGCACTCACAAGCTCAACAAAAATGGGCAAGGGAGCTTATTAGCAAGCTAAGCCTTGATGGAACGGAAAACGTTCTTGATATAGGCTGTGGAGATGGAAAGGTAACGGCTGAATTGGCTCATTTGGTATCTAAAGGTGCCGTTATTGGTGTAGACAATTCAAGCTCAATGCTGGCACTAGCGACAGAGCAATATCCAGCCAGTCAATATCCAAATCTCTCATTCATCTTAATGGATGCTGTACACTTATGCTTTCAGGGACAATTTGATGTTGCATTTTCAAATGCCGCATTGCATTGGGTAAAAAACCATAAGCCAGTCTTGCAAGGGATTTACAAGGGCTTAAAACCAAATGGAAAAGTATTGCTACAAATGGGAGGAAAGGGCAATGCTGAATATATTCTGGCAGTATTAAATGATCTTATACAAAGAGAAGAGTGGAAATCCTATTTTGATGGCTTTAGCTTTCCCTATGGATTTCATGGTAAAGAAGAATATGAGCAATGGCTGATCAAATCAGGATTTAAGGTCAATCGAGTTGAGCTTATTCCAAAGGATATGGAGCATGATGGTCAATCAGGTTTAGAGGGATGGATTCGCACAACATGGTTGCCCTATATGGAACGAGTACCAACAGAAAAAATAAATGAATTTATAAGGGCGATCTCGACAGAATACATTAATCAAGTACCAATGGATTCTGAAGGGAAAGTTCATGTCGCAATGGTTAGAATTGAAGTTGAGGCAGAAAAAACTATTGCTAAATGTAATTAATATTTGAGTGATCAAATGGCTAAAAGTACAATAACCTATTGGAATCCACTGATTCCAGAAAATGATGAGAGATGGGAGAGTATTGATAATGGCTTGTTGGAACAGCTAACATTGGCAATAGATGAAGAGTCAGGCGACTATACTCGTTTAACTCGCTTTAAACCGGGTGCCGATACTTCTGCATTTGGTGCCAAAAGCCATGATTATCCAGAAGAAATATTAATCCTTAAAGGGAGATTATTTGATGCAGCATTCAATCGTTGCTTGGAAACCGGTGAGTATGCAAGTCGGCCCGCTGGAGAAATCCATGGTCCATTCAAAACTGATGTTGAATGTATTGTCCTAGAAATATCATATCCAAGCCAATCGCTTCCAACATTAAATAGGTAAATATTATGGCACAACAAGGCGTTTGTAAAAATTACGGTGGTTGTCAGCTTGCTGACGAAAAAAAGCCAATGTCTCTTGAGAGCACAAATGGTATTTGTCCAGACTGTGGACAGCCACTCTATGAAATACCTAGCCCTTCTCCCCAGTGGCTCAAAATAAGCGGCGGAATATTGATCTTAGTCCTTATTGCTGGTGGCGTGTGGTGGTATGTTTCGCCTCCGGTTCCAACACCCACGCCGAAACAGGTTCATCCTGAATTAAGCCAGACTGAAAAACTTAGGACTCAAATTGAGGCCCTTCAAAGACAGATTGATGCTATTCAGGCAGAAATTGGCAACACGCCAGTGCCTTCTCTAATCACTCTACTTGAGGAGGCTCGAAGACAATTTGAGGAATTTCAGGGACAGATTGACCAGATGCCTAAATTTAAAAGACAGCTTTATGGGCAGCAAGCACAGATAGAGCAGATTTACATTCAGCTGGTTGAAAATATGAGTCAAAAGATTAATCATCTTCAGGCTCAAATTGGCACGAATATTTATCTTGCTACCGAACTGGAATCGGTTCAAAAAGACATAAAGGCCATTCAAAGTGCCAGTGAACAGCTACCTGAAACTCCTCAAATCATTGCGCTTAAAATTGAAGGACTACAAAAACAGATAGAACAGATTTACAGTCAACTGGTTGAAAATATGAACCAAGAGATTAATCATCTTCAGACTCAAATTGGCAGGCAGGATATCCTTGAACTGGCCACAGAACTGGAATCTGTTCAACAACAGATAAAGGCCATTGAAAGCGGCAGTGCTCAGTTGCCTGATAGCTCTCAACCCCTTAATCAAAAAATTGAGGGACTACAAACGCAGATAGAACAAATTTACCGTCAACTTGTTAAGGAAATTAAGAACCCGCTTGAGACAATTCAAGCACAAGTGGGCCATAAAAATACGATTTCTCTCACCACTCCACTTGAGAAACTTCAAGATCAAGTTTGGGGTATTCAAAGGCCGATTACTCGGTTTTATGGCAGTCATAGTTTGCTTTATGCACAGATTAGCGAACTACAGACACGGATAGAACAGATTTACAGCCAACTTATTGATAAAATAAGTCAAACGATTGAATCGCTTCCTAAACCACCCATTCGTCGCACCAGTGCCGTTATTTCTGTTACCACTCAACTTGTAGATATTCAAGAACCAATCGACGCGGTTCATAAGCTGCTTGACAAGCTTTATGAGACAGAACGAGTGCTCGCGCTTCAAAAACAGGTTGAAAAACAGCAAATTGGGATAGAACAGATTTACCGTCGGCTGGTTTCTGACATTGAAAAACAGGTTAAGGCGATGCCGGTAGACAAATGTACTGCTCCGAAGCAACTATATTCTCAAATTGAGACCAATCAAACTCAAATTGAGGCGATTCAACAACGGATTGACAAGAGCATTAGGCGCCCTGAAATGGCTGCCCTTAAAACACGACTTGATGGGTTACATAGAAAAGTCATGCGTGATTTGACCGAAATCAGTTCATGTTCATGTGTTGATGAGGTGCCAAAATGTCTGTCATCGGCCAGCGCAGAGATGCAGAAAAAATTACCCTTGTCTTGTGTGCCCAGCCTGCGAAACAGACCTATTCCCGGTTATCTGCACGATTGGATAAAGGGCGTTGCTAAGGTAACAGAGTCTGAATTTTTTGTCATGCGTCGAGAAGTGAAGGTGGGCGAATTCCGAGATTATGTGGAAACCTTAGACAAGGGACAGAGAGAGCAGTTGGACAATGTATGGCGGCAAGACGATGCGGGAGAAGTTTCTGATGAGAATCCAGTGGCTGGGGTGCCATGGTGGGCTGCGAAAGGTTATGCGGATTGGTTGTCTAAAAAAACGGGTTGCCTGTTGACCTTACCGACTTATAATCAGTGGATTGCCGCCACGGTCAGTCATGCTAATCCTAAAAATGCTGTCATACGAGACAAACAACAATTTTTAGGTCTCAAGCCACAGCAACGCACAGATGATGGTAAAATACAAGCGTCTAATGATTTATTTCAACAATTATTAAGTGAGGAGACAGAAGAAAACGCTGGTGGTGTTTTGGATTTACTCGGTAATTTACGAGAATGGTCAATAGATAACCGTGGACAAGAAGAATGTCCTGATGACAGTTACCACTATATATTAGGTGAGGATTATAAAACTTGGCGAGAGAATATTGCCGGGGCACCCATATGCGAGATGGGTCTGTCAGATATGGTGGGATTTCGCTTAATTTTGCGAGAAAAGAAATAATGCAGCGATGAGGTTAAAAAAAATGCTGAGACTCTTGACTCTGATAACTTGTTTATCATTATTTTTTAGTGCAACCATTCAAGCGCAGCCAATGGACGGTAGTTGTGCCCTCCATAATTTTAAGCCGGTGATGACGGATAAAAATGGTACGCTCGACACTAACCAAGGTGTGTGGGTTTTGCGCCAGGCGGCGCCCGTGTATTCGACTTTTGACGCAAGCAATTCAACATCAACCCAAGCATTTGGGGAATATTTATTGCCAGTCAAAGTCGCCAAGCATCCTGATACGGGTGTACAACGTGTACAACTCAAAGAATTTGGAACCGGCACACCCGTTGGGTGGATGGAAGGATATGACTTATTATGTGGTATCAAGCCACTTCAGAGCGATAAAGGCTTGGATCGCAAAGTGTTTGTTAAAACACCTACCAGTCACGATTACCGCCTGAGTACGGTGCCAGTTTATCCTTCTTATGAAGGACCATGCAACGGCGATTGTGAACAATTAGCCCGTTTTGAATTGTATTTCATCTTTGCCGAAGATAAGTTACATCGACGTTATCTCGTCTTAAAAGCACACCGGCTAAAAGATAAGCCTTTTTCGTCGCTTTCATCGTCGCCGATGGGCTGGGTCAAATATGACCACACGATTCCTTGGGATACAACAATCGGTTTGCGCCCCAAAGAGGAGGTAGACAATATATCGGCTTACAAAAAACCTGAAGAGATTAATAATCCTAATCAGAAAGACAGTGTTAAAATAGCGGGTGGAAATATCTGGTACACCTATCCAATCCATATTCCTATACTCGATATCAACAAGGCGCAAAAATATTATCATGCGGCGGCACCGGCTATTGGTGTCGGGGTACATGAAAATGTTCTTTCAAGCTTGAAATTAGTTGATGTTTTCTTTTTATTGGATGGAACCGCCAGTATGGGTCCCTATATTAAAGCGGCTGGACAGGCAACGCAAGAAATTGCTGAAAATTTGCGTAATGATCCTAAATTTAAAGAAACTTCTTTCCGTTTTGGTTTTCGAGTTTATCGAGATACTTATGCCGACAGCAGCTTGAAGGAATGTCAGGGGGGCGTTTGCGAAGGTATGCCTTTATCAGCAGGGACTTGTTCATCAGATAAACAAGCCAGCGAGGCTAATTGGGACGAGTTCAAAGATAAGATTGATGATGTCACAGAAACCAGCAATGATAACGATGATTATCCAGAAAAGTTATTTGATGGCTTGCGTCAAACCCTATTTGACATGGCTTCGTGTCCAAAGCGTACTAAACTGCTTTTTGTCATTGGAGATCATGGTGATAGGCAACAAGAATGGCCTTCAGAGATTACCGAGGGTTTAAAAGGGTTGGCTGATCGCGTCCTTGTCTTTTTTATTCAAACACCGAATAATGCCAGTCAGGCACGCCATCCCGGATTGTATCAACAAGTCTATCGCGCTTATAAAAAACAAGCCGATGAAATGCTCAAAAAAATCTTACCGCCTGAAATTCAGGCTGAAGGCATAGACGATTATTTTTTGTCTCTCGATCAAAAGCAGTTGAGTACACAAATTGTAGAAGGGGTTAAGCGGTATTCGCCAAGTGCTCTCATCAACGAAATTGAACAAGCACTCGCGGGTGGCAAGTCCTTACAGGAAATCATTGATCAATATATAGCAGAAGGTGATATGCCGGTTATCTATAAAAAATGGCTTCAAGACACTGCCTGCCCCAAACTCGGTCAGCAATGCAAAACCGCCGTGGAACATGGTGTGGTTGAGTTTTATATTCCTATTGACGCTGAAAAAATACAAGAAGAAACTTGGATGACGGAGAATCAATTAATGGATTGGTTAGCTCTACTCAAAGCCTTTGAAAATTTGAAGGCACTTCCGGTCAAAACACAACGGAGAGTGTTTGCTAATCTATTGAGAAAACAAATACAAGACATTATTGGTGGTTATCCGCCCACTAATATTGTGCTGAGTGAATGGCTAGCGAAGCAACGTAAGCAGGTACTCCCTATGCGTCAAGATAGTCCACTCTTGCAATATAGCTTTGATGATATACGCCGAAAAATCGAAGGATGTGAAGTGAGTTTGCTAATTAATTGGGTGAGTGAAATCAGGAAGGTGTTGCAAAAGCTGTCCAGTGATTCCACACAAAAAGTGGCGTTTACGCCGATATATCCAACGGCTATCTCCTGTCCTTTGAGTGAGAAAGGCAAAAAAGTCCCTGAATCATTAGAATTTGAGCGTTCTGTGCCTCTTGGCCCGGATGATAATTATCGCTATGATCATAATCTCTATGGTAAAACGGTCTATTGGTTGCCGGTAGAGTTTTTGCCATAATCCAGATGTCCAAGATAAATCTTGGACTCCTAGCTGAGGGGTGAATTATGTTGCACATTTTTATTGGGCTATCACTATTGTTTATCAGTATAGTTGGGTATGCGATACCCACAGTGGGTAGTTGCCTTTTACATAATTTTAAGCCGGTGATGACGGATAAGCATGGTACTCTCGATACTAACCAAGGTGTGTGGGTTTTGCGCCACGATGCGCCAGTATATCCGACTTTTGATGCTAGCCATTCAAGCTCAACCCAAGCATTTGGAGAGTATTTGCTGCCACTCAAAGTTGCTAAGCATCCGTATTCGGGGGTACAACGTGTACAAGTCAGAAAACTGGGAACAGATACGCCGCTTGGCTGGATGGAAGGATATGATTTATTATGTCGTATCAAGCCACTTGAGAGCGATAAAGGTTTAGCCCGAAAAGTGTTTGTGAAAACGCCTAGCAGTCATTTGCCAGTCTATCCCGCTTATAAAGGATCATGCAATGGCAATTGTGAACAATTATCCCGCTTTGAATTGTATTTTATCTTTGCTGAAGATAAGATATATCAGCGTTATCTCATCTTAAAGGCACACAGGCTAAAAGATAAGCCTTTTTCTTCGTTCGCATCAAAGCCGATGGGCTGGGTCAAATATGAGCATACTATTCCTTGGGATACGATTCTTGGCTTGCGCCCCAAAGCGGACAATATCTGGGCTTACACTGAAGATAAAGCCAGTGTCGAAATCGTGGGGGGAAATATCTGGTACACTTACTCAATCCGTATTCCTATACTTGATATCAAGCCAAATTATTATCAGGTTGCAGGACCAGGAGGCGTTTTTTATATTCCCATTGACGCTGAAAAAGTCCAAGAAGATGTCTGGATGACGGCGAATCAATTAGCGGATTGGTTGGCTCTACTCAAAGCTTTTGAAAAGCCACTTCCGGTACAAAAACAACGGGCAGCGTTTGTCTATCGACTGAGAAAACAAATACAAGATTTGATTGGCAGTTATCCGCCAAGTGATATTGTGCTGAGTGAATGGCTAGCGAAGCAAGGTAAGCAAGTACTAGCTATCCGTGAAGATAGTCCACTTTTACAGTATAGTTTGGACGAGATAGGCCGAAAAATCGAAGACTGTGAGGTGAGTTTGCTCGTTAATTGGGTGACTGAAATCAGGAAAGTGTTGCAAAAGGTGTCCAATGATTCTAGACAAAAAGTGGCGTTTAGGGCGAAATATCCAACAAGTTCTATCTCCTGCCCTTTGAGTGAGAAAGGTAAAAAAGTCCCTGAATCATTAGAATTTGAGCCATCTGCGCCTCTCGGCTCGGATGATAATTATCGTTATGATCATAGTATCTATGGTAAAACCGTTTATTGGTTGCCGGTAGAGTTTTTGCCATAGTAGCAGTCATCCATCAAAAAACAATCCATATTATCCGGTGTAATTATTTTTGTTTCACTATGCGGATAGGCTCTGGTAAAGGTTTTTGGAAATCGCGCACTGGCATTGCTCCATTTGAACTCCCACGCAAAGAGTTTGCCATCGCGTTTTTCAAGGTCGTCAATTTCCTGCTGCTGAGCCGTGCGCTAAAAATAGCAGTTGATACTCAACCCCCTATTCGCCATACGCTTAATTCGTTCGCTAACCAAAAAATTTTCCCATAGGGCACCGATGTCATCACGCAATCCCACCGGATTAAAATGCTTAATAACGGCATTACGCAGCCCATTGTCATAAAAGTAGATTTTTCTGGTTTTTTTGAGCTCATGACGCAGATTGCGGGCACCTAGTCGAAAAACCACATAAGCTTTTTCCAGAATGGAAATATATTTTTCCACGGTTTCATTATTCAATCCGGTTATTTTCCTTAGTTCATTATAAACCATAGATAAGACGATGGGTTAAAAGCCGGTGCTCTTCAAGTAAATTGACTTCCGCCATTCCAACGCAATTTCAAATGAAGTCGCTCCTTACCACCTATCAGTTTGGCAAAACGAGTACAACGGATTAACGGAATAAACGGATTTAAAACATTGATTTTACAAGAATAATAAATTTATTTTGTTTTGTTGTATAATTGATACAGGACTATGAAAAATTACTGATAGAGGTTTTAGCATGACAAATTGGGGATTTACACTGAACAACGTTACAGCAAGTTGGTCCAAAAATAGCAAAAATATATTAGAAAGGGTGAACTTCACATTTGATATTCACAATGCCAGTACAGCAGCCTTACCTTTAATGGGTCCGAGTGGTGAAGGAAAAAGTACCTTGCTCTATCTGCTCGCCGCCTTAAAGTTGCCCACGGGGGGGACAGTGACTTGGCGCTTTCCTGATGATCCAAAGACTTATGTATTCGGTCAAAGTCTCCACACCAAAGACATTGTCCAATTACGTCGTCATCGTTTCGGCTTTGCTTTTCAAAGTAGCACATTGTCTAAGCATTTAACCGTTATTGAAAACATTGCTTATCCTCTTTTGCTACAGGGCAAAAAATGGGAGCAGGCATTGGAGCTTGCTAAAACCACATTTAAAGATGTCTTGCTCCCTTCTGAAAAAAAGGATGAAAAGAATTTAAGGGAGTTGATGGAGAGTTTTCCCTCACAACTGTCTGGCGGACAACGACAGCGGGCCGCTTTAGCGCAAGCGATCATTCATAATCCCAGCGTCCTCTTTGCCGATGAACCGACAGGACAACTCGATGTGAAAACACGTAGACAAGTCATGGCTGTACTCAAACAGTGGCTAGAAAAGGGAGAAGGAAAACGTTGTTTGATCTGGGTGACTCATCATAATCTGGGTGATTTAAATTTAATGGAACTTAATGATTTACTCTTTATTGAAGACAAAAAATGTGAATCACGAGATCGTATTTGGCTAGAAAATTGGATTGATGACAATGAAGGAGTGCAAGCATGAATAGTTGGCGACTCGCTTGGAAAGAGTGGTATCGTAGTAATCGGAGCGGTCAACCCAATCGCGATTTCTTATCGTTGACCGTGTTATTGTTTTTAACGTTGACATTAGCCTTACTGTTATGGGGAGGACGAGAAGGTCTCCTCAATAAATTTGTCGATGTCTCCGTGGGTAACATCGAAGGCGCTGGTATTCCTATTTGGTTGGCGGCCAATTATACGAATCTTCACGGGATTGACAGAAATTTGTTGCAAGCATTACGGGAACAAAATCTCACGCTTTATCCTTATCGTGAAGTGGAATGGCATGAAGTCGATTTGCCCAAGCAAGATGGTCCCAAAATTTGGGCAAGCACCAGTGAAGAAAACGTCCCCTTTAATGGTTGGGCTGTTTCATTTCAAGATCCATTATGGCAAATGGGGATGAAAACGCCGCCCGATTCCACTTTACCCCTAGAGATTATTCTGAATAGAGGTTTATTTGAGCAATATTTCAACTGTAGCGCATACATCAAGGCACTACAAAAAAAACAGGTGTCAATCGCCCAATCCGATAATTTAGAGTGTTTGGCAAACGGGATTTTGTGGTTAGAGATAAAAGTGGGCCGAAATAAGGAATTGCATCCCTTTCGTATCCATTGGCAACCACATATACCCACCATGGAGAATTTAGCCTTTTTATTTCCACTCAGTACACTGAATACTTTAAAAATGGCTAAACGCCAAAGCGCTGTTACTTATTACCCGGAACAAGCAAATGATTGCGCCAATGAAAACAATCGCGTGAAAGAGTTAATGATATGGGGATTATCTTATAAATTAATGAGCAAATTAAGTGCTTGCTTACGGATTCCCGAGAGAAAACACAGTAGGCTGAGCCTAAAAAAGCCTCTTCCCAAAAGCTGGGTGGCTGAGTGTGCTAAACAAAACGGTCTTTCTATCAAAGGAAAAGAGGAGCGTCCCTCTCCGCCTTTTATTCAGATAACGGAAGAATTACCGCAAAAGTATTGTTTTCAATATGATGCGGAGGATTCTCTCACTATTTCGTGTCAAGGAAATTGTCAACCTTGTCAAGCGATTTCGACAATGGAGGGCGTTGAATGTAGTGATACAAAAGCAAAGATAGACATGATTGCTATGACGGGCAGCTATCAGAAAGCGTTTGCTTATGTAGAAAATCGCTTTGTCCTTTCTAGTCAAGTTGACAAACTCAAAAATTTTAGGACAAAACAAGGAAAACAAGCGTTTTATATTCCCTCTATTTATGACGATGCCTTGGTTCGCTTTAGATTCATAGATCAAATAATGGGCATACTTCAATGGGCATCGAGTCCATTTTTTATCATTTTCTTAATTATTCTTTTGCTGGTACAAGTAGGGATAGTTATCAACCATCGCAAGCATAACTATGGCATACTGCTGTCTAAGGGAGTATCTCGTTGGCAACTGCGCGGCATAGTCGTCATGCAAATCACTCTGAGCTTTGCGGTTGCTATGGTTTGTGCTGTGCTCGTTGACGAGGCAATGCAGTGGCTGCTGGCTGGGATGTTGGAGAATGTCGCTACCATGAAACCTTATATTGATCATATTATAATTGGTCAATTCGATTTATTGCCACTTTCAATGATGGACTATTTCTGGGTAGGGAGTGCTATGCTGCTTGTGTTGTACATTATCAGTGATATTTCACTTCGGGTGATGATTTTAAAACAAGAGAGAGAGCCTGCTTATTTGTTTGATTGAGGATATTGGATTCGAGAAGAAGGACGATTAACGCCTGAATCTTTGCGACTCTGCCGACTAGATTTGGCGACTGGCTATATTATGACGGCACTCTTTGGAATAGCGATGGTGGTGATTGGGAATAGTATTCAAGTCGAAGGCAGTGGCGCGTCGTTGATTATTAATTTAGGCGATATGTTGGTGGGTGAAATAGGCTTGATTGGGAAATGGCTATTTTTAATAGGTGCTTGGGCTGCGATTTTTAGTAGTTTATTGGGCGTTTGGCAGGGTGTACCTTAGGCATTATTGGTGCGCTTTTTATTCCGATGTTAGCAGTTACCCTTTTGGTGCTTAATGTCCGGTGACAACGCTTATTTTAGTGTTTATTTTGGTGTTTTTTTTGATGGCAGGTGTTTTGACTGTTAAGAAAGTGTTGGGATTGTGAGGCAAATAGTCCAAAGCTAAAGCTTTGGATTCCAAGAATAATGCCAAGTCACTTGGAGACGCAAAATGAATCAAATTAACAATGACAAAATCCGTCATGCTGTTCGTGAACGATATGGAAAAGTTGCTGAATCCGATAATTCGGGATGTGGAAACCTACCGGACGAGGTGAAAAAGGATATGAGGGGTACATCATGAATTTAACTGAAATACCATTTGTCAAAGAGATAGGCATCCAAAAGCTAGCCGATGGAAATTTGGGGTTGCCATTCAGTGAGAGAGTGCTTAATCATTTGCAAACAATTCATGCGGCGGCACAATTTGCCCTTGCTGAAACGGCTAGTGGAGAGATGTTGCAAATATTGTTTCCTGATTTAGTTGGTAAGGTTGTTCCAGTTATTAGGGATTCCCAGATGAAATTCAGAAAACCAGCAAGCAAATCAATTGTTGCATATCCAACTGTGCCTGATGAAAGTGTTGCAAAGTTTAATGAACAATTTTCAAAGAAAGGCCGCGCATCAATTTCAGTCACAGTAGAGGTAAGAGATGCTGAAAATACTATTACCTCTACTGGTATATTTAATTGGTTTATACAAGGCATTGAAACCGAAAAAACATAACAATCGCGTTAACTAGGACTGCCAAAAGCGGCGTAGGGTGCGTCCTACGCACCGCTATATTAACGAATATCCTGCGTCAATTGGTGCGTGGGACGCACCCCATCGAGAAAAAACGTCGTTCTAAGAGGATAAAATAATATATATGATGATTCAATCATTTAGCTTAAAAAATTACCGTTCATTTGTTGAGCATACCCGTATTGAATTACGCCCCCTAACGCTTTTGTTTGGATATAACAATTCTGGTAAAAGTGGCTTATTGCGTGCTTTGCCATTGATTGCGGATTCACTCAATGGGCAATCATCTCGTACCGCATTGGCATTGGATAGCGCCGCAGTGCGGGGGAGCCATTTTAGTGATTTGTTATCTCGTCTCGGTGGGAGACAAGAATTTGATTTAGAATTATCTTGGGGGGATGCTGAAATTCATACGCTAAAATGGACATTTCGTGAATTGCCAAGGTTGAGGACCCATATTATTTCAAATTTCAGTCTATTAGGCTCAGATAAAACGATACTGATGTCAGCAAAATGGAATCTCGATTCTTCAACGACTCAAAAACTGAGTAACAAGTATGATGTTCAATTCTGGAAAAATGCGGTTATTTATAAAAAAATACTTAAATTTGAAGGACTTTTACCCTCATTTTTGCAGCAGGGGCAATCCGCTTTACCCGCTAAACTGCTGTCTCTCATTGAACAATGTCAGCCATTGAAAAATCTCAATATACAATGGTTAGGTGCGGTTCGGCATCTACCGATTAGAAATAATCCATTTCAAGGTGCTGCGCCTAAACAGTTAGAAGCAGATGGACGCGGCGCGGCTGATATTTTGGCTTATGATCAGATTTTTGAAGACTTATTAATCTTACCGAAAGTCTCTGCGTGGTATGAAAAAAATGTGCAACAAAAAATCGTGGTAGAAAAAATGCCTGATCATTTTCAGATTAAGCTACAAGCTTTAACAAATTCGCCTTTTCAGGTGAATATCGTCGATGTGGGAGAAGGATTGATACAGCTCTTACCAGTACTTGTTGCCGCTACGATGGCAAGCGATGGCAGTATTTTAGCGATAGAAGAACCTGAATCACATCTTCACCCACGATATCATGCCGCACTGGCCGAATATTTTTTTGATCTTGCTAGGCAAGATAATCCTCTTGATAAACGCTCCAAACAATCCCACCATTATAAATCTGGCCGACTCCTTTAAACTCAGGTAATTTAATTATGAAACTTGATAATATTCAATCATTTGTTCCGCCCGTTCGTACTTTGATGGGTCCGGGGCCTTCTGATATTCATCCGCGTGTCTTACAAGCCATGGGACGACCCACCATCGGTCATTTAGATCCCGCCTTTGTTGAGATGATGGATGAAGTTAAAATCTTGTTACAATATGCTTTCCAAACACAAAATGCTTTAACTATTCCCGTCTCAGCCCCAGGCTCTGCCGGCATGGAAACTTGCTTTGTTAATCTGGTTGAACCAGGGGATAAGGTGATCATTTGCCAAAACGGCGTTTTTGGTGGTCGTATGAAAGAAAATGTGGAACGCTGTGGCGGTATTGCCATCATGGTTGAAGATGAGTGGGGTACTGCTGTTGATCCTAATAAGTTAGAAAAGGCTCTCCAAGCTAATCCTAATGCAAAAATCGTGGCCTTTGTTCATGCGGAAACTTCCACGGGTGTCCAGTCGGATGCAAAAACTTTATGTGAGTTAGCTCATCAATATGATTGTTTGAGCTTGGTTGATACTGTCACCTCTTTGGGCGGTACGCCGGTTAAAGTCGATGAATGGGAAATTGATGCTATTTATTCGGGTACACAAAAATGTTTGTCTTGTACGCCCGGTTTATCCCCCGTTAGTTTTAGTGATCGCGCCATTGAGAAAATTAAAGGGCGTAAAGGTAAGGTACAGAGTTGGTTTTTAGATCTCAATTTGGTGATGGGTTATTGGGGGGGCGAAACGAAACGGGCCTATCATCATACGGCACCCATCAATGCGCTTTATGGTTTACATGAGGCGCTGGTGCTTCTAAAAGAAGAGGGGCTGGAAAATGCGTGGGCGCGACATGAGAATAATTATCAAGTTTTTCGCGCCGGTATTGAGGCGATGGGTTTGTCTTTTAAGGTGAAAGAAGGGGACAGATTACCACAACTTAATGCGGTTAATGTGCCTGCCGGTGTCAACGAAGCTGAGGTGCGTTCTCGCTTATTAACGGAATATAATCTGGAAATTGGGGCGGGTTTAGGTAGTTTGGCGGGTCAGATATGGCGTATTGGTTTGATGGGTTATGCTAGCAATCTGAAAAATATTTGGTATTGTTTGAATGCGTTGAAAGCGGTTATGTAAATTAATAGGAGTGCAAGGCGTGCCACAGCTATTTACAAACAAAGGAAAATTCAATGAAACCACACCATGACATATCGCCCCGCTTTTTTGGTCGCCGTCAAGAATTAGGACAAATTGAAAAAGCGTTCGCACAAGACGGAACGCGCCGCATCACTATTTGTGGCATTGGGGGACAAGGTAAAACCTATTTAGCCATTGAAGCCGGGCAACGTTTGTCCGGGATGTTTAAGAAAGTCTGTTTTGTTGATTATAGTACTTTTTTTGGAGTGGATGCGGTAGGCTTCGCACTGAAAACTTTAGCAGAATTGTTGGATAAAGATTTAGAAAATGCCGCTGCTGCGACAAAAGCCTTGCGTGATATTCCCATTTTGCTCATTTTGGATAATGTGGAGAGCATTCCCCCAACACCACGACAAGAGTTGTTGGATATGGCAAAAGATTGGAGTGAAATGGGGGCGTGTCGGCTATTGTTGACGGCAGCTAGTGATTTTGAGCATCCCGACTATCAATACTTAATACAATTATCGGGTTTGGCTGAAAAAGACGCTTTGAACTATGCCCAACATTTAGCGCCACGACTTGAACGGGATGAATTATTGAATTTATTTAAGCAAGTGGATTTTCATCCTTTATCGATCCGTGTCTTGATGTTCTCCTTGAAATTCAACCAGCCTGCTGAATTGGGCAAAGCATTAGAAGTGTGGGAAAAAAGGGAAAATCCCTTATGGGCTGTATTGAGGGGCGCATTGGAAGGGATCACCTTGGAAATTGAAAAAACGGGTTTTTTATATTGGTTGTCAATACTCTTGAAAGCTAAAACGACAAAAAAATTGTTTTTGAAGACGGAGACATTGCGTTCCTTGCCGATTTTTGGCGTATTTCAGAGCGGCGTCTTTGAGCCTGATTTGCTGGCACTCACCCGCTTTAAGAAAAAACAGTGGCAAGTGCTCCGTGCTGCCTTAGAAACCACAGGCTTGATTCAAATCGAAATTTTGCCGAAATTCAAAGTGTCCTATATCAAATTTCACCCCAGCTTAGCACCGACACTGTGGACACGTTTAACTTCTAAAGAGCAAGCAAAACTGTATTCCTCTTATCAACTACGTTATGCCCAATTGGCGGGTTATATGTTTTATGAAGAAGGAGAAAATACAGTACAAGTCCATAATCTTGTCCGGCAAGATTTGCCTAATTTACTTCATGCGGTTTACGGTGCTTTGGATGCGAAAAGACAGGGAGCGGATAAGTTTGCGAATAATATAGACCTTTTTCTTAAAGCTTTTGGCCTTCAGCGTGATAGTGCTGCACTGAATCAACGGGTTAAAAATGCGGGGGGAGAAGTGACTTATCGGGTATAAATTTTTGCTCCCACTAGACAAAGAGCAGGACGAAGTAGTTCAACAAAACTTATTGGCTGCGATATAAAAAAACTGAAGGTCCTAAACCTGATTATGTTGCCAAAAGATTAACAGCAGAATTTAAAGATTATTTCGTCTCCTTGACTCAAAGCGATACAGCACAAAAACACTATTCGCAAGACATAAAAGCAACCGACAAAGAAATAATCGCTGGAAAAAGGGACTTCCTTGGCGAAATTGTTAGAACAGTTAGATGAAAACTAACAGGGAGCCAAAATCTCAATGCGATATCGTGCCGCATAAAACTATACATGAGAGAAATCCTATTTTCTCAAAAAAAAAAAAAAAAAAAAAGAATTCTTTTAAAAAAAACAAAAAAAAAAAAAAAAACATTAAAAAAAAAAAAAAACAAAAAAAAAAAAAAGAAAACGTGAAAAAAAAAAAAAAAAAGAAAAAAAAAAAAAATTAAAAAAAAAAAAAAAAAAAAAATAGGATTTCTTTGCTAGGAGTCCAAGATTTATCTTGGACCTCTCCAAAAGAGGTATCTCACAATGAGCCATCCTAAAAAATCCACCAAAACCAAAATTGATTGGTCAGAAATCTTATGGCCATTGATTTTATTCGTTTTCAGTCTCATACTGACAACAATATTTCTTGTTGCCAGTCAACAATATCACAAGCACATAAACGAATGGACACGGACACAAAAGAGCCATTTTGGTACCTTAGAAAAGGAATATACACAGCTTCAAGATACCTTAGAAATTGTCAACAAATTATATGTTCAAAAATTTAATAAATTGATTAAAATAGGATTTTTTGAGACGGATTTAAACATAGAAAAACAACGCTTGAAAATGTTTGGTAAAACCCGAAGACTCCTTTCTCAATTACCTTTGTTCACAGCCAACTATACACTCTCAGAAACCAAACTGTATACTGTTCCAGATTTTCTGAGACTAGAAAAGTCACTTAAAACATATCAAACGCAATTAACGCTAAAAGTAGAAATCTTACACGAAGAGGACTTATTAAAATTAATAGAAGCGATAAAATTCGCGGGCATATTCAATCTGCAACGATGTGACATTGAGCGATTGACTCCTCAAATTGATGTCAAGAATATTTCCAAAGCTTATTTTAAGGCAACTTGTGTCTTGGCTCGGTACACTTCATCTATAGAAAATTGATAAATATGCGACTAATTGTATTATTATTACTCACACTTTCCCAAACTGCGGGCGCAGAAGGTTTATTGCGTTTGTTCACAACACCTCAAGAACGTGCCATGCTGAATGCAGAACGTTCTAAACCATTACCCCCTCCCTTTAAACCACCCACAACAAAACCAAAACAGTCTAATACGATACCACCTTACATTACCTTTAATGGATTAGTCATACGCAATGATGGGCAAACGATTGTATGGATAAATGGCAGACAAGAATTGACTCAACAAGGCTTTACCGTTGAATTAGAAAAAATGACTGATGAACTATCAGTACCCATTGTTTTATCCAATACCAAACAAAGATTTTTCTTAAAACCCGGACAAACATTCAACACATTAGATGGCACAATTCAAGAACAACCTTAAAATTCAGGAAACAGGCGCCGCCTTAATTATCTTCCTGACTATTCTCGTCTTAGCAACAATGACAAGCTTATTGTCTAAACTCAACCGCGTTCACTTTCAAATTGAAAAGCAAAAACAAACAGCAAGGGTATTAGCACAAGCAAAGGAAGCTTTATTAGGATTTGCCCTCACTTATGCAGAAACCCATCAAGGACAAATGCAAGGCTATTTACCTTGCCCTGATAACAATGGCGATGGCAGTGCAGGACCCTCTTGTTCAAGTAAAGGCAACAGCGTCATAGGACGTTTTCCGTGGAGAACGCTGGGTTTACCCCCATTGCGCGATGGTAGTGGCGAATGTTTATGGTATGCCGTTTCTGGCACTTATAAAAACAATCCTAATCCTAAACCAATTTTAACCAACACCACAAAAGGATTATTTATTGTAAAAAATGCCAAAGGTGACACAATAACAGATAAAGCGATTGCGATCCTATTTGCGCCTGGCAGAGTCATTGATGGCAGTCGTACTGCTACTCCAAATGACACCCCATGTGGTGAGAATGTTCAAATTATTGATTATCTTGACAGTTTAGAAATTGATGAAAATGGCGATAGCGTACCCGACTACACAATCAAAAATTTCAGCGGACAAAAAACGGACGAAGCCAGTGGAAGTCCAGGGGGAGATGAATTACCAACGGCAACCCCTTCAGTATTTATCAAAGCCCCCTTAACAAACAATGTGATATTTAATGATACATTAAGCTTAATCACGCCCAAAGATTTTGCGCCAGTCTATGAACGGATGAATATTTGGGTGGCAAAAAAAGTGCTAAAATGCTTAGAAAGCTATGCCAATGGCAACCCATTTCCGTGGGCTTCTAAACTTGATCCTTATGATTATACTGATGATAGCGGAGAACGCTTTGGCAGAATTCCTGATGCGCCGGCAATATCAAAAACATGGCCAACAGATTGCTTTAATGATTGGAAATGGTGGTCAGCATGGAAAGAAACCGTGTTTTTTGCTGTCAATCCCACTTTAACAACGCCAAGTGAAACAATAAACGTTAATCTGCTTGTGCTAGTTGCGGGACGCGAAATAAACGAACAAACACGCGCCGATAAAACGGATATAAGCAATTATCTTGAAGACGAAAATGCGGATGCTGATGAACATTTCATCAGCCAAGCGGCAACCAATAATTTTAACGATGTTGTTTATTGGAATAGTGAATGACTAGAAATAACGGTTTTAGCCTAATCGAAATAGCAATCGTCTTATTTATTATCAGCTTACTGATAGGGCATTTATTAACGCCAATATCTACCCAAATCGATCTGCGTCGATACAAACAGACTCAAAAAACTTTAGAAGAAATTAAAGAAGCCTTATTAGGATTTGCCTCAATTCATGGACGCTTACCTTATCCCGCCTCAAATCAAAAAACGGGGAGACAAGATTCAACTCTTTATACAAAAGAAGGTTATTTACCTTGGGCAGATTTAGGAGTAGGAAGAGTTGATGCTTGGGGAAACCCATTTCGCTATCGGGCTGAAGATGACCAAAAAATTTTTTGGAACGGCAGCGAATTAAGGGTAAAAGATAATTTGACAACAAACAGTGGTGATTCTCGTGTGGCAGCAATTATTCTATCGACAGGTAAAAATGGCGTACCAGAAGAGGAGAATGGCAATCAGAATAAAATCTTTATGTACGATGTCGATATCGATGATATTCTGACTTGGCTATCCAGAAATACTTTAGTAAACCGTTTATACGCGACGGGACAATTGCCGCCAGAATAGTTACTCTCAGAAAAATCCTATTTTTTTTTTGACGATTTATAGACGAGTCAGCAAATAAAAAGTCAAAACCAGACCTGGCAGGTTAAACCCAAACCTGCCAGGTCAAAGTCAAAATCAGATCTTGGTTGTGACTTTGACCTGGCAGGTTTTCTTTTCAACCTGCCAGGTCTGGTTTTGCTCTACTATTCACCATACTCATAAATAGCTAACACGATACTATCTTCAACCTTATCAGCCCCCCGACCACCACATCGGTTATTATTCAAAAACAGCGCATATCCAAAAACGGTACCACTTTTACTTTCCACATAACCAGCTAAGGTACTGAGACCACTTAAGGTGCCTGTTTTCGCCCGAACTTTTCCTCGCGCAGCGGATTTTGCAAAACGCCGTGAATGGACACCATAAGCCCCCATCACTCGCAAGCTTGAGAGAAAATCGGGTCCTATGTCAAAACGTGAAAACATACGGGTCAATAAATCCGTCATAGCACGGGTTGTCATACGGTTTTTTCTTGACAAGCCAGAGCCATCAACCAACTTGACCCCCTGTAGATTGACACCACTTTCGTCTAAAAAATCCCTTATTAATCTTAATCCCTCTGCATGGCTACCAGGTGTCCCAGAACGCACAGCCGCGATGGTTTTGACAATTTGTTCGGCTGTCATATTATTAGAATAAGTATTTAAATCTTTTAAAGTCAATGATAAAGTGTCTGAAAAAAGTTTATACAGCTTTTTTGCAGAAATTGACGAATTGCTGAAGAGAGTCTCACCATTTATTTTGACGCCGGCTTTTAGTAAAAGCATACGAAAAGTTTCACTCGCATAGCGCGTTGGGTTATTGATATTAAGAAGAACAACCCTTTCTTGAGCATTAATACGTCGCTGACCTCTGACCCGTATTTCTAATTTTCCGCCTGCTTTTTCGCGTCGGCTGACTGACACTGAATTTTTGCCCCCTCGTTTACTCGTCTTGCCAGTATTATGCAACTGTATATAAGGGGCGGGTGGATCCAACCAAACATTTAACGAGCTTCCTAGCCGTGCGCCTGGTCGGATATGGACAGCGATGGTATTGAAATTCAAGGATAATGCGCCCAATTTCGCATCATAAGCCCGCTGACTACGTTTTGCCCCCCATGCGGGTGCTCGATCATAGTCATCGAAAAAGTGCGTATCGACCACTAAATTACCCGTAATTTCATTAATACCACTGTCTTTAATTTTTGTAGCGATATGCCAAAGTTGTTCCGTAGTCAATCTAGGATCACCACCACCGCGTATAATTAAATCGCCTTGAAGAATATTTTCTTTTCGTTCTCCCCTATACAAAAATTCGGTTTTAAAACGATATTCAGGACTCAAATAATGTAAAGCAGCAGAAGTGGTGATGATTTTCATCACTGAGGCAGGCAATAAAGGCTTATCGGTATGACGTGCATAAACGACTTGACCAGTCGGCAGGGCGACTATACTAACAGATGTTTGACTCTTATCTAAACAACGTTTATTTAATGCTTTGTCAATCTTTTGAGTCAGTAAGGTTTGTGAATGGACGGAGACAGTCAACAACATCAATAGACTGAGCCATAAAAAATTTAACATGCTTAATAATCCTTATGTTTAAAGGAGTCCAAGATTTATCTTGGACATCTTTTTTCAATCAATGCCACCTTCGTTAAGGGCAACCACAAGGGATTGCCCCTACGTAATATAAAGGTTTGTTTACAAACCTTTATGGTTGCCCCTTAATGGCATTGCTTTTTTCAATCCCCTTTATCATCCTCTTTATATTGTGTCACCAAATCCGTTTTCAGTTGAATACCACGCCGAGAAGTCGTTTTCTTCCTTGAACTTCTTGAAGTGGTTGGTTTTGTCTCATCACCAGAAGTTTCAGGTATTGGCGTTTCAGCAGCTGGTACCGAGGGGGGGGCACTGCTCACAGTCTGCGTTGTTGCCTTTGGTTCGGCAGTTTGATTACTGGGAGGCGGCATTTCCGCTGAGATTTTATGTCCCAACCTGCCAAAGGCACCGAAAATGAGGACGAAGATAGCACGAATGAGAAAAAATACTTTCTTTATGACCTCAAAAAGTTTCTGAATAAACCCGATGCTTGTCGTCCCGATACCTGATCCTGACGACATTGTTGGCTGTTGTGGTGTTGTCGCTTCCTCCTCTTCCTGGACACCGTTATAATCTTCTAAAGTCGCGCTGCTCGCACACAGCGCATCAGGTCCAACACTGATACAACCCAAGGGAATAACGATCAGCGTCAATAAAGTAGAAAAGAGTACGCCAAACAACAAGGAAATCGCCATACCTTGGAAAATGGGGTCAAATAAAATAACAAATGATCCGGCGACCAAAGCAAAGGCTGTAATCAAAATGGGACGAGTACGAGTTTTACAAGCTAAAATCACGGCATCTTGTATGGAACTACCTTGTCCTATTTCGTGGATAGAATAATCCACTAATAAAATGGAATTACGCACAATAATACCTGCCAACGCAATCCAGCCGATCATGGAAGTGGCCGTAAATTCTGCACCAAACAACCAATGACCGGGAATAATTCCCAGCAAAGTGAGCGGAATCGGTGCCATAATAATGGCGGGTACGATAAAGTTGCCAAATAACCAGACCACTAACATGTAAATTAAGACCATGGCAACCGCAAATGCCGCCCCCATGTCGCGGAAGGTTTCATAAGTGACTGTCCATTCGCCCGTCCATTCAAAACCAGATTGCCCTAAGACTTTTGGTGGCCCCAGATATCGGTCACAAAAAGAAACCACAAAGTAATCCGTACAACCCGATTCCAGCAGATTGATTCCATCAGGTGTTTCATAATCTTTTAATAGACTTTCAATTTCGAGCATACCATAAATCGGGGCACTCAAATTGTATTCACCTGTTTCTTCATCATAAAGACCAACGGGATCACCCACCACATATTCAATCGGGCGCAAGTCTTTTTGGTAATAAACGCGATCTTGATCCGCTTCAACGAATTTGCCTAATTCAGCGAGAGGGATGATACTACCCGTTTTGGTCGGAATCGGCAAATCATACAAACTGCTCAATTGTGACCGATCTTTCAAGGGAACTTGAATCGCAATATAAGTCGGTTCTAGCACTCTACCTTGTTTGATGTCACCCAGTTTAAAGCCACCCAATGCCATCATTAAATTTTGATTGATGGTATCAACGGATATACCACGCCGTACCGCTTTTTCGGTATCCACTTCAAAGTGCCAAATTTTCTGCGGCTCGGGTATGTAATTATCGACATCGTCTAAAATTTTCGCCTCTTCAAATAGGGCCGTCATTTTTCTGGCAACTTCTAGGCGAGTCTCATCATCTGGACCATAAACTTCTGCAACAATAGATTGTAAGACAGGTGGACCAGGGGGCATTTCTACGACTGTGATTTTGGCGGGACTATTGGCCTCTTTAACCAGTTTCTTTAGTTCTTTGCGGACGGCAATGGCAATTTCATGGCTGCTACGATGTTCTTCAAGGTAACATTTAAGCGTGTCTTTATCCAAGAAATTCAGACCACATTTTTTCTTTCCAAGTTGTACATGAATATCTGCATGCCAAGGTTTATTACGCAAATAGTAATGACGTACCATCCCATTAAAATCAAAAGGTTGTGAAGTGCCCACATAAGATTGCAAGGCAATGACTTCAGGAAACTTTTCAGGATCGCGCATTTTTTCGACCAGTTGATAAGTCAAATTAGCCGTCACAGGTAAAGCAGTGCCTTCGGGCATATCAATAAAAACATTGAATTCGGGCTTTTTATCCAGCGGCAACATTTTGACTTCCACCGTTCTAAAGTAAAACATGGAACAAGCCGCAAAAAATGAAAAAATCAGCAGGAGCAAAAATCCCCACCCAAGGAATCGATTGCTAAATAAGGGCGGTAAAATTTTGCGAAACAGCCACTCTACTCTTTCATTCGTCTTATGTTCTTTGAGTTCCGCTTTTTGCAATCCGGCTAATGAAGGTTTAAAGCGCATAGCCAACCACGGCGTAAAAACAAAGGCGGCAAACAGTGAAAATATCATCGCCACCGAGCCTAAAGCTGGGATAGGCTCCATGTAAGGCCCCATCATGCCCGACACAAATCCCATGGGTAACAAGGCAGCGACCACCGTAAATGTTGCCAAAATGGTGGGATTGCCAACTTCGCGCACAGCATCAACCGCCGTCATTGTGTCAGTTTCACCTTGAAGCAACCAGCGGCGGTAAATATTTTCTATGACCACAATAGCATCATCGACTAGAATACCGATGGAAAAAATCAAGGCAAATAAACTGACGCGATCAATGGTATAACCTAAAACCCAAGCCGCAAAGACGGTGAGTAAAATCACCACAGGAATCACCAAAGTCACGACAAGAGAGGGACGCCATCCTAATGAGAATAAGACTAATAGGGTCACCGCCCCCGTGGCTATAAATAATTTTTTAATTAAACCATTAACTTTATCATTAGCTGTTTGCCCGTAATTGCGGGTCACTTCTACATGCACATTGGCTGGAATGACGCTGTTTTTTCGGAGAGTATCAACCTTTGCCAAAATCGCCTTTGCCACATCGACCCCATTGCTGCGAATCTTTTTTGATATACCAATGGTCACGGCGGGGGCACCGTTGACTTCTGGGACTGTGACAGCTTGCTCTAGCCAAAAGGAGTCATGTTGTGCATAAGCATGGCCAGAATAATAATTGACCATTTGATAGGCTTCTTTCTCTGGCCCTTTTGTGACAGTCGCTACATCACGTACATAGACAGGCGCACCTTCAAAGGTGCCCACCACCAATTTTTTGACATCTTCGGCATTGGTTAAAAATTTACCGGTGTACACAGTAAAATGCGTATTACCGGATTCTATACTGCCTGCCTGAGTCTCATTATTGGCAGTTTGTATAGTTTGGGCCACCTGTCCGATACTGATACCAAAGCCTGATAAATCTGCTGGTTTCACTTCAACAAGCACCTGTTCTGCGCGTCCGCCGACCACAAAACTTTGCCCTGTCTCAGGAACACCCTTGAGGTTTTGCATCACTTCAAAAGACAATGTGCGTAAAGCACCATCATCCAAGTTATCAGACCATAAAGTTAAAGTCACGACGGGTACATCATCAATCCCTTTCGGTTTGACCAAAGGCTGTCTAACGCCGGGCGGGATTTTATCCATATTGGACTGTAATTTGTCATAGACTTTAAAAATAGAATTTTCTAATTCCTCGCCTACTTCAAACTGGACAGTCACCATGCCTTGTCCCCGTTCCGATGCCGAGTACACATGTTTGATAGCAGGAATTTCACTCAGAATACGTTGCAGCGGATCAATGGCCAAACTGGTGACTTGTTCTGCGGAGGCGCCGGGATATTGAATAAAAATATCCGCCATGGGCACAGAAATTTGTGGGTCTTCTTGACGGGGCGTGAATATGATGCCCATAATGCCCATAAAAAACATAGCGAAGAATAATAATGGTGATAAAGGCGAATGAATAAAAGCGTTCGCCATCTTCCCCGCTAGACCTAAAGGTGGTGGATCAATATATTGATCAGTCATGTATATTTTTAAGAGTGTTCGTTACAAGTGAAAAGTAAATAATGAGTGGGGGGGATTGCTAACAGGGCGTTTTTCTTGAATTTTGACTGACCACAACGTGATCGCCTTCCTTCAAGCCGCTAAGAACAGTCACATAATCACCAATACTGGGATCGAGATCAGTGATAAGTGCAGGATTAATTGCACTGCCAAGCCGTACCAAGCGCAATTCATATTTATTATCATCCTTTAAGACGCAAACCCCCGGCAAACTACCACGCTGAATCACCGCCGCTTTGGGGATCAAGAGTAACTCTTGTTTACCGGCTTTGACATCTGGCACATCGACTTGGGCATATTGCCCTGGACCGACATATCGACCGTCTTCACTCTCTCTATCTATAGATAGGTCAAACTTGACTTTAACGGTGTGACGTTGCGAATCAGCGATGGGAAATATCTGTGCGACTGTCACAATCACAGGCTCGTCAAGTACATCCAATTTGGCGGCAACTTGTTTGCCAACTTTTAATCCGCGCACTAAACGGGCAGGCACGTCCACTTCAATTTGCAAACGCCGAGTGTCAGCAAACTGCAACAAAGGTTGACCAGGTTGCACTGTATCACCCACTTCTACCATTTTTTTGATGATAACCCCTTCAAACGGTGCGATACCCCGAGCATCTCGTATTTTGGAGTCAATTTGATCAATTTGTGATTTGGCTTGCATTAAGCCACTCTGTGCCTGTTCAATCTTGGTTCCATAACCATGCAGTTGAGTACGACGGTCAAACCCTTCATCGCTTTGTCCCATCAAGTCACTGAGCGGTTTGGTAAGATATTGGTCCAACAGATGCGGAAGTCCCATACCGCCTGGTGCTTTGTCAGGTGAATCAGGCGACCGCAATTGACGCTCATATTGCATACCCGCATTACGCAGTGCAGCATCTGCTCTCCGCCACGCGGCGATAGCTGCACGCCGTTTCGCCAATAATTCCCTATCGTCTAATGCTACTAACACGGTCTTTTCGGCAAATTGCTCACCTTCTTCGCCGGCAATAGTCTTCACACGTCCGGGTAATTGAGCGGATAAGGTGATCTCTTTTTCAGGTATCACGGTACCGCTTAATGTGACGGGGGGGCTGATATCGTGAGCACGCACTTCATAATAAGTCTCTGCTGCCGCTGTGCCCATGCTAGAGATAATCCCAACCACGGCAGCTATTTTAACCATTTTTTTTAACATACTTTTAATTCTCCACCTAAAAAGGGGATTGTTATACGCCAAAGGTACAACAACCCCCTTAATTAACTTATTTATTTAGACTCTTGGACTCCTACCAAAGAAACCCAGCTTTTTTGAAAAAAACTGGGCTTCTTGATATCTGATTTGTCAGATAGGTTTTTAGCAGGTATCAGTCCTATTCAACATTGACACGGCTCATAACCTCAAAACTTTTCATAAAAGGCCCCATCATACTTGGGTCTTTCATCATGGCACTATAGTTGCCTACCTCAAATCCTAGACCACCCCACATCGCGGGTTTTGCCATATCGAGCTTGCCTACCGCACCAGCCTTGAGCCATTTGTCCCAGCTCTCTGGTTTTGCGCGTAAATCCCATTTCAGGGTTTCACCATTGTACGCACCCGCACTGATTGCCTTGCCTTTTTCGACAATCAAAACGCCTTTTGGTTGATCGTCACCATAAAACCCATAGCCAATGTTGGCAGTAAAAGGATTATCAAGGTTAGCAAGTGGCTCGACGATCGCCGCTGTTTCTTTATTCCATTCCTCCATAAAGGCTTTCATCCAAGCATCCGAAAATAACTCAGCCGCTTGTGCCAAGCCCATACACGATAACATCCCGATAAAAGTAGTGATCTTAATAAAGTTTTTCAAAAGGTTTATCTCCTATCATGAGTAAGTTAAATTAAATAAATGAAAGCCGTCTTAAGTTACTTTCAAAATAAAAAAATGTCAAGTTTTTTGAGAGAATGTCCAGCCAATATCAAATATTTTTGTGGACTATATAATATTAACATTTTTCATCAAATTTGTGCATAACATTAATGTTCAAAGCCTAAATAGATTTAATGATATTGATTAGGCAATATAAATTCTTAATATATTTCAAAAACAAGCGGGCTTTAAGCTAAACAACTTCACAATCCTTGTCAGTTTTTTGATAAGCTTTAAGCATTCATTGAGTTTGGCTTAAGCACACCTCAACGTCTAGTCTTTTCATTCACACTCACTTAAGAATTTACTAATATTATGAGTTTTATTACTATTGGCAACGCTTTAGGTTGCACGATTAACTCTCACCGTCGAGGCTGGGATGGGAGCATTTGTAAAAATGCCGAAACTTGGAATTGTTCGGCAAAACAACAATTTCGTACCGATTATTGTCAACAAGGCGATCCACGTTGCTACCATATCCATATTTTTGAAGAAGGTAATCCCTATTGCCTGATCGATGATTTAGGTATCGGCTGGCTGCTTGAGCCGTATCCTGAAGCCTTGAATAATCAAATTTTACTATTTTGGGGTAAACGTTTTCAAGAACCCCGTGGCATCAGTGACATCAATACTAGACCCAAAGATTATGTTTTTGGTGCCTATCGTGTGCGTAGTGTTTCTCCACAAAAAATTAATGAATTTAAAACATTGTGGAAAATAGAACCCTATCAAGATGGATGGACGCGCTTTCAGCAACCCTATATCTTAACTGTGTACTACAAAAGTATCATAGGTGGGGTTTATCTCAAAGAAGTCAATCGTGTCGCGGTGGAAAATATGTTTGAAAAAGCCGCCGAACAAGCCCGCAGCCCTCACCCTAATTGGCATAACCCCAAAGATGTTGAGCGATTTGAATATTTCCATGCCCATTTGCATGAATGGTTTGAGCTTGCTCGGGAAAATGCACAGCGGATAGAACAAAATATGGTGCGTACCTATAGCAGTCGAACGACCTCTTCTGTTCTTACAAGAAGCCCCTTTGTTGATGGTCTAAAAAACTTGGATGTGAAAAAAACCACACAATCTGTGGCAACACCCGCTAAACCAGCGAAAAATGGGGTAGCAATTTATCCGCTGTTGGAAAAAGAAAGTGCTAAAGAAAAAATCAAAAAGTGTTATAGCAAAGAAGTTTTAGATGCTGTGATGGCCGTTTCGCTGACTAGAAATATTCTCATTCTCACAGGCCATCCGGGGGTGGGTAAAAGCACATTAGCGATTGATTTGATTGACGATTCAGAACGCAAGCTGATTGTCCCAGTGGGTTCGACATGGCGTAGTCGTGAAGATTTATTAGGCTATGTTAATCCTATCAGTAATGAGTTTGAACCGACTGATTTTACAAAGTTTTTATCTAAAGCCGATGCGGCATGGCGAAAAAATGACAAACGCACCTACATGGTGATTTTTGAAGAATTTAACCTCAGTCAACCCGAATATTGGTTTGGTGATATTTTGGTACGTTCACAATATCCTGATGATCAAGACAAATTGCGTATCATTGAATTAGGCGGTAAAAGTATCCGTGGCGTAACAAGCGCTGCTAGCAAACTGTTTGTCTCCCCTGCCCTCCGTTTTGTTGCCACTGTCAATAATGATCATACAACCTTATCATTGTCGCCCCGAGTTTTAGATCGCGCCTCCATCGTAGATTTGACTTTAGAACCCAGAGCCACCTTAGATCGAGCTGAACTTAAGCTAGACGAACAACAAATCATGTCAATAGAGGAATTAGACGCTCTGCTCAAGTATAAAAATGCGATGTTTTCCTTACGAGCTGCTGACTCCTTAAAACGTTGTTTGAACCATTTAGAAGTTCTAAACATGAATAACGCATGGGATGCCTTAGATATCGTGTTGTTACAACAAGTGTTAACAAAGGTGAGACTGATGGTAGGTGATCCCGCCAATGATAATCTCATGCAAGGCTTAGAAGACTGGAGTGAAAATTATGGTAAATATCTCCGTAAATGTGCCAGCCTTATTAATGGTTGGACGGAGGCTTTGAAAGATGGACGAGATGTAATACAGGCCTAAAATAAGGTGTCCAAGATAAATCTTGGACTCCAGACCAAAATATTTATCTGAATAGCGTAAAAATATCATGAAAATTTTAGTTAGTAACGACGATGGTTATCAAGCCCCTGGCATTTTATGTTTAGTCGAAACTTTACAAAAAATGGCCGATGTCACTGTGGTTGCGCCAGATCGTAATCGCAGTGGTGCCAGTAATTCTCTCACCTTAGAGTATCCCCTTCGCGTCAGACAGGCTGATAATGGCTTTTTTTATGTTAATGGCACTCCCACCGATTGTGTACATTTAGCGATCACCGGTTTATTTGACACGCTACCTGATATTGTCATATCAGGCATCAATGCTGGAGCGAATTTAGGCGATGATGTCATTTACTCTGGCACCGTTGCGGCTGCCATGGAGGGCCGTTTTTTAGGTTTACCAGCGATGGCGGTTTCATTGGCCAGTTTTAATCCTCAACATTATCAAACCGCCGCCCATCTGGTAGAAACCCTCTTGGCACGTTTACAAGCTGATGAGTTGCCCTTACCCGTTGATAGCATTTTAAATATCAACGTGCCTGATTGTCCTTGGGATGAATTGAAAGGGATACAAGCCTGCCGTTTGGGTAGCCGTCACCGCGCAGAGCCAGCGATTAAAAGCGCCGATCCGCATGGTCATCCCGTTTATTGGATAGGCCCCGCTGGGCCTGAACAAGATGCCGGACCAGGTACAGATTTTTATATTATTAATCAAAAAATGGTTTCAATAACGCCTTTGCATGTTGATTTGACTCGCCATTCAGCCTTAAAAAATTTGGGAGAATGGTTGGATTGAAAATTAAATTAAATCTTCCTACCCAAGTCGCCTTGTTAACGCTTGTCATTGCTAGCCTCGGTGTTATCGGTATGCTTTGGTTAGGTGATACCCGCCCTCTATTGCAGCAACAGGCCCTGCAAAATGTGCGTAATCATATGCTGCGGGAACGTATGCTATTATCCGATAAATTGTCTGAAATACAACAAGATATTATCTTCTTAGCCGAAAAATCCACTATTGTACAGAAAGAGCGTCTCAAAACCACGCTCCACACGATACTAGCTCAACAGCCTGCCTACGAGCAAATAACTCTCATTGCTAAGCAAGGCCACGAAATTATGCGAGTGGAGCGCCGATCTGAGAAAATATTCATCGTACCTGAGGAAAGATTACAGCAATTGGAAGACCAGGCTTTTTTCCAAGAAGTCCTTAAATTGCAAGCGGGGCAGTATTACTTTTCTGATGCGAGTGGGCTTCGGGCGGCGGTGCCGCTTTTTACGAGTGATAAGCAAATCTTTGGTGCTTTGATCATCAAGGTCAATTTTGAAACACTCACTCAATTTTTGATAGAAGCCTCCCCTGATATTCATTATTTTATTGCCAACCAGAAAGGAGATTTTCTTTTTCATCCAAGTAAGCGTTTTGCTTATGAAAAGCCTGCCAATCTTCAAGATGAGTTTCCTAACATCAATTTTGATTTTGACGCACAGGCTGAAGATACTGTTCAGCATTTTAATTTACCTGAACAAGCGAGCTGGTTGGTATTCCAGCCTCTTTATTACGCTCCCTTTAATCCTGAGCATTTTTTCATCTTAGGGGCAGTTGGCACTTACAAGACAATTGATGCCAAGGCGGGGCAATTCGTTCATCACCAAATTTTATTTGGTAGCTGTATCGTCATCGTGCTGACTATAATAATAGCATTTCTTGTCCATCAGCAGATGAGCACACTGATGCAACTATTTGAAAAATATATCACTCTCGGTGAAAAATATTCTAAGGATGAATGGCGTACATTAGCAAACTCTCTCCAGCGTCAGGTAGATGAACGCACACAAGCGTTGACCGAACGGAATGATGCGATAGAATCCGCTTTCAATGGTTTTATGATCACCGATATTTCTGGTGAAATCACTTATGTTAATCCTGCCTTTGTTAAAATGTGGGGCTATCAAAATCGTAGCGAACTTTATCATAACAAAAACTTATTTACTTTATGGGGAGCAGAGGTACGAGAAATACTTTCCCAGTTATTGCAGGAAGGTGCTTGGCAAGGAGAATTGAATACCCGTAAACCAGACGGTTCCAAAGTCATTATGCAACTTTTTGCCAGTCTGATCGGTAAACGGGACAAAAAGACTGGTATTGTGATTTCTTTCCAAGATATCACGCAGCGTCGACAAGCAGAAGGCCGTTTTCGCACTCTATTTGAAAATGCCCCCTGGGGCATCAGCATCCTCAATCATCAAGGCAAATTCATCAGCAGCAATCCCAGCTTCCAGAAAATACTGGAGGAATCTGATCAACAAGTCCATCAAATGATCTTATCCGAAATTCCGCATTTAAAGAATAGCGTGCTTAAGGTAGAAAAGCATTATAAAGCTAAAGATGGGAATGACCGATGGTGTAGCATCGCCCTTTCTCGCTTGAACGAGGAACATGTTATTTGTATGATGGAGGACATTACCCAGCAAAAACGAACTGAAGCGGTTTTGAGGGCTGCTAGAAAAGCGAAAGTGGCTAAAGATATGGCTGAAGCGGCTAACCGAGCCAAGAGTGACTTTTTAGCAAATATGAGCCACGAACTGAGGACGCCGCTCAATGGCATTTTAGGTTTTGCCCAAATTCTCAAGCGTGATAAAAGCCTGAATCCTGAACAAGGAGATGCCGTTCATACCATTGCCCAATCTGGTGAACATTTACTGACTTTGATTAATGACATTTTGGATTTGTCCAAAATTGAAGCCGGAAAAATGGAGTTGCAGCAACAACATTTTCAATTTCCGGAATTTATCAAGGTCATTAATGACATCGTTCAAATTCGCGCCATGCAAAAACAGGTTTATTTTACATACAGTGCCACGTCTCCCTTGCCCATGACTGTCACAGGTGATGAGACCCGATTGCGTCAGGTGCTCGTCAATTTGCTTGGCAACGCTGTCAAGTTTACCCAGAAAGGTGGCGTGACCTTTAAAGTTGGTTATAGCCCTTCTAAAGAAAAAATTAAACAAATTCGTTTTCAGATTATAGATACTGGCCCTGGAATTGCAAAGGAGCAATTGGAAACGATTTTTATGCCCTTCCGGCAGGTTGGCCATCAACAGCATCTCGAAGGGACTGGACTGGGTTTATCTATTAGTAAAAAATTTGTAGAAATGATGGGGGGCAATCTCGGCGTCAAGAGTATCCTTGGCAAGGGCAGCTTGTTCTGGTTTGATATCACACTGCCCGAAGCGGATGAGTGGGCACATTTCAAGCAAGTGCCAGAACGGCAGATCATCGGCGTTAAAGGAAAAACGCGCCAAATTTTGATTGTAGATGACAGTAAGCTGAATCGCTTGATGTTAGTCAATTTATTATCGCCCTTGGGTTTTAAAGTGTACGAAGCGAAAAATGGTCAAGAAGCCATTGAAAAAGCACAAGCTATATCACCCGATGTCATTTTGATGGATATCATTATGCCGGTGATGGATGGTCTTGATGCCACGCGAGCAATACGTCAGCTTCCGGGTCTAAAAAATGTGCTGATTATTGCCATTTCAGCCAGTGCTTTTAAGCGGCATCGTCAAGCCAGTTTGGAGGCGGGTTGTAACGAGTTTCTCGCTAAACCCTTAAAAAACGAAGTTTTATTGGAAAATTTGCGTGTACATTTAAATTTGGAATGGCGCTACGAAAATGAATCAAATAAAGAAGAGAGTGCAGAAAGAACAGAACAGCATGTTCTTATTCCGCCACCAGCGGATATCATTGAAACCTTATACGATTTGGCTATGATGGGTGATGTGGAAGGCATTGTTGAACAGCTTGATCAATTGGAACAAATGGATAAGCAATTCGCACCGATTGTTGCTGAATTTCGACGCTTAGCGGATGCGTTTGATATTACACAATTGACTGAACAAATTGAATATTATATGTTAAATTAAAAAGGATTCAATATGAGTCATTCAGGTATGCTACTCATTGTAGATGATAAGCCGACTAATTTAAAAATGCTTTTTACCTATTTACGTTCTCTCAACTTTAAAGTGTTTGTGGCTCAAAATGGTTCTGAGGCGCTCATTCGGGTGGATCGCGTCCAACCAGACATCATTTTGCTCGATGTGATGATGCCCAAAATGGATGGCTTTGAAACCTGCCGTCGCTTGAAAGCTAACGAAAAAACTCGTGATATTCCTGTTATTTTTATGACAGCCCGCACAGAAACGGTAGATAAGGTGAAAGGTTTTGAACTGGGTGCGGTTGATTATATCGCTAAACCGGTCCAGCAAGAAGAAGTTTTAGCCCGCATTAACGCGCATTTGAAGTTAAGAAAGTTACAAAAAGAATTAGAAAGTAAAAATATTGAATTACAGCAACAAAATGATGAATTGGAAGCCTTTGGTCATACTGTCGCCCACGATCTGAAAAATCCCTTAAATTCAATTAATGGTTATCTGGATTACATTTTGGAAGATTTTAGCCCTGAGTTAGACTCGGAAGTGTTGGAAGTTTTACAAAATGTTAAAAAATCTAGCAGCAAAATGGTCAATATTATTGATGCTTTGCTATTATTAGCGAGTTCACGGCACCTCGATGTGGCTATGGAACCGTTAAATATGGGCAAAATCGTGAGTCATGTGCAAGAACGTTTGAGTTATATGATGCAACAATATGAGGCCAAGATTATTATGCCCTCTGATTGGTTGATAGGGCGAGGTTATGCGCCTTGGATTGAAGAAGTTTGGACTAATTATATTAGTAATGGTTTAAAATATGGGGGCTCTCCACCACTTTTGAAATTGGGAGTTTCTCCTGATGCAAAGGGTTTTTTTCGTTTTTGGGTGCATGATAATGGACAAGGGCTCACGCCTGAGCAGCAAAGTCGTTTGTTTGTACCTTTTAGTCGTATCGGTCAGTCGCGTGTTGAGGGACATGGGCTTGGGTTGTCCATTGTGCAACGGATAGTTGAAAAAAGTGGCGGACAGGTGGGGGTAGAGAGTGAAGTCGGTCAGGGGAGTACTTTTTATTTTACTTTGCCGGCTAATGTTTAGAATG
>JALXAQ010000229.1 GCA_026991885.1 Thiotrichaceae bacterium
CTATGATATTTTATTGTGACTTTTTAAGTAATAGAGGAGAACTCAATGTTTAGAAATGCTCTTATGTTTATTGTATTATTTATACCAATCAGTACAATGGCAATTGAAATGACCGATTATGTTAGGCCTGATAGTTTTTATGATGAAGCTTACATTACGGGTCAATTTCGTTTAAGCTCTGGAAATCAGGATCAAACCAGTTTTGATGGAACGGCTTTAGGGTATTATGATCTGACTTCTAGTACCTTACCTTTTACCTGGAATCTCAGGCTGGATGGTCAAACGGACTTCAGCAGAGGTGAAAATGAAGGGGCCTCTACTCAAAAGGGTTATAAATTGTTGGCATCAACCGATGGCAATAAGTATTTCAACAACACGAGCCAATTATTTGGTTATGGCTCTCTCGATCTAGGACTCCGTCGACTGTTTGGTGCTGATGAGGATGATGATCCTTACATAAAACTGGGTGGTGGGATAGGCTATGGTCGCGTTTTTAATGCAACCCCTCTCGCAGATGTCTTGCGTTTTGTGGAAGAACTGAAAGAGTATGGCATTATCACAGGGAAACTAGACGACCGTACTTATTTAGAGCTGGCTCAGATTATAAGAAAAGAAAATGGATTCAAAAGCCGATATGGTCTGAGGGATTACGAACAACACTGGTTTGCCGAAATCGAAAAGATTCTACAACGCGCTGGCGTTTTGAAAGGCAATGTACTTGGTGCCGTGGGTGTTCTTAAAATACATGATGTCTTATTCAATGAAAAAATCGGCATTCGTAAACATGGTTGGTTGATCAAAGGGGGCGTTGGATACATTGCCTCTAATTATAATGGTAGCGAAAGTGATCCTTCGCTGGATCTGGCTTTTGAGTACGCATTACCTATGGGCTATACATTACAATTCATTGAATTAGCCGAATATTCTACCATCTGGGAGGAGGAGGTTACTCATAGAGTTCGTAATAGAATGTCGCTCACTTATGAGCTATCCGATCGAGTCGATTGGGAAAATATCTGGGAGTTTAATGGCCTTTTCCCCACCGAAGATAATGCCCAAGATATGATAACCAACGAGCTAAGCTCAACTTTCCGCTATTATTTGTCAAATCAAATGACGGCAAATTTCACCGTGACTTTAACGCAGGCTGAAGATGATATTGATAATAATGGCAACGATGACATAGAAAAGGGTATTTTCATGGGTATCACTTACAGGTTGAAATAAAATTGGTTATGTATTTGAACGTTGTTTAATAGTGAGAACAAAAACGTTTTGGACGAACTCGTTCTGCACAAAAAAGCCCCAAGGCTTCACAGCTTTGGGGCTTTTTCAATGGTATTGATAAACATTTATCGGATGTGCGAAAATGTCATGATTAAATAGAGAGCGTCAATGCCATATCGTGCCGAGGGCACGATCTGGCATTTAAAAATATCCTTTTAAAAAAAAAGAGCAAACCCCCTATTATGTCCCTAAACACCTTGATCAAAGCCGGTATCGCCGCCCTACTCGGTGGTCCCATTATAGAAATCCTAATGGAAAAAGCTGGCCAAAAAGCCACCAAAATTTTTAATGAAAAATTTACTTTTACGGCTTTTGAAATCGCCGAAACCTATCAAGAAAGCTATAGCTACGCCCTGGCTGCCATCACCGCCGGATTAGTTGAGCCCGATGAAAAAATCAGCTTTTTACAAAGTTTGACGCAAACCAAAGTCAAGCGCGAATTTGCTGAGCAAATTGAGCACGATTATTTACACCCCTTCGCCGCGCAACAGGCTCGCCCTCTCGCAGAGTGTCGCCAACAACTGATTGAACAAATTAAAAAACTCGTTGAAAAGCCCCCCATTTTTAGTGCTGAAAAGCGCCGCTTTACGGAGTCCGAATTAGCCGCCTTCATCAAAGATGATGGCGCCGTCGCCATTACTGATCTGATTTTAGCCCAATTGCAAGGCTTAGATAAAACTTTAGAAGCCTTTTTCCGCTACAACGACTTATTAGGCAAAGCCACGCTATTCTTTTTCCGTGAAATACTCCATCACGATCCACGCGCCAAAACCACTTTGGAGACTTTACAAAGAGAACATTTATTAGTCAAAGTGGACCAAATCCAAACCACTCAAGAGCAATTGATCACGGGCTTATTACATCAATTAGATGAACAAAATGCCAAAGTCAAGCAAGCACTGAAAACGGGTGCGCCTAATCTCACTCAAATCACTTCTCAACGAGATCGCCTACAAAACGCTATCGAAGTCGTGCCCCAACGCCTACAATCCGCTGTCAGCGATTGGCAAAAAAATCATCAGGCTTTTATTGAATTTTCGCATCAATTTAGCACCTGGACACAATTATTGGATAGTAAAGTCGATCAAGTGCTAAAAGCGGTGGGCTCGCTAGGAGACATTGATAAAAATGTCAAAAGCTTGTTACAGGAATTTCGGGACTTTATGCAGCGTTATGATTTATCCCGACAAGTGAAACCCCGTGACGAGTTTACTCATCATAATAGTGCCAGTTTAGAATTGATTCGCTCTGCCATTACCCAGTTAAAACGGTTGCCAAGTGACAATCGACACTATCATCAACTCGTTATCATGGCGGGCACCGTCGTCTCTTCGACAGGCGATCTCGCTCAAGCGGAAAAATTATTTGTCCAAGCGCGAGAACAGGCGCGAAATAAGGCAGAAAAAGCGTTAGCCTCATTCAATCTCTTTCAAGTGAAACTCCGGCGCCAAGCTTTTCCCGAAGCTTTAGCCGATTTACAGTCGGCAATAGCCAATGAACCAAGTTATGCTTTGCACAATCTCAGTCGCTATCCTATTCAAAAACTCTTGGGTGCTGGCGGGATGGGTTGTGTTTTCCTAGCCCATGATGTCGATGAATATAATAAACCAGTCGTCGTCAAATGCTTTTGGGAAGGGCGCCAGGGTAAACGCAATGAAATTTTTAAAGAAGCCATTTTGATGCGTGATATTGCGAGTGAATATGTGCCTAAGCCTCTACATTGGGATTATACGGATGCCATCCGAGAACAAAAGCCTTATTTTGTCACCGAATATATCGAGGGTGCTTTGGATGGTGAAACGTGGTTGAAAGAAGAGGGCAAGCTTGATATTGAAACGGGGCTGTCGGTGGGCATAGAAATCGCTAAAGGGCTACAAATCGCGCATGAGCATCAGATTTATCATTTAGATTTAAAACCCGCCAATTTGTTACTCAAAAAAACGAAAAGCGGCTTAATCTCGGTGAGAATCATAGATTTTGGATTGGCGCGGGTAGCCACTTCTTTGAGAGATAATGTACATAGCGCGACGGGAAAAACGCAATTTGGTCAAATGATCATAGGCACATTATATTATGCCCCACCGGAGCAATTAGGACATACGGAATATGGTGAACCGAGTGCCAAAAGCGATTTATATGCGTTTTCTGGTACTTTGTATCGCCTGATGACGGGTGAAATTCCTCAACCTTTAAATCCCGCCTGTTTGAGGGATGCACCGCCGGCATTATTTGAATTGTTGTGCCAGTGTTTGAGCCGAGAACCGGCACAACGCCCTGATTCTGCAAAAGAGGTGGTCAAGCAGTTGACAGACATTAAGGCGGAACTTGGCAGGACGCTCCGCGTCCAGGCAGGCATTCCCACGCAGAGCGTGGGAACGAGAAAAAGATTTATCTTGGGCTGGGGATTTATCGTGCTGGGTGTGTTGATTTGGTTTGGGGTTCGATACCAGCCTAAACCTAAACCAGAGGTGCCAATAATTTTCTCTAAACCAGAGGAGCCAACATTTCAGGAGGAATCGAGCTACTCATCGAGCGAATCCCATAATTTTTGGCAAGCCAACAAAAAAGTATTCCAAGATCGCCTAAAAGACGGCAGTTTAGGGCCAGAAATGGTGAAAATACCGGCAGGGCGGTTTCGTATGGGCGGGACTTATAGTGATGAAAAACCGATCCATGAAGTTTCAGTGAGTGCTTTTGCGATGGGAAAATATGAAGTGACGTTTGCTGAATATGATAAGTTTGCTGAAGTCACGGGTAGAGAAAAGCCAGATGATGAAGGTTGGGGGCGTGGCAATCGTCCGGTGATTAATGTGTCTTGGTATGATGCTAATGCTTATGCTGACTGGCTCAGTGAACAAACCGGAAAACAATATCGCTTACCGACTGAAGCGGAGTGGGAATACGCGGCGCGTGCTGGAACGGAGACTAAGTATTGGTGGGGTAACGAAATTGGCACTAATCGAGCGAATTGTGATGGTTGTGGTAGTCGTTGGGATGATAAACAAACGGCACCTGTAGGTTCTTTCGCACCGAATCCGTTTGGTTTGTATGATACGGTGGGGAACGTATGGGAGTGGACCTGTTCTGAGTATGAAAGTCGATATAGTGGTCAAGAACAGCATTGTGCAATAAATGTTAATGAAAACAACCGTTTGTCCTTGCGCGGCGGCTCGTGGGGCATCGTCACGACGGGGGTGCGCTCGGCTAACCGCGTCTACGGGAGGCCGACTGACCGCTTCGAGTTCTTGGGCTTGCGGCTCTCCAGGCTATAACCCTTTATTATTTATCACTTTTACTCTTTTGGTTTTTTTATTTTTTTATTTTTTTCTTTTTTTAGTTTTTTTATTTTTTTTATTAAATTTTTGATGTATAACCATGTTATAATGATGATTATTGGAGGGTAAAGTATTGAGAAAGTCTAGTACAACGGATTTGGGGAATAAACGGATTGAATTTTAACTTAAAAAAAAGCCGTTTATTCCCCTAATCCGTTGTACTAAATAGATTTTATAATTATCTATGAAATAATTGTGATAATATACAAAAACCGTTTGAGAAAAACTCAGTTTTTTTGGATAATAGGAAAAAAAATGAGCGAACGTCGAAGTGCTAAAAGATGGAAATTATTACTATTAATACCGATATTAAATACGGACAGCAAGGAGATTTTAGGTTATATCGCAGATATTAACGAGAACGGCATTCTGCTTTTGAGCGAAAACCACATCGAGTTGGGGAAAACATTTTATTTTTCAATCAGCACTGAAGATTTAAAGGAAGCCTTTCTTGTTAAAGAACTAACACAAGAGAGCATTCAGTTTGAAGCACAAAGCCGTTGGGTTGATATGGATGAAAATCAAGCTTTTCACAGAACCGGATTCATCTTAACAAATATTTCACCCGAAGCGCATAACGCTATTAATCACTTGGTACGTCATATCGCAGAAAGTTAAGAGCTACAAAGCGTCTTAAAGGATTGCCCCAACAAATTGTCAGATTCTGTAGGGGCAATCCCTTGTGGTTGCCCTTGGCATATTCCCACAAAGCGAGCAATCTCACCGAAAAATGCCGGCTCGCCTATCAATGAATACTAGACAACGCGATCTATTCTCCTTACAATGACATTTTCTGGTTAGATCGCGCTGGCGTGGGATTTTACCCTTGTCCACCCCAGCGCGATATAGCTTTTTTCGCAAACACGGTTGTCATATAGTAACTAATTTTTTGACAAATGCTAATAAATATTTGACTATGCCTAGCGATGAAATACTTACCAAGCAGAGAAGCCAGTAAAATATTAGGTTTACACCCAAATACACTAAGAACTTACGCAGATAATGGAACAATTAAATCTTATAAAACCGAATCCGGGCAACGACGATATAATGTCGAAGCCTATCTTGGTTTACAAAAGCACAGCACCACCTTATGCTATTGTAGAGTCTCAAGCCCCAAACAGCGAGAAGACCTTGAAAGACAAATCAATTTCAGGCAATCCAAGTGCCCAAAAGCCGAAACGAAGTAACGGAGTAAGCGACGTTCAATCATCAAAGACATCGTTCGTTCCCTCAACTATAAGCGTCGTGGGCTTAAAACCATATTGGAACGCGCAATGCGAGGTGAACAACTCGAAATTATGGTTGCCCACAAAGACCGACTCGCAAGATTTGGATTGGGCGGCTCCGCCGCCACTTCGTTTGAGCTTATTGAATGGATTATCAACCAAAGTGGTGGAAGGATCATGGTTCTCAACAAAACTAATCTATCCCCAGAGCAGGAACTTACAAAAGCAGTTGGCAGACATTAAGGCGGAACTTGGCAGGACGCGGAGCGTCCAGGCAGGCATTCCCACGCAGAGCGTGGGAACGAGAAAGCCGCCGAGTGCTGCGTGGCGGCTCGTGGAACGACGACCCGAGGAGCGCCCGTTCCGCCGACCGCATCAGGCTCGACTCGGACGAACGGGACGGCAACCTCGGGTGTCGGGTTGTGTCGTCTGTGGCGCGGACTGATAGCCCTTTGCCCTAGAGCCCTTTTGCCCTTTTCCCTTTGCTTTTTTTTTAAGGGCTCTTTTAAAGGGAAAGTTTGAAAATGTGGGGCTCCGCGCAGCCCGCGATTTTTTGGGTGTATAACCATTTTATTGCAATGGTTATTTGAGGTGATAAAGTTAAAAACCCTTGAATCACGGATTAAACGGATGACACGGATGGCACGGATTAAAAACATGAAAACACTCACTCATTAATCTGATCTTTTGACTTTAAATCCGTGTCATCTGTGTCATCCGTAAAATCCGTGATTCAAGGGTTTTTCTCGTTCCCACGCGAGGCAAAGGAATGCCTGCTTGGACGTGTCCTGCACCGAAACCTTGCTATTTTTCTTATCGCATATTAGTAACCTTTGGTTATCGCTATTGCGATGAAGATTTCAAGCAGCAAATTTTACCGGAGGCTATTGTATGGAACGTTTAAAAAAACGAGTGGCTAAAAAATATACCAGTCAGGGCAACCATAAAGGATTGCCCCTACATGCGAATATAAAACCCTTGAAACGAAGATCCTGCGCTGGCGACGTTCATCGCTGATTTACGCAGGATCTTCGTTTGACGGATGACACAGATGACACGGATTTAAAGTCAAAAGATTGAATCGCGGATTAAGCGGATGACATGGATGACGCGGATTTAAAGTCAAAAGTTCAGATTAATGAGTGAGTGTTTTCATGTTTTTAATCCGTGCCATCCGTGTCATCCGTTTAATCCGTGATTCAAGGTTTTTAATCCCTGACGCAGTGAAGCCCTCCTGCACTAGTCGTTGCCCTTGGCATATTCAGTTTCAACCAAAACCTTAGTCAACTCATCCAAAGACCTAATCGGCGCACGACACTGATAACCGGAACAAACATAAGCCACAGCCGCTTCCCCCTGAGCCTTTCTGTTAGCAAGCAGACCCGGTAAATCATGCGCCCCCGTTGGAATCGCAAAACTCAAACGTTGTGGCGCATAATTTTTCTGACACACCGCTTGCCATTTCTTCAAAGTTTCTGGCTCTCCTCGCAAAATAATCGTCTGAGGAGGGAATAAATAATCCTCCAGCGCTAACAACATCGTCGTATGACCAGAAGCCATCTGCATCAAACTTGACCAAGCCGCTTGAATGGTTTTTTCAGCCGCCTCAAGATAACGGGTTTCTCCCAAAATATGCCCTAATCGTCCCAGCGCATACGCCGCAATACCATTCCCGCTAGGCACTGAATCATCACTAAACGATTTAGGGCGCGAAATTAAAGTTTCATGGTTATGCCCCGTAAAATAAAAACCACCTTGCGCCGTATCAGCAAACTCTTCTAACAACACCTCAGCCAATTCGATAGCAAACGCCATATCCCCATCGCGCCAACGCGCTTGCAACAAGCTCAAAATCGCATCCAGCAAAAACGCATAATCATCCAAATAAGCATTCAAATGCGCCTTGCTATTCGTTGCCAACAAGCGTCCATCAACCCACAGCGTATTTTTTATAAAATCAAGAGATTGCTCAGCCGCCTTCAAATAATCTTCACGATCAAAAATCCGTCCCGCCGTTGCCATACCCTTAATCATCAAAGCATTCCATGACGTTAAAATTTTATCATCACGCCCCGGATGCACCCGCCCTTCACGATGTTGAAATAAAATATCACGCGCCTTATCTAAACGGGCGTCCATCTCCTCGCGCTCATGGTAAACATGCAAATGCCAATTGCCTTCAAAATTCGCTTTTTGATCCAAACCAAAATGATGAGCAAACGGCGGATAAAGTGCTTCATCTAATAAGCTTTTCACCTCCGCCGGTGTCCAGACATAAAACTTGCCCTCATCACCTTCAGAATCGGCATCAAGACTTGAATAAAAACCCCCTTCTGGGGACTGCATTTCACGGATAACCCAATCTGCCGTTTCCAAAGCCGTTCGTTTAAATAAGGAGTTCAGGGGAGACTCTGTATCAATCAATTGCCAAGCTTCGCTATAGATACCCAGAAATGGGCCATTATCATAAAGCATTTTCTCAAAATGAGGGATCATCCAAAGATCATCAACAGAATAGCGACAAAACCCACCCCCTAAGTGATCATAAATGCCGCCCAAGGCCATTTTTTTCAGAGTAAACAAGGCCATATGCAAGGCTTCTTTATCAGGCTGACTCTGCCTAGCGGTAATGACATAATGATGTAAAAGACGCTCAATATTAGAGAGATGGGGAAATTTGGGCGCGCCACCAAAACCGGCATGAGTCTGGTCAAAATTTTGACCCAATTGTGCGCGTGCCTGATTGAATGGCGCCGCATTAATTTGTCCCGGTGCGCTGCTATCATAACCCCCTTGTAAAGCTTGGGCTAAGGAGCGATTTTGCTCATTAATTTGCGCTTGATGCTCGTGATAAAATGCGGCCACTTTCGTCAATATTTCTGAAAAAGCGGGCATTCCATAACGGGGTTGTGGCGGAAAATAAGTCCCACCAAAAAACGGATAATGCGCTTTGGGAGATAAAAACATTGTCAAAGGCCAACCGCCGGCGCGTTGAATAATTAACTGGTGTGCCATCTGATAAATCTTATCAAGATCAGGGCGTTCCTCACGATCAACTTTGATATTAACAAACAAATCATTCATTAATGCCGCCGTTTCGGGATCCTCAAATGACTCATGTGCCATGACGTGACACCAATGACAAGCCGAATAACCAATGGATAACAAAATCGGTTTATTCTGTTCTTTAGCCAAACTGAGGGCTTGTTCACCCCACGGATACCATTGCACGGGATTATGAGCATGTTGGCGTAAATAGGGACTCGTTTCATTAATGAGGGGGTTAGACATAAATTGAACTCTAATAGTTGATTAAAAAAGTCAACTATACAGCATCGAGTCACTTTTTGCGAATTTTTTGGAGCCCAAAGATTGCCAAAGCTAAAGCTTTGGACTCCAAACCGAAAATTTATACGATATTGTAGGGGCAATCCTTTATGGTTGCCCTAGTTGTTTTATGCACGTTCCTTATTTAAAAAATCCTATTTCTTTAAGAAATAGGATTTTTAGGTTAAGCGATTTACATACCCTGTTCCAGGTGCATCCATTTCCAAAATTGAAATGCAGTGGACAATATGGTTCCAGTATAATCGTTCAACAACGCCTGATGAATGCCCTGTTCAAGGTCAATTTGCTCCTCAAGCAAAATATTTCCAGTCGTATCAGTATTCATATCTTCTACATGCAAATAAGCCTTGGGCCAGCGTTTGTCCTTATTCCATGTATTACACAACATTAAAACCCGAGCCCACTGACTTTTAGGAATCTCTTTATCTGATGAAACTAAAATCTGGTAGATTTCATCATTGGAACCCGTCACAATAAACCAGAAGCTCAATTCACATCCCAGTTCTTCGTCATAGGCGAAATTGACTGTAAAGTCACCCTCTTTATCCGTTAAAAAATTAAGGTTAGTTTCCTCTAAGAAATTTTTGATCAGGCTGTGATCAAATTTCTTTATGCTAGGCATTGATAAATCTCCTTTTAAGTCCGATAGTCCGCATTAATACGCACATAATCGTAAGACAAATCACAAGTCCAAATAGTTTCTTGACATTTTCCGCGACCCAACAAGATACGCACCGTAATTTCTGTCTCATGCATCACGAGTTGTCCCTTATATTCAGAATAGCTTTCCGCCACGCCACCATTTTTGACAATGCACACATCACCCAGATAAATCTGCACGGCATTAATATCTAAATTTTCCATGCCAGCCCTACCAATAGCCGCTAAAATACGTCCCCAATTAGCATCGCTGGCAAAAAATGCCGTTTTCACTAAAGGTGAATGAGCAATCGTATAAGCTACGTCAAGACATTCTTCTTGAGAAGCACCTTGTTCAATAGTAATCGTAATAAATTTAGTTGCGCCTTCAGCATCGCGCACAAGGGCTTGCGCTAATTTCACGCAAACTTCAGTGACAGCTTCGCAAAATGGGATATAGGCAGAATCCTCAACACTATCAATCGCCAGCTCTCCCTGTCCAGTCGCCACCAGCACACAAGCATCATTAGTTGATGTGTCACCATCAACAGTAATACGGTTAAAACTCCCTTTGACTGCTTGATTGAGACAATGTTGTAAGACTGGCAGTGGGACAGCCGCATCGGTGGCGATAAATGCCAACATAGTTGCCATATTAGGCTTAATCATGCCCGCACCTTTAGCAATGCCCGTCACTGTCACCGTTTTCCCTTGAATAGAGATATGCACCGATTCGCCTTTGGGCACCGTATCGGTGGTCATAATGGCAGAGGCGGCTTTTTCCCACCCGTCAGCTTCAAGGGCGGTTGGTAAAGCAGCACTGATTTTTTCGACAGGTAAACGTTCACCAATCACACCCGTAGAAAACGGTAAAACTTCATTAGCAGCACAGCCTTTCAATTTGGCGACTGCCTCACAACAGTTTTTTGCATCGGCTAAGCCAGCTTGACCCGTTCCAGCGTTAGCATTGCCAGAATTAATGAGAAAAAAACGGGGAATTGTGGTTGCCAAATGCTGTTTCGCAAGGGTGACAGGCGCGGCGCAAAAAGCATTGCGTGTAAAGACTGCCGCGCAAGTGCTTTGTGGCGATAGCTCAAATAAGGCCAAATCATCGCGTTGTATTTGTTCTTTGATTTGAGCACAAGCTGTGCCTATCTTGATGCCCTTAATGGGCTTTAGTGGAAGTAATTCAGGTAAAAAGTTAATAGCCATTTTGTTTTTTTCTATTCTAAATACACGACGCGGAGCGTCGTGGCAGGCATTCCCACGCAGAGCGTGGGAACGAGAAAACATCCTGTTTCCTTGTTGTTTTCGTTCCCACGGTTGTTCTCGTTCCCACGCTCTGCGTGGGAATGCCTGCATCGACGCTCCGCGTCGATAATTATTAAGTAATTTTCCCGTGGCAC
>JALXAQ010000230.1 GCA_026991885.1 Thiotrichaceae bacterium
CCTGTAGTTATTGATTTTGATTGTTTTGACTTATCCCTGCTAAAAAAAAATCCCTGTAGTTTGTTTTGACTTATCCCTGCTTAAATGCAATCCCTGTAGTTATTGATTTTGATTGTTTTGACTTATCCCTGCTTAAATGCAATCCCTGTAGTTATTGATTTTGTGGGTTTTGACTTATCCATTCTTAAATGCAATCCCTGTCGTTATTGATTTTAAGATTTAGCCTTATGCGCCAACAAAGGCTCAAAAAACGCCTTAGCCAAAATTTTAAACTGCACATTTTCTAACGCCGCACTTTCCTCCGGCGGACCAAAACACAACTGAAAATAATCATCCAGCGCCTCTCCCCGCTTATTATTAGAATTCCCCACCCAACTTTCCCGTGCGCGGACAAAAGCCTCATCTTCCGTTTTACCCCGCCTGAGATTTTCCGCAAACGTCAAAGAAGACTCAGGAAAAAAACGCAAAGGCTCAACAAGCCCTTGCCAATATAATTTCAACAAACTATCTAAAATCTCCTCACTATCACTCACCGGCTGATATTCACAACGATCATCTTCACCAATCAATAAACTATGACGCGGCAAATCCTTATCCTCTAAACTATTCAGAATTAAATGATAAATCCAAACTTGAATATAATCTTTCGCCTTCAACTTAGCACAACGATAATATATCAAATGATCGCGCCATAATCGGCTTAATCGTCCCGTAATATGTATATCTCCAATCCTGAGATTCACCGCAATCGCATCCCTTTTCTCCTGTTGCGTCACCTCTTGCACACGCCTAACAAAAACTTGTATCTCTTTTATTAATTCACTATAAACATAATCCCCTATCTTACCATGTGGCAATTCTCCACCCGCCTTCGCAACCGATTGATAAGCTTGCAAATCCATCCCCTCTAAACTTTTTTCCACCAACAACTGTTTCAAAGCATAACGCTCCAGCCCTTCCACCTCAAAAGGTTCCGTCTCCTTAATAAACTTCTTTGAAGTTTGTAGCGAAATACCTAAACGTTCTCTTAACAAAAAAGCGGCTGGATTTTTAAAAAAGCGAATTAAGCGATTAATATCAACCGTTTTCCATTCCGCTATCGGCTCAGGCAATGGATTAACAAAAAAAGATTCACCCTCTCGACGCTCATTGAGCAGCGCACTACTGGCAATACAATATTCACTAGAAAAACTGAATAAACGCTTATCTTTCCCATTAAAATAACGCGGACTAAAAGCCTGCAACGGATGAAGAATCACTAAATTTGGCTCAGGCAACACAAAACCTTTACTGATATAATCCAACAATTCGCTCACCAACACCGACGGCGGCATCACCGTATTATCATGAATATTTTGCCCAACATAACTCATATAAAAATACTCACGCGCCGACAATAGCGCCTCTAAAAAAAGATAACGATCATTTTGACGACGCGAACGATCACCACGTTGCGGATTTTTAGCAATCAGATCAAAACTAAGCGGCTTATTAGGGCGCGGAAACGTTTGATCATTCAAACCTAATAAACAAATCACTTTAAAAGGAATACTCCGCATGGGCAACATCGCACAAAATGACAGATAACCCGTCAAAAAATTACTTGGCAAAGGCTCATTTTCCAAATACTGCCCCAAATAAGCCAACATCACTTCACGGCTCACCTCATCCTGAAATTCAGCCCGATGACTATTTTCAACTAAACTACTTAATACCCGACGAATTTCTTGAGCATCCGCTTCACTGTTCTCATCGGGACTAAAAAAACCATCCAAAACGCCCATCAAAAGTGTCGCCCACTCTTCTAAAGACTGTGACACATCCAATGATTGCACACAATCAAACAAATTTTCAACAAAGCTAATCAACTTACCAAGTACCAAAGTATCACTACCCTCAATCTCATCAAACGGCAAAATACCTTGAAAAAGGATAGAGTGGGAAGAATTAGGCAAAGCATACCCAAGCAACAAACGATTTAAACCCGCCCGCCAAGTATTCTCCTCAAAAGCGGGCAAATTTTGGCGAGCCCGATCCGACTTATCCATACCCCAACGAATACCCGTTTTATCTATCCAATGCCGAATCAAATCCAAATCCTGCTCACTCAAGCCAAAACGCCTTTGCACCGCCTCATCCTCTAACACCCTCAAAACTTCAGTCACCGAAAAACGGCACTTACTGAGTTCTAAAATGCTAAAAAAGGTATCAATCAAAGCACTTTTACCACGCAAACTACGATCAGCAATACTAAAAGGAATACGCTTGCCTTCATCAGGTATCGTATCAAATACCGCCTCAATAAACGGCGCATAAGTTTCAATATCAGGCATCATCACCAAGACATCTTTAGGCAAAAGCGTCGGATTTTCCTCAAACAAAGCCAACAATTGATCATGCAACACTTCGACTTCACGCATTGGACTATGACAAGCATGAACTTGGATAGACTTATCCTGTGCATCAATCGGCACATCGCCACGCTCACGCAAATGCAAAATATCTGACTGAATACAATGAAGCAAGCGCTCATCATCGGGATTATCGAAATATTCATGATCGTTATGTGGATATTCATTGAGAATATCAATAAAATCGCGCCCCATTTTCCCCATAGAAGCTAACAAAGCATTACCCTTTTCAAGATATTGAACCTCATGAGAACGCTTAATATGCGCCATTTCGCTATCAGAAAGAATATCCCCCCAATACTCTTGACAAGGATTAAGCAAAAAGATATAAACATCAATCACCCGCCCCAATTCTGCCAACACCTCTAAATGAAAAGGCGGCAAAGCGGAAATCCCAAACACAGAAATGCGCTGAAATCGTGGATTCTCAGCGAGACGCTGCACATTTCTAAAAAAATCCGCCCGCAATGATGCGCGATGCTGTGTACCATAACGCTTTACCAAGGCTCGCCATAAAATAGCCTGCCAACGCGCCTGAGAATCATTGACTAACTCGCGTGGCTGCCCCCCATTTTCCCAATCAGCGATCCAAGTTGGACGATACATCAAATATTGATCAAAGACTTCAGCAATTCGAGAAGCCAATTGAAAACGCTTAATCTGTTGCACATCTCCCAGCAAATAATGATTGAGTTCCATAAACTCTTGACGCTCAAGAAAATCAGGCAAAAAATTCATGATACTCCACACCATGACTTCACGCTCAAAAAGAGAAATATCAGGCAAATAACCCAAAGATTCTTTAAAGAGGCGCCACAACATAGCATTAGCAAAAGGGAAATCACCATTAGCCCAAACGCCAAAATATTGAGCCAATTGCATTGACACCCAGCGCTCCATGCCTTTACTTTGCACGACAATGGTTTCTTGAATTAAAGGAGGCAGGGGATTAGCGTTAATAACGGAAACGAGATTTTGAATTAAATATTCAAGACGATTACTGGTATGAATGTGTAGCATAATGATTATATAGTACAACGAAATAAACGAATTTTCTCCACGCAGAGCAAAAATGCCATCGCCTAACAGGGGCAACCATAAAGGATTGCCCCTACATGGACCATGATTTATCGTAGGGGCAATCCCTTGTGGTTGCCCTTAATGGCATCGCCCCCATCATATAACTTAATCGGATATTTGGAGATATAGTATGCAAATCATCAAAGAGGAGAAAAATTATGCCAAATGCGGCTTTAGCCGAACAACATATAGAAAATACTCAATGGCTGAATTGAAAACGATTTTTAATGTCAAAGTACTGAAAAACGGAAACTTGTTTGACGGTTGGTTAAATGGACTCGATATTATGAACATTTATGTGAGAATATCCGCTTTTCTGATTTTATTTTCCGCCATTTCTGCCTTTGCCAATACGACAACCGCTTATTGTTTGCGTTGTCATGGCATGGAAACTTTGGCTTACCGTGACAAGAGCACGGGTAATATCGTTAATTTATATGTCGATCCACAACAATATCGACAATCCAACCACAAGCGTTTGGAATGTACCACTTGTCATACGGCTGATTATAGCCATTATCCGCATCCTGACAATACAGAAAATTTATATTGTCTCGATTGTCATAAAGATGATCCTAAATTGAGCCATTACGGATTTGTTAAGATTGAACAAGCATTTAAAAAAAGTATTCATGCGTCAATAGAATTCAGCTGTTTTTCTTGTCATGATCCGCACCAATTCAAGGTTTCCCACGAGGAGATCAGTGAGATTGTTCGTTATGATAATGAGATTTGCTTAAATTGTCATGCGTCGCCCTTACTCGTCATCAGTCACCAATGGTTGCCCAAGCCCTTGTTACATTGGCGTTCAATACGCTGCCTAGAATGTCATACGAGATATTCTACTCATCAGATTTTACCAGCCAAAGAGAGTGTTAAAAATTGTGTCGAGTGTCACTCTAAAGAGGCGACTTTACTTTCTCGCCTGTATCAGTATCGTTCACAAGAAGATTTGCAAAAATCGGGTTGGTTTAATAAAGCGGTTTTTAATGATGCTTATATTATTGGTATGAGCCGTCATGAGACTATTGATCGTTGGAGTTTAATCATATTGGTTTTAACGATATGCGGTTTGTTTGCACATGGCTTGGGACGTTTTTTGACGCGGAGCAATAAAAAATGAAACAATTTTATCTCTATCCTCTCTGGATACGCTTATGGCATTGGACGAATGCTTTGTTGTTTATTATTTTGATCATTTCAGGTACCCGTTTACATTTTGCGGTTGGTAATCAATTTTTAGCTTTTGAGACAGCGATATTAGTCCATAATGTAGCTGGTATTATGTTGGCGCTCGCTTGGTTGGTTTTTTTTATCGGCAATTTTGTCACCGAAAATGGTAAACATTATCGGCTCAGATTTAAAGGGTTGGTAGGGCGCTTAATTAGGCAGTCACATTATTATGCCATTGGTATTTTCAGAGGCGATCCCCACCCGTTCCACGTTTCAGCCGAACTGAAATTTAATACTTTGCAACAATTAAGTTATATTGGTGTGATGTATGGCTTAATGCCTATTTTGATAGGCAGTGGTTTATTTTTTTGGGGCACTATGGGCAATCTTTGGCTGATTGCGATAACGCATTTAGTGGTGGCTTATTTGCTTGTTCTGTTTATGGTGGCACATATATATATTATTACGACTGGCGAAACCGTTTTCACTAATTTGCGGGCAATGCTAACGGGTTGGCATAAGGAGAAAGATTATGAATAATAAGCGCTTTGTCATCATATTATTCATCGTGCTGATTTTGAGTGTGTTTTTTTATAAATTAGTCTATCCGATGCTGTTTGAATCTTATACTGGCGTTGTCAATGCCAAACTCAGCTATGAGAGCAGTCAGAAACTCAGTCAAACTGAATTTGAGGCTTTGGCATACGAATTAACAGCGCGTTATGAAAAAAATGATTTAAGCCGTCAGCTCAAAATGAATATGTTGATGAATACGCCATCTTTTCTAAGGCGAACCGATTTTAAACATATCAAATATTTTCGTGATGCGGATATCCGCCAATATGAAGGACCAAAAACTTGTTTACAATGCCATAAAACGATTAAGGTACATCATGCTGATGGTACAAGTTCGACGGTGAATACTTTGGATGATATTGTCAATTCAGTGCATTTTAAGTTTCAAAGTTCATCTTCTGGCTTTTCAACTTATGGTTATGATGGGCGCCAAATCAATCAGGGACGAGCTATCCCAGTCGGTAAAATTAATCGCGCGTGTGGTATTCCGGGCAGTTTTTCTTGGACGGGCTGGGCGGCGTTAATCAAATCCAAGCCTTTCCACGGTGAAGTTGAGATTCGCAGTGAGGGGTGTGGACAATGTCATATCGGTGGAAATTATCACCCCGCTACTGAAAAAATGATGCCTGTGGGTGATGTGCCCTTTGATGCTAAGCAAGGTATTGATTGCCTGATTTGTCACGCTGCTAAATATGATATGAATCAACGTTATGTCATTGAAGATGCGTATGGGCGGCGTTGGAATCAGGATCGTAGTATGAAAGCGGCTTTGAGTGTTGGTAGGGCGAGTGATAAAAATTGTTTGAATTGTCATCAGCATAATATGGGGGGTGATGCTTATCAATATAATGTGGCGGCAAAATCATTGGGGTATAAAAATAGGCGCTTGTTGCATAAAGGGGCTAAGCGGGGTAATCCGTTCAGTGCTGAGGATGATGTACATGCAGCCGCTGGCTTGATTTGCACGGATTGCCATGTGCCAGAGGGGCATAAAATTCCGCGTGGGCGCTTGGGTGTTGATTTGGTTGCGAATGATTTAACGGATAACACGGTGTCTTGTGAAACTTGCCATTCGGCTGCACCACACACCCGAGATCAAGCGATATTGAATGGACATATCGCTAGGTTGGCTTGTGAAACTTGTCATATTCGCAAGTTGCAAGATAATAATGTGGTGTTAAGAGATTGGCTGCATCCGACTTGGGATGAAGAAGAGGGGGTTTATTTGCCGACAGATATTTATTTATCTGGAGAAGTGGGAAAGGGTTTTGTCTTTTTATGGCTGAATGGCAATGGTACATTTTTAGCCAATGCTTTGGGTAATAATCCGAATCAGTCTGATGCGTATAGTCCATTGAGGGTTGTCATAGATGAGCCGGAGGTGATTGCGGCAATACGTGCTAAGGCGATAGAATTGAAAAAGGTGTATGCTGATATTGATGTAGAAAAATATGTGGAAGCCGCGACTCACCCTTTAAGCCAGCTTTCTCCGGCAATGCTAGAAAAACGCCGCCAAATGATTCAAGAAAACTTGCGCCCGGTTATGAATCAAGGAAAAAGTAAAATTTATCCGTTTAAGTTATTTAATGCTATGATGTATGAAGATATGGGCAATCAGGGACCTTTTGGGGCGATGATTTTGCCTTTTGATTATCCGAGTTATTATGAGACAGGCAATGCGATAGAGTCGGTTAAAATCGCTATTCAAAATCCCATTATCAAACGCATGTATGAAACACCATTTAAGTTATATATGATGGATGAATTCATGTCTTATTTCGGTGTTTTGGAGGGTTGGAAAACGGATTATCCGCTGGTTGATGGCAAGTTGGTGAATGTTGAACCCCATTGGATGCGTCAAATGGGCACTTTAATGGTTAATCATGGCATTGAAAAAACGGGGCGACAGTGCGATGAGTGTCATACGATTGATGGGATTTTGGATTTTGAGTTGTTAGGTTATTCGCCTGAGCGGGTTTTTGAGTTGGAACATTTGCCGGAAGTGTCAAAAACCATTGAATCACGGATAAGTCAAAAGATCAGATAGATTTAGGTTTTTAATCCGTGTCATCCGCCCTCTTGCACTAGCTTAACTACTGTTTTTTTTTTTTTTTAATGTATAGAAATCAATATCTTGTTACAAACAAACACAACTCAAATTTTCATAATATTAAACCGGTTCATTTTTTGAATGATTTATATATTTATTCAGGCTTTCCCCTATCGACATCAAATGCCCAATATTTCTCAACAGAAGTTTTTTTAATCGGATATATATTAAATCCACTGAAACCTGCCCAGAGCAATGATGAGATTGTGATTGAACTGGCTAAACAGTGCAAAACTCAGTCTCTGTTTTTGAAAAACATTCAGGTGCTTTCTGGCAGATATATCTTATTTTATAAAAATGAGACTTCTTTTATTGTTGTGAGTGATGCTTGCAGTCTGAGGCAATGTTATTTTAAGTTATCAGAGGGTGAGACTATCCTCACTTCTTCGCCTAAAATGTTTTTAGATTTTTATGATTATGAACTCCAAATAAATCCTCTCAAAAGAAACTTAATCAATCTTCCTCAATATAAAAAAAATGAGTCATTATGGTATGGAGATAAATGTATAGATGATCGTTTACGCAAATTATTGCCTAATCATTATTTAGATTTAAATAATAAAGTGCTTAAAAGGCTGGATTTGTGTACAAATGAAAAAGAGGTTATAGATTATGCGTCTTCTATATTGAAAGGCACGTTTGCAGCCTTAGTCAGCAGATATAATCTGGTGCAACCCTTAACGGGGGGGTGGGATAGTCGGATTTTGCTTGCCGCTTCTAAAGAATTTCAAGAGAAAATTCAGTTTTATGTATTCAATATGTGGGATGGCTCACCTGATGTATGGGTACCTAACAAGCTCAGTCAAAAATTAGAATTAAGATTTGAAGCCATAAAACCAAGTCAACTGAGAAGTGATTTTATCCGTTTGTATAATCAAGAACATCTATTTCCAAGAATATTGCCAAAAACAGCAAATATCCAATATCACTATGATAACAATCGTAGCCCAAACATTATCAATGTGAATGGAAATTGTGCTGAAATAGTACGATGTTTTTATGGTTATACAAGCCAAAAAATCAGTTTGGACATGTTACTCTTATTTTCAGAATATCCACAAGAAAATGAGTTTGTCAAAATGACGTTAAAGGAGTGGCTTGTTGATGCGACTGAGTATTCAAAAAATTTTGATATTCCAGTGCTTGATCTGTTTTATTGGGAACAAAGAATGGGAAACTGGGGAGCATTGGCACCCTTTGAGCAAGATATAGCAATTGAAGAAATTTCTCCCTTTAATAATAGAAGTTTGATTGCTACTTTTTTAAAGGTGCATCCTTCAAAGAGAAAATCTCCAGATTATAAACTGTTTAGAAAGCTGATTCAGGCTTTATGGGCTGATACTTTAAGGGAGCCTATTAATCCAGGTGAAAATAGGCTGAAAAAAATCATTAAGGGAAATTCTTTGATGATGTATTATGTTTTGAAAGGTAAAAAAGTTTGTAACTACTCAGCCTCTCGTTCCCACGCTCTGCGTGGGAATGCCTTGCTGGACGCTCCGCGTCCCGCACCGCAGAGCGGTGCAAACAGGCATTCCCACGCAGAGCGTGGGAACGAGGATAGCTGAGTAGTTTTCTCGTTCCCACGCTCTGCGTGGGAATGCATGCATCGACGCTCCGCGTCGTATTATTTATCTATCATCATCTCTTGATTTTCCAAAAACCAACGATAAGTTGACTCAATCCCGGCTTGCAGTGAAATTTTTGCCTGCCAACCAAGTGCCTTAAGGCGTGAAACATCCAATAATTTTCGAGGCGTTCCATCAGGCTTTGAACTATCAAAAGTGATTGAGCCCTGATATTCTACAACTTCCTTCACTTTTTCGGCGAGTTCCAAAATAGTCACATCTTCACCAACGCCTACATTGATCATTTCTTCACTGTCATAATGTGTCATCATAAATTCTGCGGCATTGGCGAGATCGTCAACATGCAAAAATTCTCGGCGCGGCTTGCCCGTTCCCCAAACGACAACGGCGGGCTCTCCACGCACCTTGGCTTCGTGGAATTTGCGAATCAAGGCGGGTAAAACGTGGGAATTTTCAAGATTGAAATTGTCCCCAGGACCATAAAGATTAGTTGGCATCAGAGAGATAGCATTGAAACCATACTGTTTTCTGTAGGCTTGACACATTTTGATGCCCGCTATTTTAGCGATGGCATACCATTGATTGCTCGGCTCCAAAGCGCCTGTGAGGAGATATTCTTCCTTCATAGGCTGTGGAGCCAATTTGGGATAAATACAGGAAGAGCCCAGAAATAATAACTTTTTTACGCCTGTTCGATAGGCTGCATCAATAATATTGGTCTGTATCTGCACATTATCTCTGAGGAAATCAGCCGGATAAGTATTATTGGCGTGAATACCGCCAACTTTGGCGGCTGCTAAAAAGACATATTCGGGCTGCTCCGTCTGAAAAAAATCCATCACCGCCGTTTGTTGAGTGAGATCCAATTCTCGGTGAGTGCGTAAGAGTAAATCTTTATAAGACGCTAACTGCCGCTGGATAGCTGCACCGACCAATCCATGATGTCCAGCAATATAAATACGTGCGTTTTTATTCATGGTACTTGAATGTTTTAAAACCTTTGTGCTGAAGAAGGGCATCTTGTTCAGCCAACTTGAGGTCTTCCTTTACCATTTCTTCAACTAATTGTTCAAAAGAAATAGCCGGTTCCCAGCCTAATTTTTCCTTAGCTTTGGTCGGATCACCGAGCAAGGTTTCTACTTCGGTGGGTCGAAAATATCTCGGATCGATGCTAATGATGTTTTTTCCGGTTTTTTCATCGTAGCCTTTTTGATCGATGCCAGTTCCTTGCCATTGGATAGATATATCGAGGTGCTGACAAGCGGCTTGTACAAAATCTCGCACTGAGTATTGCCTGCCCGTTGCAATCACAAAGTCTTCAGGCTCATCTTGTTGTAGCATTAACCATTGCATTTCAACATAGTCACGGGCATGTCCCCAATCACGTTTGGCATCGAGATTGCCTAGATATAAGCTATCTTGTAAGCCAAGTTTGATACGTGCCAGGGCGCGGGTGATTTTACGGGTAACAAAAGTCTCCCCTCGATGGGCACTTTCGTGATTAAAAAGTATGCCATTACATCCATAGATACCATAAGCTTCTCGATAGTTAACAGTAATCCAATAGGCATATAACTTAGCGGCGGCATAGGGCGAGCGCGGATAAAAGGGAGTGGTTTCCTTTTGTGGAATTTCTTGCACTTTGCCAAACAATTCGGAAGTCGATGCTTGATAAAAACGGGTTTTCTTTTCTAATCCAAGGATACGGATGGCTTCAAGGATGCGGAGAGTGCCCAATGCGTCGGAATTAGCCGTATATTCTGGTGTTTCAAAGGAGACGGCGACATGGCTTTGCGCCGCCAAATTGTAAATTTCGTCAGGTTGGACTTGTTGGATGATACGAATTAGATTGGTGGAATCTGTCAGATCACCATAGTGCAGGATAAAGTTGCGCTCTTTTTCATGCGGATCTTGATAGAGATGGTCAATGCGATTAGTGTTAAAAGATGAGGCACGGCGTTTGATACCGTGTACTTCATAATCTTTTTTTAGCATAAATTCTGCTAAGTAGCCGCCATCTTGTCCGGTAATGCCTGTTATTAAGGCTTTTTTTTTGCTTGTCACTAGAATTCCTTTTTTAAACCTATTCGGGTAATCGTTTTATGTGGCTGCTTACAGGGATTATTTCACGGGATAAGTCAAAACATTAACTACAGGGATTATTTATTAACAGGGATAAGTCAAAATCTTAACTACAGGGATAAGTCAAAAGATTAACTACAGGGATTATTTATTAACAGGGATAAGTCAAAATCTTAACTACAGGGATTATTTATTAACAGGGATAAGTCAAAAGATTAA
>JALXAQ010000231.1 GCA_026991885.1 Thiotrichaceae bacterium
GAGTTATAAAGTACAATATTCAAATGACTATATTCAAACGAAACTCACAAGCCATACGTGCGTTGATTGAAGAGGGCATTCATCCCCGTTGGCTCAAGGCTGAAGCCAAATTAATTAATCCCAACTTAGAAACAGCCTCTTGGGAGTTGTAAATATCCCTTCAGTATCTCAACCACGCTATCGTACCATTTTATCTGTCTAATCGGTGTACCATCACTGTGCTTTTTGCCAGTGTCCAGATAAATCGCGTACTCCAAACCTTTGTCTGTCAACTCATAATACAAACGGTCTTTGTGATCTCGGTGCGAGGATTGTAGTTCGGCTTCAATCAGTACGGGGTTGATTTTGCGGGTGCCGATGCCTAGTTGTTTGGCGATGTCGGAGACGGTGAGGGTTTGTTGTTGCTGCTCCGATTTAAGCCCGTTAAGGTCCCAAGTTTCTAACAAGTTTACACCAAACTCTTTTTGCATCGCATTGTTGAGGGCGAGGGTTTGCATGTTGCCGTCTATGCCGAATAAAGCCATCAATTCTTTGTTGATGCGGGCGTATTCTAGCATTTGGGATTGAAGTGGGGTTTGCGGCGCAAAATATTTGTTGACTAGCTCACGTTGCACTTGCCAAGCTAAATCGTCTGTGAACGATTTGACCAGCATCAAGTAACCTGACTCAGTAAAAATGGTAAGCCCTTGTGAATTTGGAGTTATACCCGCCGTCCGAAATTCGGACAGCGACTTAACTTCTTGATAACTCAACTGATAAAAATCATCACCCTCAATGAACCGTACCCGGTTATCATTAAACCGTTTACGTGCCGTCCCAGAAGCTCTACTATGGACTTGATCAATCATATTGAAAGTAACGACCGGTTGGTCTTTGTAAACAAGCTGTGTAACTTCAGCATCATTAATGGTGATGACATTAGGTAGATTTTGCGATATAGTATGCACACTGAACACTCCTATAAGTGGTTAGTATTCGGCGGTTTCTACTATGCTTTGGTCGGCTAAGAAACCGCCACTCCTTGTGGTGTTGTCAATTAAAAAAAAGGTGATTCACCTAATCACGGCTGCCATTATAATAATGTGATTCACCTATGTCAACACTTGGTTAGGAGAGAAATTTATGAAAAAAAAACAATCCTTTAAAGATGGTGATAAAGCATGGTTAAGAGACTTCGCTGATAAAAACGGGATCACTTTTAAGCAGCTTTCTACTGAGATTTGTCCCAATGTATCCGAGCAAACTCTCAGAGGGTTGTGGCGAAAACGGTATGCTGCGAGTGGCGGATATGCAGATATCCTCTACTGGTACGCCAAGGCTAAACGTAAAAACTGGGAAGGTTTGGTACCTTAAAACAGTAATTTTTGGCTTTTTATAAAAATAACCCTATAGCTGAGTGCTTCAAAGCTCAAAATTTGATGCCGTCCGTTGTAAATACTCCTCAACCACGCTATCGAGTTATAAAGTCAATGCCATTAAGTTAAGCTTTTTTTGTAGGGTGGGTAGAGCGGAGCGATACCCACCCTACAATATTTCTTAACTTAATGGCATCGAGTTATAAACTACAATATTCAAATGACTATATTCAAACGAAACTCACAAGCCATACGTGCGTTGATTGAAGAGGGCATTCATCCCCGTTGGCTCAAGGCTGAAGCCAAATTAATTAAACCTTTGCTCCGTGAATATCAGGCGTGGTTGAAAAATACTAAACCCGCTATCTCTCGGCAAGCACTTGCCCATAGCCTTGTCGAATTTTTTTGTTATCGCCTTGACAAAGAGTTAACTTATATTAACAGTCAGCGTGAGCACTACAGTCACTTTAATAAGCGTTATAGTAATACGGTTAATATCAAGAAACAAAGGCAGCAGATTCTTGATTTTGCCCGAATACTGGGTGCCAATTGGTGGCAAATTCAGGGAGATAAAAAAGCTTTTTCGCGTTACTTTGGACAAGATGCAGTGGTGGGGCGTTATCAACGTCTTTTGAAGTTGAGTGAACGCCGATTGGTTTTTTTTCTAAAAAGGCTCAGTGTTTTAGCGAGTATCGTTTTGAGTGAAGAGAGCTGGCAACATTATAATTTGGAAAATGCCCTTAAACCTTTACTTCACTATCCTGGCGATACACGGGTACGCATTGAGGCTCTTCGTTGTCTCTCCACCTGTTTAAAAAAACTACCTGATAAAATTCAAGAAGATAGTGTCAGCCTAGCCACAGTGCAATATATTTATCGTGCTTGTGTGGATTATCAAGAGAATGTTTGGATTCAGTGTGAAGCATTGAATTTATTGGAAAGTTTCTCAATTCAGTCCTTGCCAGTGGTTTTAAAAAAACGTCTCACTGAGCCTGGTGAGGGCGATGATTTGTTTGTGCGTCAACAACTGGTGCATTTATGGGGTAGAAATTTACAATGCTTGCCTGATCTTATTTCAGTGATTGTCAAAGATCCCAGCCCTTTTGTGCGTCAAGCCCTGGCTAAAACATTGGTAGCAGCACCCGTTGACATGGTGCAGACTTATTTGCGCCAATTGGTGTGCGAGGATGAAGTTGCCGCCGTTAGGGCGGGTGCCTTGTTGGAAATTCTGTCTTTGTTGGCTAGAAGCGAACTCAATGCCTTTTTGTTGCAATTGCTCATTGACAGTTTAAGCACTGAAAATGATAAGTTTGTATTGCGGGTGGCGCTCAAGCTTGCCACAGATGCGCCGGCTTTATTGTCAGAGGATTCAGCCATTGTGTGGCAACAGGCGTTGCTGAAAAAAATAGAAGAAATTCATTGTGCCGCTGATAAACCAGCAGCAGTACGGCGTTGGGCGGCACAGGCAGCCGAGCGTTTGTGGTGTGATATGGCACCGGAAACCCGTGTACTACGGAGACAATTACAAGATGATCTCCAGACGGTTAAACCAGCACAAGTTCGACGTTTAGCTAAAAAAGCGTCTTATGATGAAAGTACCTTGGCTAGGGTGTTGGCAGTGATCAGTCAAGCAGATTTTGGTTATGATATTAAGCGGTTTAATAAGACTATTATTCGTGGGCATCGCTTTGGTTTTCGCTGGTGGCGATTGATACACGAATTTCGTCATCCTTCTCCTGATAAACGTCAAGCATTTCCACATACCACGGGTCGACATTTTTCCGGTCAAATACGCATTCCTTCAGGCATACTGTGTGAAGTCGCTGAAACCAAAGTCCCGGGTGAGCCTTTATTGATGGAAAGTGAAGCGGGTTGGCGTCCCTATTTGCCTTTGGTTGATGAATTGATTGACTCTTTACGCCAGCGCGAGGTACAGATTTATACCAGTGAAGGGATTACCACCGTTTCTGCTCCAAAATCTTGGTGGCGACGGCGATTGTCTGCTTGGAAATTGACTTGGCATTTTAGTCACTATGCCCAATTACGCAATTGGCAAGAAAAAGGCCAAACGCCCGCTGATACTTATATTAAAGCGTTGCAAAAGTTGGGTTTTACAGTCAAATATCAAAATCATACTTATCCAACGCTACCCGATTTCCGCTCAGATCAAGCAGTGCAACGCTTTTTTCCGGTGGTGCTCCCCTTTGGCTTTGTTGATTTTCAAGAAGCTTGGCAACGTATTTCTGAATACTTTTTTTCAGTCTATCAAAATACTTTTCAAGATTTAGGGCTGTTTAGTGTAGCCGTCTTGGCTTTTTTTGTGACAACGCATGTTTATGCCAGCCATTTGCTTAATCGCACTCGCGCTAATATTCCTTTAATAATTGGCGGCTGGGGCACACGGGGTAAATCGGGCACGGAGCGCATTAAAGCGGCTATGCTCAATGCCTTGGGCTATAGTATTTTTTCTAAAACGACGGGCTGCGAGGCGATGTTTTTGTATGCCACCCCTTTCGATGCCACTCGCGAAATGTTTTTATTCCGCCCCTATGATAAGGCCACTATTTGGGAACATTACAATGTGTTACGCTTGGCGGATAAAATGGATATGGATATTTTTTTGTGGGAATGTATGGGGCTCACGCCGGCTTATGTAGAAATTTTGCAAAAGCAGTGGACACGCGATGATATTTCTACGATAACCAATACTTATCCTGATCATGAAGATTTGCAAGGTCCGGCTGGAATTAATATTCCCCAAGTCATGACCAATTTTATTCCAGATCATGGCACTTTGCTGACGACTGAGGAACAAATGTGGCCAATATTGCAAACGGCAGCCAATGATTTTAAGACGCGCTTACGCCTTATCAATTGGTTGCAAGCCGGATTGTTGACACCTGATGTGCTCGCACGTTTTCCTTATGAGGAGCATCCTTATAATATTGCCTTAGTGATGGCAGTGGGAGATGAGTTAGGCATCCCAGCAGATTTCGCGCTCAAAGAAATGGCGGATCGTGTTGTGCTGGATATAGGCGTTTTAAAAAGTTATCCTATTGCGCTTATAGAGAACCGTCGATTGGAATTTCTCATGGGCATGTCTGCCAATGAGCGTTTTGGTTGTTTGAATAATTGGGCACGGATGGGTTTGCGTGATCAAACCCCTGAAACGGCTCCCGATGTTTGGATCAGTACGCTGATCAACAATCGCGCTGATCGTATTGCGCGTTCTCGCGTTTTTGCCAGCCTTTTGGCAGAAGATCTGAGTGCGGACCAGCATGTTTTGGTTGGCACCAATTTAACGGGTATGGTTGGTTATATCCGTGAAGCTTGGGAAGAGGGCAAAAAAACTTTATGGTCTGGTGATAGTAGCCAAGCTCAGCTCGATAAGGCTGCGCGTGATCTTCGCATACCTATTACTAAAGAACATATCCAAGCACGTTTGCGTATAATGCTAGGTGACTCTGATGAGGAATTAGTGAGCTTATGGCAGCAACCTGACAAATTGTCTGAGCGCTTGCCGGATGCTGATAAGGCGATTTTTGAGCGTCTTAAACAAGATGTGGAAAATTACAAGGCTTATAAAGCCTTTGCCGCTAAATTAGAAAATGTTACCCAAGATCAGCACAATCAATTAGATGAAGAATTTCGTCAATTATTATGGCAATGGTTTGAACAAAAATTGGTTGTGATTTATGATCCCTATATGCCCGGTAATCAAATTATCAAGCGTATTGCTAGAGAGACGCCGCCTGGTTTTCATAATCGTATTATGGGCATGCAAAATATTAAAGGCACAGGACTTGATTTTGTTTATCGTTGGCAGGCATGGGAAACTTGTTATAAGGCACTGACACAATTAAAAAATCAGAAGTTAAGTATTGCGGAAGAGGGATTAAATACTTTAGTGGCTTTTCAAGAATATGGTCCACTGAGTGAAGAATATGTGCGTCAAACGATAGCCGAAGTCAAAGAAACGGATATAGGTAAACGCGCCTATTTTCAGGCGCATTTTGTCTTGATACTCGATAAGCTAGAACGGACAATGAATGAAATCAATTCACAGGCGAGCCAGGAGACTCAAACGGGTGGTTTTTGGCAGAAAGGGTTTGAATGGCTTGAAGCTTTTTTAGATGCGGGTGATGCGGTGAAACGCCGTAAAATGGCTGATCAAATTTATAAAGATTTGGCAAGCGAGCGCATTAGTTATCAAAAAGCCGCTTTAGAGTTGCAAAAACTGAATAAGCGTCAGAAGGGTGGGTGGCTTAGTGCGAAATTGGCGATGAATCCAAAGCTAAAGCTTTGGACTCCAACAAAAATAGCAAGGGGTTGATAAAAAATCCTGTCCTATTGTTATTTTTTATCAATCAAGCGAATAATCCGCTGTATTTTCGTCAGAAACGCAAACAGGTTAAATTCTGTTGTTGTTGTCGGAAAGGCAGAAAACGTATTGAGACGATTCACGTTGTCATCTTCTAAAATGTCTTGATACGGATTGAGTTTTAGTGTCACTGTTTTATCCACTTTCTCATAAACGCCAGCGTGTAGCAGACAAATAAAATCAATCAGGGTTTGTCGTGACGCAGTACCAGGGGCAATCATTCGCTCCATAATGCCGGATTGGAGGGTGCGATCTTTGTAAATGTTGTCCAAAGTGGCATAAGACATAATGTTATTGAAAAAGTTTTTTTCTGCCTCTTTGCCTGTGACTTGGATGCCATTGGCAATATTCAAGAAAGTCACAATTTGGCTTTCTTTATCACTATCCATTTGGACATGCTTTTGGATAGAGGGCACATCATCAATATAAATCGCATTCAATTGACTACCGCTAAACATTTTGGCAGGATATTTTTCACAAAATGCAGGGTAAATATTCAAGTCATCACGATTTTTCATCATGTCTTGTAAAACCGTCTCCGACATGAAAAAGAGAGCCTTTTGTGGCTCTTTTTGTGTCAGATTCAGATTACTGGTAAACGGTGCTTTGGCAATATACAAAACATCACGTATCCCATGTTTATCATACAAATTGTGAACAGTATCTATCAAGGTTTTGGGATGAGTGTGAATGTCACGCTTGTAATAGTTTTCGGAAAATGTCAAAAAATTGCTGTTCAATTGGATAGTTTGCTCATCTATGCGCTCAAGCATCACCACTCGCCCAAATAAGTTGACTAAGCTATAGTCATCATCTTGAGACTTGTGCTTGCTGGCGACACGCTGGGTGACGATAATAATAGCCAGTTTTTTAAACGCTGGCGCAAAGCCGGGCGCGATAAACGTTTTGGGTAAAAAAGCGTAAAGGGAACTTCTGGCATTGGTTATTTTGTAACCGAGTTGCTTTTGAGTGCCTTTAAAATTGAGCAGTTGAATGCCTTGATCCCCCGCAGTGTATTGTTCATTAAGCAAAAACGTGACTGCCGCACAAACAGACTTTAAATATTCTTCAATGGGATCATTTTTATCACTTTTATGCACTCTTACCAAGGGAATAGCCAGCTTTTTTTGTTCAGACAGTTTTTGACAGAGCGCCGATAATCCCAGTATAAAAACGACGGCGGCTGTCACTTTGTAGACAAAAAACTCAAAGGTATTTGACTTATCTGGCTTGATGTCAGGCATGATTTGTACCATCAAGCCCGCTGTTTGAGTGAGTGGTTTATGGAAAATGTCTCGATTTTCTCCCGAAGGGATTTGAGGGCGCACTAACACGGGCAAAAAATCCCATGTTTGCGCTTGAGTGTGTACAGTGATAGGGCGTTTTTTTTGTCTATCAGCATAAAAAAAGTTGTCATAAAAAGAGAAGTTGAAGGGTATCGAATGTAAAGTCTCTTCAGGAGAAATCTTCTCCTCTTTAACGATGCGAACATAGCGCAGACATTTTTTTAAGGTATTTGTGTCTTGACTTGTCGATTTGTGCAAGTCTTTAATAAAAATGTCACCCTCAGCAGCCTCAAAAATGTCATTTTTGACTACATTTTTGTCTAATGAAATTAGACATTTTCTGTTGCCTTTAAAGCAAGGTATTTTTTTATTCTCTAAATCTAAAACGGCTTTCAGAGTTTTAAGGGCAGGAGTGATTGTTTTTTCTGTCGTTTTTGTCTTATTCACCAGCATGGTGTTTGCTAACTTTAACAGTCTATCCAATGCTTCTGGATCACGCTTATGAAGCATAGTCGCCGTTTTTTGCCACCATGTCAATGTCGTTTTTTCTGGATAATCACTAAACACCATGTAGTACAAAAAAACGGTCCTAACACTTCTGCCAAGAAAACGGCGTAATTGAGTGTAATCCGTATTTTCATCTCCCTGCGCCGTATTAAATTGTTTTGCCAATTCTAAAACTTTAATCGCCTTTGCCAAATGGTGAGCATAAACAGTCATGCCACTCCCTAATTCAGGAAAATCCTTATCAGGCGCTGTCACTGGATTATTGGCTTTAAAGCGGAGCCCAAATACAAATACCCGTTCAGTTTGACTACTTCTCTCTTCAAGATTGCCCTCAATCAAACCGATGACGGGCAAATTTCTAAACGCATCAGCATTGCTAAGCAATTCGCGTAAGTCACAGCTATGTTCATCCGTCACTTGGTACAAGCAATCATCATTGTTTCTGTCAGGATGATGGATATAATCTTCAACCCAGCGGATCTTGTTGATAATTTTTTCCAATTCTTGAGCGGCTATGGATTGCTTTTTGGCATTGACAAGTAAATACTCAAGATAGGCAATACCTACTTCGCGTTTGACAAGCCCAGAGGTTTCTTTATCTAATAATTCATGTAAGCCAATGATGGCACGATTATCAGGATCATCAAATATTTTTTTGATTTGTCGATTAATTTCTGATAAAGCCTCCACTTTTTCTTCTATCTCGTCACTTGTCTGAATCAGATTATCATAATGATTAGAGATAGCCTGTTGAAGTCCCTCATGTACACCCGCTGTCATTTGGATTTTGCACAAATGGGCGCGAAATGATGGTATTTCTCCCGTTTTTTTGTCGCCAGTCGATACGGGTTGCAATTCGCCATTTTTAGATTTAAAGGGCGGAGATTGGTTGTTGATGGAAAAGATGTTATTTCTATTATTGTTATCCATCTCCGCGCTGGATTTGACAATGTGCGCTAAACACTCAGGTGGAATGTCGTCGATCTGTTTAAGGAGTTGGGTATAAATTTTTGTCACGGATTTTTCTAGTGGCTCGTCCTGAAGTGGGAAAGCACCAAAGGTGTGAAATTCCCCCGCTCTACCCTTAACCAATTCATATAAATTACGGGCTTGCAAATTGCGATAGACTTCTCTAGTCACAGTGACGCAATCCAAGCCCAGTGTTTGGACATTTTCTTTGTGTCTGAAAGGACTACTTTGGTTGATAGCCTTGGCAATCTCTTTCATTATTACAGAGTGTGAAAATTCTAGGTGATCGTTATCTGGTGTTATTTCGTGAGACATGTTTGATCCTTGTTAAAAATTTGCTTTGCTTCCAACACTGGCGCGTTGGAACAATAAAAAGTGCTAAGTGCCCATTCTAAGGTTAGACCAATTTGTTGAGTGTAGTGACGCTCGCTAGAGCGCGGTGGCGAGAAAACCATAAAAATTTTCTGACATCGCGCTATCGTTAATTGACCTTCAATATCCGGGTTGGCAAACTCATAAATGACTTTTTCCAATTGTTCATGATTAGAATATTCATACTCCAAGTCCTCTCTACATTCAATCATATTCGCCCAAGCTTCAATATCCTTGACATTCAATTCACCAGACAAAAAACGATTAAGCACTTTTACAACATGAATTGGTTTGAGAATGACAGGCTCACCCTCATAATCCCATTCTAACTGGCTTAATTCTTGGCTCAACAAGTCTAGGGGTTTAGAAAACGTGATGAGTGCTTGCAAAATTTGTCGTCTGTTAGTCATAAGTTTCACCTCTTTCTATGGAGTAATGCCATTAAGTGCATTGTTTCTAAGTACATTTATAGAAATCCGATTTTTTTAAAAAATCGGATTTCTTTGAAAGTTGAAAATGTTAAAAGACTTTTGTTGAGCTACTTATGGATACGTTCCTATATTGATTTTATCTTTGACATGGACAATATTGCCCTGTGGATCATACGTGGTTTTCGTATATTGGATTGTTGTACCATTCGCATCAATCTGCTTTTCATAAACGGCTTTTGAACCCGGTACTTTACCTGGTGATGTCGCTTGTATAGCTATGGTATCATTGGGAAGACAATATTTTTCAATATTTGCCTTCGCGTTTGAAGGTATTTTATTTTTGAACCGAACAATATTTTTTTGTTGTGCTGGATTGGGTAATATGGTTAACGTCTCTCGTTTAATAATATTAATCTTCATAACTTTCATCTCTTTTTATGTTAAATATGCCTTGGGCTTTAGCCCAAGGCGAAAAAACCTTATTTACGGACAACTCTAATAATACGCGACTATATTTTAAACACATACTAAAAATAACATCTTACTCTCCTGTCTGCGATAAAATCAAATTAATCAAATTAAAACCCGTAGATGAAAACAAATAGCGTCTATCAAACTGCTGTTGCCTGGTAGCGATAAAGTTGTCACAACGAAACAGCAAAAACGGGAAACTTTCATAACCCCCATCTAATGGAAGTTTACTATTGAGTTGGTATAACGAATAAAGATAATAACCAAGCACATCACGAAAACTATCCCGTGCTATTGTCTCCTCCTCATTACGCAGGGTTTCTGAACCGCGACGAAAATACGCCTTAAATCGTTCAGGCTTAAAAAACACCGGTAGCGGTATGGAAAGATATTGACTCCCGCTGCTGTTTTGACTAAACACATCTTGACTCTTGCTGGTATCATCACCCGCTTTTTGCATCTTTTCAATTTCTTTAGCAATATTGTTCAACTCTTTTTTCAAGCCATCAGCATATTGAGGATTTTTAGCAGACTTCAGCATATTTTCAACTATCTGTTCTAGCGCGTTGAGTAAATCTCTTGGCACATCAATTCGCTCTTCGCTACCGCTGATCGGAACCGTTAAAATGTCACCATCTATATAATATTCCGGCTCAAATTCATAGCTTAGCACATCATAAAAGCTTTTTGTTGCGCGTTGTGCAAAGTGTTCATAGTAGCTATTGAGTTTTGTCAGTGTTTTATTAACCACTTTTGTTTGGGTGCGTTTAAAAAGATTTCGTATATCCTTCCCCAGTCTCGCTAATGAGTGTTCATAATCACCCACACCGGCTTTATTGTTATCAAGGCTCCGGTTGACTTCTCGCCTAATTTGAGTCAGCAATCGCGCTACCGCTGTCAACAGTGAATCGCCAACCGAATCCAAATGTTTATCTCCCACCGGAATAATGCGAAGATCATGTTTATGCCCTATATCGCCATAACCGGCAATCCGAGTTTTTAAGGCAGCCCGCAATAATAAAATGATATTCATCACGCCAGTGATGCCCCGCTGATAACGCTGTTCTCGTTGCGACAAATCGGCATAGCGAATAATATCATTTATATAAAAAGTGAGCCAGCGCGTTTTAGTTTCTAAAGCTCGCTCCTCATCTGTCTCACCCCCGCGCCCACGATACACTGCTTGCACAATTTCCATTAAATTGTTTTCAATCTGAAACTTGGGCACTTCAATAAGAATATGCCGCACACGCGCAAAGGTAATCCCACGACTGGCAGATGATGTCATAAAAATAATTTTGACCGTATTTTTATATTGATGGATTTTTTTGCGCGTCTCATCAGGAATGATTGAGTGGATTTGGAGGTAATCTTTGAATTCCTCAAAGCTGCCCTCCCCCTCCCTCTCCCTCTCCCTCTCCC